>CAMIVR010000181.1 GCA_946402065.1 uncultured Brevibacillus sp. | reverse complement strand
CGACATAAGCGCAACTAAGGCTACGCCGAAAGGCTTGGCGTAGCCAAGTTTTCTACATTTCATAGTCTGATTCTCCTAAGTTGACAGGGGCTGTGTCATCGTGCAACCGTGGCCGTGGTGGAGGCGAGGGGAACCGCCAAGAAGAGAACCTTTGCGGCTTAGCCCAGGCGGAGCGGAGCCGGACAGTATTTGCTCCCTTGCAGAAGCCGCAACGAACGGAGCCCATCCTCTTTTCTCTCTCCCGCCACGACAGCCCGGGACAAGGTGTTATAATTTAAAGTAATTATAAAAAAGTATTGACTTCTATCTGATATGAATTACAATAAACATGAAGCCTAACCAATAATAATTATTATCTGATAATTTGTTAAAAAAGGAGCCGAATCAATGACGAACAAACCGATTGTATACGCAAGCAACACATGCACGTACTGCAAACAACTGAAAACGTATTTGCAACAGCAAAACATCACGTTTGAAGAAAGAAATATTGACGAGAATCCGGCATACGGTGAAGAGCTGCAGCGTATGGGCGTGATGTCCGTGCCAGTGACGGTGATTGGCGACAAGCAGGTGCTTGGGTTTAATCCTGGACGGATTGAAAAGCTGTTGGCGGCCGTTGAAGCGAACTAATAACCAGCACGATACATTGATACAGCGAGAGTGAGTATACAAACTGCATTTGCCAAAGTGGGACTGCCCGCACCGGATTTTTCCGACTGTCCATCATCGATCCGGATGGCGTACTGCGTTACCCGGTCGTAACCGATATGAACGTAGGGTGAAGCGTTGACGAGACGCTGCGCATCTCGCAAGCGCTGCAGGCTTGCGGTTTATGTGCCGCCTATTGGCAGCCGGGGGAGAAAACGCTGTAACAAATTGGGTAAAAGCCGTTTCCTTGTCGTAAGAGGAAGCGGCTTTTTGGGCAGCATGAACAATGTGGCTGCGATAATTTTTAGTATGATTAAAGCCGTTTTGTTGGTACAATGGAGCTTACCGATAGGCATATGTGCAGGAGTATTTGCAGTTCCCGTGGAGGTGGTTCCCATTACTGAACGGAAAAGACACGTAGCGATCATCGCGGGCTCGGAAAAAACCAGCAATGAGATCAGCAAGCAATTAAACGGAATTCTCCATGAATACATCGAGTTCTTTCCGTTTTCGATGGAGCAGTGGATGAGTGCGGATGAAGATTTTGATCTCGTGCTGATCAGTACGCAGTCGATCTTTACCAGACGGGCGGCACCGCGTATCAAGCCGGGGACAGTCATTCTCATTTTGCGCCGGACACTGTCGCGCAGCGGCTGGGAAAAAATCATGGCGATTCCTTATGGCGAGCGTTGTCTGCTGGTCAACGACGAGAAAGACTCGGCGGAAGAAACCATTTCGCTCCTGTACGAACTGGGTGTGAGTCATATTGAAATGGTCGCCTACTATCCGACGATCGGCGATTGCTCGCAGCTTGCCACGGCGATTACGCCAGGAGAGAGTCACCTGGTCCCTGTATTTGCCACCAATGTGATTGACATCGGTGAACGGATGGTGGACGCAAGTACAATTGTCGATATATTAACGCAATTTGATCTGCTCAACAGTGAAACGAAAAACATTCTGTCGGCCTATTCCAAACGGATTATTCCCCGCAGCCAGGGGGCGCAAATTACGTTTCAAGGCTTGATCAATACGAAGAACCTGATGGAGCAAACGTTAAACATGGTCCAGGATGGCGTAGTGGCGTACGACAGCGAAGGCAGAGTCACCCTGCTGAATCGCGTGGCTGAAAGCATTTTCGCTTGTCTGCCCGACGAGGTCATCGGCTATCCGATCGAAAGTCTGCTCGTCCAGGCCGGACTCTCGACGGACATCATGCATCAGGAAAGCAAGGACAAGCTGATTACGATTCGCAAGCAAAAGATCATCGTGAACAAACTCTCGATTGAAAACAATGGACAAGCTGCGGGCGGATTGCTCAGCCTGCACGTCGCGGAAAAAGTCGAGGAGCTGGAGCTGCAGCTGCGGATTCAATCAAAGGGGCATGAGGCGAAATACTCGTTTCACGACCTGCTGACGAAGAGCGAGCAAATGGACAAAACGGTCCGGCAAGCGAAAAAAATGGCCAACAGCGATCTGAGCGTATTGATTCTCGGCGAGAGCGGGACGGGCAAGGAGCTGTTCGCGCACGCCATCCATCAGGCTTCGCCGCGCTCCCGATACCCGTTTGTGGCGGTGAATTGCAGCGCTCTTCCCGACAATTTGCTGGAGAGCGAGCTGTTCGGCTACGAGGACGGCGCATTTACCGGCGCACGCAAGGGAGGCAAGCCCGGATTGTTTGAGCAGGCTCACAGGGGGACGATTTTTCTCGACGAGATCGGCGACATTTCTCCGAGTCTGCAAAGCCGGCTGCTGCGTGTCATTCAGCAGAAGGAAGTGCTCAAGGTCGGCGGAACAAAGCTGTTGCCGGTAGATGTGCGGGTAATCGCCGCGACGAACCGGAATCTGTCACGACTCGTCAAGGAGGGGACGTTTCGCGATGATCTGTACTACCGCCTGAAGGTGCTGCAGCTCTCGATTCCACCGTTGCGGGCGCGTAAGGAAGACATCGTCCTGCTGGCCCGTCACTTCCTTGAGCGCAGAGGAATCAGTCTCGACCGATTTCAGGAGATTCTGCCTACCTTGATCGAGTACGATTGGCCCGGCAATGTCCGCGAGCTGGAAAATACATTGGAGTACCTGGCCTTTATGAGCGACGAGCCGATGACCCGGCAGGATGTTCTCGGCTTTCTCGAAAACACGGGTCATTTTGAGTCCGCCGCAGCTTCAGCGCCGCAAAAGGCTGTTGCTGAGCCCGTCAGCGCATCGCCGTCAGCGCCGGTCTTGCTGGAATGGGGGGAACGGGAGCGAAACAGCGCGGATGTGATTCTGGAACTCATTTATCAGGCAAAAGTAAACGGGGGGAGCAGTGGACGCCGCTCGATCGTTCAGCTCGCTCGCGAACGCGGCATTCTCATCCGGGAAAACGATATCCGAAAAATCATTGACAAACTGCGCGCCGATGGGCTGGTGGAGGTCGTGACGGGACGGACAGGCTGCAAAATTACCGAAGCTGGCTCCAGACGAATTGCCAGTCTGAAAGGAACGAATGGGATAAATGGGTGAAATGGGATAAAAACAAATGGGTTGTTCCTGTTTATCCCGTTTGTTCTGCCCCATTGGTTTACCGCGCCGCCGCAATTGCTTATGATCTGGCTTGGCACGGATGTTGCTAATAAATCCTGTGCAGCAGTTCTAGCTCCGCAACATGTTGTGGACATAAGCAAAGGAGGTTGTCGTCTTTTTGCATGAACCATTGGTTTCGCTCGTATGTGAGCTCATCGACTTTCAAAATACGACGGCAGAGCGAATCAATCAATCTGTCCAGTTCTGCGCCAATTGGCTGACCGAGCGCGGTGTGGCTACACAAATATTGGAGAATCAGGGGCTTACGATGGCGGTCGCGACGGTCGGCGGCAAAAAAGATGCCCCGACAGTGATCTTGAACGGACATCTCGATGTCGTCCCGGGTAACCCGGAAGACTTCATTTCCCGCGTGGAAAGTGGCAATATCTACGGCCGGGGAGCCTACGACATGCTCGGCTCAGTCGCTGCCATGATGTTCGTCACAGCGGAATTGGCCAATCAGACACAGTCGTGCAATGTCATGCTGCAATTGGTTCCTGACGAAGAGAAGGGCGGCGAGCTGGGGACTGGCTTTCTGGCGAGGAATGGCTTCGCTGGCGACTTTATCATTTGCGGGGAGCCGACGAATCTCGATATCGCGATCCAGGCGAAGGGCGTATTGCAGCTTCAGGTGGAAGTCCCCGGTGTGGCAGCACATGGCAGTCGGCCTTGGCTGGGAAAAAATGCAATTCTTTCGGCCATGCAGAGTTATCAGAAATTGGAAGCGCTGCCTTTTTTACAGGAGAGCAGTCCGTTATTCCCCAAGCCATCGTTCAATTTAGCGAAAATTCAGGCGGGACAAGCGCTGAATCAAGTGCCGGACAGCTGTTCATTAAGCCTGGATATCCGCTACTTGCCCGACCAGGATCCCGAGCAAATTTTCGCCAGTGTCAAGCAGGCTGTGCCGGACGCCCGTGTAGCTGTACTCAACCAAGGGGTACCTGTGCGGACAAGCCCGACCGACCCGTTTGTCATCGCCCTGCAGCGGGCCGTCCAGCAAGTGACGAATCGCCAGGTTCGCCTGTACGGCCAGGATGGCTCGGCTGATACGCGGTTTTACGCTGAGCAGGGGACGCCTGCAGTCGAGTTTGGTCCAGTCGGAGCCAACCATCACGGACCGAATGAACATGTCGGGATTCAGTCTCTTTACGATTTTCAAAATATTCTCAAGCAGTTTATTGCCAGTCTATAGCGGAAGGATGAAAGCAGATGAAATTGAAAAACAAAGTAGCGATAGTGACAGGAGCAGGATCAGGGAATGGACGCGCGATTGCGCTTGCCTTTTTTGAGGAAGGAGCGACTGTCGTCATTGCGGATGTGAACGAGGCGGCAGCACAGGAGACGGTAGCGCTTGCCCCGGAAGGCAGCAAAGCGATGGTCGTCAAAGTAGATGTCACGAAAAAAGCCGATGTCGACAACATGGTCGCACAGACGGTCAAAGAATTCGGCCACATCGATATTTTGGTCAACAATGCCGGCATCGTCGCCTTTACGCCGTTCCTCGACCTGAGCGAAGCTGAGTGGGACAAAGTGCATGACGTCAATTTGAAAGGGCCGTTCCTCTGCACCCAGGCTGTGGCCAAGGAAATGATCAAAGCGAATCGCGGCGGACGGGTCGTCAACATTACTTCCGTAGAAGCGCATCGCGTCGTATCCAGCAGCGGAAGCTGTCAACCGCACTACAATTCGTCAAAGGGCGGGCTGCACATGCTGACGAAAGCGACTGCGCTGGAATTGTCCTCCTACGGCATCACGGTCAACAGCGTGGCACCGGGCGTCGTGGAAACGCCGTTTACGGAAAGAGGCTTGCAAAACCCGGCGGTAAAAGAGTGGATTCTTGAGCGCGTTCCGGCGAAACGGGTAGGAAAGCCGTCAGACATCGCCAACGCGGTCATCTTCCTGTCGCTTGATGAATCGGAATACATCACGGGCAGCACAGTGTTCGTAGACGGTGGCTGGACGATTGCGTAAAGGGGGGCATCAGGATGGCAAAACTCGATTTGCACACGTTTGAGCAGCAGGTGCAACAAGGGAAATACGAGCAGGTGATCGTGGCCGGCGTAGACATGCAAGGCAAGCTGTTCGGAAAAAAAGTCCCTGCGCAATACTTTCTCGAAGATGCCAAGGACGGCATTCATACATGCGCCATCAACCTGATTTGGGATGTCTCGCTCAAATTTGCCGAAAATTACACGTTTTGCAACTTTGAGACCGGACTGCAGGACATGAAGGTCATACCCGATCTAGCTACGCTTCGTCCGTACCCCTGGATTGAGAAAACGGCGATAGTCCTCGGCGACCTGTACAACAAAGACGGCAGCGAAGTGCCGATGGCGCCGCGCAACATGCTGAAAAAGCAGCTGCAGAAAGCCAGGCAGTTGGGTTACCAGACGTTTGCTGCATCCGAGCTGGAGTTTTACATCTTCCGCGAGACGTCCGAATCGGCTCGCGAAAAGAACTTCGCCAACTTGAAGCCGCTGTTCCAGTACCCGATCGACTACTCCATCTACCGCTTGAACGTCGATGACTGGTTCCTCCGCCAGCTGGCGCCAAACCTCGAAGCGGCAGGCATTCCCGTTGAGTCGTTGAAAGGCGAATTCGGCAATGGACAGGTGGAATTGAACGTAAAATATGCGGAAGCGCTGGAGATGGCGGATCGCACGGCCATTTTCAAAAACGGGCTGAAAGAGATTGCCGCGTTGAACGACCTGATGATCACTTTCATGGCCAAGCACGATACGAACGACTCCGGCAGCAGCGGCCATACCCATATCAGCTTGTGGGATGAAGCGGGCAACAATCTCTTCTACGATGCGCAGGACGCGTACGGCCTGTCGCAGACGGCGCGTTATTTCCTCGGCGGCATGATGGCACTCGCGCCAGACCTGATGCTGTTCTACGCACCGTACGTCAACTCCTACAAGCGCCTGGCAAACACGGGTGGCGCGCCGAACACGCTGACCTGGGGAACGGATAACCGGACGACGGCATTCCGCATCGACGGCAAAGGAAAATCGTGCCGAATCGAGAACCGCATTCCGGGCTCGGATGCCAATCACTTCCTCGTGTTGACGGCGTGTCTTGCTTCCGGTCTGTACGGCATCGAGCACAAAATCGACATCGCCGCTCCGACGACGGGCGATGCTTCGCGAGCACCCGGCGTACAGCGCCTGCCTGCCAACCCGGTAGAGGCGATTCAACGCCTGGAAAACAGCGAGATTGCCAGACAACTCCTCGGTGACGACGTCGTCGACCACTATTTGACGGCAGCGAAAAACGAGCTGAATGACTACTTTGTTGAGGTGACCGATTGGGAGCGGAGAAAGTATTTTGAATTTATTTAAACGGAACATGCCCGTTTGCAGAACCGTGCAGGCGGTTACACCCCATTTTTAGCGAAACGCTTACGTTCGCTACAGCGATTCCGAAGCAAAGTCAGGCAGAACGGCAGAGACGCAGGCTGCCGTCGAATAGAAGCTGACAGCGGATTTCGCGTAAGCGACATGAGGAGGATTCAACACATGCAAACTAGCGAATGGAGTAATGCGTGGATCAACGGCCTGAAAGTAACTGCGCCCGATACGTTTGACGTATACAACCCGGCGACAGGCGAGGTGATCGGAAGCCTGCCAAACGGCGGCGCCGAGATGACCAAAAAAGCAATCGATGCTGCCGCTCAAGCGTTTCCAGCTTGGTCGAAGCTAACCGTCGGCCAGCGTGCTGAATACTTGCTCGATTGGGCAAACAGAATTGACCAGCATCGTGAAACACTTGCGCTGCTGTTGTCGACGGAACAGGGCAAACCGCTGAACGAGGCGCGCGGTGAAATCTACGGGACTGTGATCAACATCAGATGGAGTGCGGAGGAGGCGAAGCGCGTCACCGGCGAGATTATCCCGGCGTCAAACCCCGGACAGCAATTGATGGTCTTCCGCCATCCGGTCGGGGTTGTCGGCTTGATACCGCCTGCCAACTTCCCTGCGGCGATCGTCGCCACGAAGGTAGCGCCTGCGCTTGCTGCCGGTTGCTCATGTGTGCTCAAGCCAGCCGAGCAAACCCCGATGATTGCCGTCGCGCTGTTCCAGCTGCTGATGGAGACGAACATCCCGGCTGGCGTGGCCAATCTGGTCACCGGCGATCCGGCAGCGATCGGCAATACGCTGTTGGCTGATCCGCGCGTGCGCAAAATCTCCTTTACCGGTTCCACGGAAGTCGGAAAGCTTCTGCTGCGAGGATCGGCCGAGACGGTGACGAAGTTGACGCTTGAGCTGGGCGGGAATGCCCCGGCGATTATTTTCCCGGATGCCGATCTGGATAAAGCCGTGCAGCTCATCATGGGCAACAAATTTGAGAACTGCGGACAGGTCTGTAACGGAATCAATCTCATCTATGTGCATGAGTCCGTACACGATGCGTTCGTGGCCAAGCTGGCCGATCGCGTTCGCGAATTGAACGTCGCTGTCGGTACAGCGGATGGGTGCCAGGTAGGGCCGATGATCGACCCTTCCTATCTGGATAAAGTTGTACATCTCGTAGAGGATGCCAAGCAAAAAGGTGCCAAGGTGCTGGTTGGCGGGCATCGTCTCGTTGAGGAGGGATATCGAAACGGCAATTTTTATGCGCCGACAGTGCTTGACGGCGTAACAGCGGAGATGGAACTGACCCAAAAGGAAATCTTCGGTCCGGTTGCACCCGTGCTTACCTTTGCAGATGAGCAGGAAGTGCTCGCAAAAAGCAACAATACACCATATGGACTTGCTGCATATGTCTTCACCAAGGATGCCGGGCGGATGTTCCGCATGATCGATGGACTGGAAGTGGGCAACATGGCGATCAACGGTACTTCGCTGGCGTATCCCCAGGCTCCGTTCGGCGGGGTAAAAGAAAGCGGTATTGGCAGAGTCGGCGGACGACAAGGCATCGAGGAGTACCTGGAGTGGAAATACGTCGCCCTATCCTTTGAGTAGGCAGTAAATACTTGGCTTCGCCAGCTTTTTTGGCGAAGCTTGGTGCTTTCGAAAAGGTTTTCACAAAAAGTTCCTGTTCAGGAACTTTCAGGCTCGCGCGATGGCCAGCGGTCATTCCCGCTCTCGATTGCGACCAACAAAAGCTCGATCCCAAAAATACACACAGGAGGTCATCAAATGTCGGAAATTTCTACCAATACAAAAACTTCGAGCGACACGACAACCAACACTGGCTACAAGCAAGAGTTGAAACGAAGCCTTAGCCTGATGGATTTGATCATTTTCGGACTGATCACCATGCTGATCATTGCCCCGATCGAAGTGTACGGATCGATCGCCAAAGCGAGTAACGGGATGGCCCCGTTGGTTTATTTGGTCGGCATTATCGCCATGGTGTTCACAGCGATGAGCTACAGCAAGATGAGTCAGGAGTTCCCGATTGCCGGTTCCGTATATTCCTACGTGCAGCGCGGACTCAATCCGCACATCGGATTCGTCACAGGCTGGCTGATTGCCATCGACTACATCATGGCTCCGGCACTGCTCACGTCCTTCTCGGCGATTTGGCTGCAAAGCGTGATCCCCAGCGTTCCGACTTTTGTCCTGATTTTCATTTTCCTGGCGATTAATACGTATATTAACGCTCGCGGGATCTCACTGACAGCGCGTTCCAACATGATCTTCCTCTGCTTGGAAGTCCTTATTCTCGTCATTTTTATCGGGTTCGCCGTGAAATTTATTTTCATTGATGGCCATGGAACGGGCGGTTTTTCGCTTGCTCCAATGTACCAGGCAGACAAGGTCGACCTGAACTTTATCGCCTCGGCAGCATCGATCGCCGTGCTTGGCTTCCTCGGGTTCGACGTCATCAGTACGCTGTCCGAAGAAGTTAAAAACCCCGGCAAAACCGTCGGGCGGGCTACCATCGCATCGCTGATCATCATCGGCTTGGTGTTTATCATCCAGGCGTACCTGGCTGCATTGGCCCATCCGAATTACGAAGATTTGGATGATTTGATGGCATTCTTCGACATCGCCCGCGAGGTAGGCGGCGACTTCCTGTACTATCTGTTTATTTTCGTCGGTATTGCTGCCGTTGGGATTGCCAACGCCCTGACGATTCACTCCGCGATCGCGCGGATCATTTTCTCCATGAGCCGGGACAAGGTACTGCCATTCTCCGGCGCGCTAGCAAAAGTTCATCCTGTGTATAAAACACCGTTTAACTCAACTATTTTTGTCGGAATCGTTTCGCTGATCGTCGCATCGGCTGTCTCGATCGATACGATTATCAGTCTCGTCAACTTCGGAGCGCTGACATCGTTTGCCGTATTGAATCTGGCCGTGTTCGTCCACTTCTACATCAGAAAAAGAAGACGCGGATTCAAAGGTTTCATCAACTACTTGCTGCTGCCGGCGATTGGCTTCTGCATCATCGCCTACGTATGGTCAGGCTTCGACAAGATGACTTACATCGTCGGCTTCTCCTGGATGCTCGTCGGTGTCATCATCGGCGCAGTGAAGTCCAAAGGGTACAAAGAAGTACCGCCTGTATTACGCGACATGTAACAGAAATGCCTCTCTCGCAAAACCAAAAGCACCCTTAAAACCGGAAGAATGCGGTTTTGGGGTGCTTTTTTTCATGTGGATAAAACGTTCCCATTTACAACGTAACAATGTTATGTTACACTCTGTTTTGTCGGAGGTGAAAAGGTAATGGAGCAGGAATTAATCTCCAAAAAAGAGCTATTGGAACTGACAGGCATCTCATACGGACAATTGTACAGGTGGAAGCGCAAAAACTTGATACCGGAAGAATGGTTTATCAGAAAATCGACCTTTACCGGCCAGGAAACGTTTTTTCCAAAGGATAAGATTTTAGCCAGACTGGATAAAATTAAAGACATGAAAGACGATTTATCGCTGGATGAGCTGGCTGATGTGTTTTCGCCAAATCCGGCAGTAACGTCGTTGCCAAAGCAAGAACTGATGCAACGAAACATTGTTTCTCAGATGTCACTCGACTTATTCGTAAAGCAATACGGCGATCGCGACGTGTTTGGATTTGATCAGATGCTTTATGTATATATACTGGACCGATTGCTGCAGACAGGGGAAATGAGCCTGGATGAAGGAAAGATGCTGCTGCAAGTAATGACGGCGCACTATCCGTCGTTTGCCGGAAAACCGTGCGACGTGGTCTTGCTGCGGAAAATGGGGATATCCACGCTCATGCTGCTGCAAAGCGGAACAGACGCTTACTTTGATAGCGCAAGCAAGCTAGTCGTCCGCCTCAATGTGGCCAATAGCCAGGAAGAATTAAAAGTCAAGGTATCCGAATGGGGGAATGTCTAGTGGAAAAGGTAATGAAGGGCGATTTAGTCATATCCGGCAGTGGTAGTGCGATTGGCGGACAGTATCATGAAGTGAAGATCAGTGGCAACGGCAAGATCAAAGGCGACGTGGACTGTTCAGACATGAGGATCTCCGGCCATGCCAACGTCATCGGCAATGTCAAGGCAGAAGCGATCAAAGTAAGCGGAGCGACGGAATTTACCGGCAGCATCGAGGCTCAGCGGATGAAAGTCTACGGTTCCGCAGAGGTTGGCGGCAATCTCGCCTGCAAAGAAATCAAGCTGAGCGGCAGCTTGAATGTCGAAGGCAATGTGACAGGAGACGTGATTGATGTACACGGCGGCATCGCAGTGAAGGGCGATTGTGCGGCAGAGCGCTTCATTGCCAATGGTTCGTTTGCGATAGAGGGAATGCTCAATGCCGGCAGTATTGAACTCATGCTGCATTTTGGTCCGTGCAAAGCGCGGGAGATCGGCGGGGAAATTATCTCCGTGAAGCGTGGCTCAGCTTTCGGATTCAAGCGGTTGTTCAAAACGCTTTTCCAGCATGTGGAGGAGCTTCGTGCGGATAGCATTGAAGGTGATGATATTTACCTGGAGGATACCAAAGCGAAAGTGGTGCGGGGGAACAATGTCAACATCGGACCGGGCTGTGAGATTGATCTCGTTGAGTATAAAAATGAGTTCCAGTTGGCAAAGGGCGTCAAGGTAAAGAACTACGTAAAAGTATAGTCGACTGTGTGTACAGGGTAGACCCCCATGCCGCTGTCGCGGCACCATCAGATGATGAAAATAGAGTA
>CAMIVR010000180.1 GCA_946402065.1 uncultured Brevibacillus sp. | reverse complement strand
GTCAAAGCACCCTGTCTCGGGCTGTAGTGCTGCTGGGAAGAAAAGAGGGCTGGGCTCCGATCGTTGCGGCTTTTTCCAGGAAGGATTCTGTTTTTGCATGAATGATCGTGAAAGGGTAACTCAGGTGAATATTGACAATTAAAACGAGCCTACGGTATGATTTTTACTAATTCATTTCATTTCACAAAGGTGGATTATGAGAAAAAAATTACAAATTTATATATCGTCTACTTACTACGATCTTATTGAGGAAAGACATACCGCTGTTGAAGCCATACTTCAAGCCGGTCATATCCCTGCTGGAGTCGAGCAACATTTTTTTGAAAGTCCAATGAAAATAAGGAAGAGATGGATCGACGAGTCCGATGTATATATCCTGTTTCTCGGAGGATTCTATGGTTTAACGCTTCCCGATGATGAATCCAAGAGCTATATACAATGGGAATATGAGTATGCCGGAGAAGCGGGCAAACCTAGATTTGCTTTTGTACTCACAGATGAAAGATTAAGACAACTGCCATACGATTTCCCGGCAATTGAACACTATCAGGAGTTTCAAGAGTTTAAGCAATCGGTCATGGAACAAGTCCCTACCTATTACGTTGAAGATTTACGGCACATTAAAATGGTTCTTCGTGATCAATTGCCGGTGTATGCAGCAAGAGACGATTTGTATGGCTGGGTTTCCGGCAAGGATGTCCCGGACGTTCAAAAGCTAATGGAAGAGAATGCAAGATTAAAGGCGGAACTGGAGAAAAAGAAATGAAAGTGGGGCTGGTACAACAGCCCCTTTCTTCCGCTTTCCTTTAAACCCAACGGCCCGCTTCTTAGGACACCAACCGTATACATGACATGAAGCCCAAGTTCGACCTCAGGTATCGGACCAGATAAGGAAGTACATGTCGAATGAAAAGCGAAGACTTCCGAGCACATTCTGTGAATGTTCATTTTGAAGAATGAGGAGGGAAGGAATGAGTAACAACCAATTCTATTTGGTTGAATATGAGCCTGGCGCCAAAGGCTGCCCTTATTTCTTGAGCGGGAATTTCAATATCGAGGAATACGAGTGGGAGATTAACGATCCCGGTTCATATGATATCGAAATGAATCAGCAATATATTTTTGATGGTACCGACAATTCCCTTGGTGAGTTGTGTTTTGACCTATATGCCCCTGCGAACACCCCACTTGTTTCTGAAGCGTTTATCGAGCTATGCGAGCACTTCCAGGTGAAATTCCGTGCCATTCCACTTACAATACGGCTGCAGGGTTCGGATTTTACAAAAAAGACCTACAGCCTGTTTTTGCCTTATCAGCACGAAAGCTTGCTTTGTAGAGAACAATCTGAGTTTTGCGAGGAGACCATTATTGAAACCGGCGAAACGATGATGCATCGTTATTTCCCTGCGACTCCCTTATATGCCTGGATCAAACGATTCGCAGTTGTTCCAACAGAGGCCCATCTGTTCAGGTGCTTAGAACTGGGACAGCTCGTCGCAAGTCAACGTTTCCGTGACGAGGCGCTACGCAGGAATCTTCAGGGCATTCGATTCACTCCGATCGATGATACGTTCATATACGATCCATGGGGAGATATTGGAGCGTAACATGTTTTGGGGCCATCCGCTTGTAGATGGCCCTTTCTTGATTTGAAGGGCTGGCTAATTTCCCTAATGTATCAAAGTTTCTACCAGTTAATCTTCTGCTTCCTCTTCACCGTATGCCAATTGAATGTCAATCAACGTATTGTTTTCCCCCGCTTGCCTTACCATTTCTTGGCATGTTCACGCCGTGGAAGGTAACAATCCACGTTGGAACGTTTTGCACGGAAAGTTGGGCGTCAGGGAGTACCCGTTTTCAAATTGATTATCCGTGAATTTTACTAATGTCATCGGCACCTTTTCCGCTTTATCTCCCCGTTCGGAGCCAAGTAATTTCTTTACTGCTTCAAGCGTGCCGTTTTCATCTACTTTTATTGCAGAGATTGAAAACAAGTACTGTACGTTAATTGGTCAGTCGTAGTTTTTTAAAACAACGAGTTGGCTGCTGACGCCGTAGCAAGCGATTGTTGGGAATGCGGCGGCGAGCTTTTCGGTACTCGACCGGAAAGCGATCTCCGATTTATCTGGAATGAATACGTAACCCGCCTTGTCAGACTCAAATCTCTCTCTAATACATGTTCTGATCCTGCAATCGAATCAGTACTTTGCCAAAACGTCCTCCCTCCTGAATGACGATTTTGCCGGACGGATAGGCTTGCTCTAAATAGTCGGCGATGATATTCCGATTCCGCTCGTCAACAGGCAGACGGTGATGGCCAAGCCAAGTCATCGTCTCCTGCAGTGCCGTTTCTCTGGAGACCTCCTTCGTTTTTCCTTCCCGCGTGATCAACGATTCGTATGCATAACCTTTCAGATATAGCAGATGCAGCAAATATCCCATTTCCGTAAGCTTCGAATGGTAGGGTTGACCGGTGACGAGCGGCCAAACCTCCTTCACTAGGCTGTGCTCCGTATGAAGTACCGGCATACTGATATAACAGAACTTTCGTGCGCACTGGAGCACCTTCTCCACGCTCTCCCAATTGTGAACGACCGGGCTCATCGAGACAAAGACGAGATCGAAGGCCTGGTTCCAGCCCTTGGCCTCTACGTCAATATCTTCAAACGGTACGGGTACAATCTTCACCTGATCTTCGGCGAAGTTCGCGATGTTTTCTTCCAGCAATTCGATCAGCGGCGGAGAAGTTTCTACAGCGGTTACGCGGGCCCCTCGCTCCGCGAACGGAACCGAGAACACGCCCGATGCGGCGCCAATATCCAAAATGGAGCTATTTTCGAATGGAACGCCTTGTCCGTCAAGCCAGTTCATGATTCGTTTCGTTCGTTTTTTTCCCTCTTCGCTAAACGATTGTTCGTTGAAGGTCGTGGCCTTATGATCAAAAGATCGGGTAGGATCGATTCCATTCCTTTTCATCCTGTCGATTTTCAAATCGGACTCGTCTTTCCACACTTTTTCCCATAGGGCTGCATTAAAAAAATCGTTCATGAGTATTCCCCACCATTCCTTATGGTTTATGAATTCCCCCAACAGAACGGGCAATTCATCCAGCCGCCTGTTCTTGCTCCGACGATTTCCCTTTACGGATAAAGAGACCGAGCACGAGCGCGACGAGCGCGATGATGACGCCGAACCAGAATGCGTTGTTGATGCCGGCTGCGAGCCCTTTGGCGATTTCCGCCGGAGCCTGCGGATCGCTTGCATTGCTCAAATACTGCTTCTGCCCGCTCGACATAATACTGATGTACAGGGCAGTGCCGATTGCGCCGGACACCTGCTGCAATGTATTTAAGATCGCTGTCCCATGCGGGTGCAGATGGCTTGGCAACTGGTTAAGTCCAGCCGTCTGTGCAGGCATCATGACTAGCGCGATGCCAATCATCAGCGCGATGTGAACGGCCACGAGGAAGCCGGTGCTCGTCGTTTCGTCGAATCGGGTAAATTGCCACAATGAGATAACAGCGATGACCAATCCAGGTATGACCAGAACGCGCGGCCCAAACTTGTCAAACAGCTTGCCGGAGATTGGGGCCATGAGCCCGTTCACAATCCCCCCGGGAAGCAGGATCAAACCGGATTTGAATGCCGTCATCATCAGCACTCCCTGCATAAACATTGGAAGCACGATCGCGGACGAGAAGAACGTCATCAAAAGCACGAATAGCAGGACCGCGACAAGCGAGAATATGGGGTACCGGAACGCCCGCAAATCCATGACGGGCTCCTTAAGCAGCAGCTGCCTCCAGACGAACAGCAATAAGAAAACCCCGCCCGCGGCGATCGTCCAGATGACTGCCGGTTCCGACCAACCGTGTTCGCCGGCACTGCTGAACCCATAGACGATTCCGCCAAAGCCGATCGTCGACAACACGATGGATAAGAGGTCCACTCGCGGTTTGGTGACTTCCGACACATTCTTCAAGACAACGGCTCCTATGATAATGGAGAGCAGCGCAAACGGTATAACAAGGTAAAACAGCCAGCGCCATGAAAGCCCGTCAACGATCAAGCCCGATAGGGTCGGGCCAATCGCCGGCGCGAACATGACGACAAGCCCTAACATCCCCATTGCGCCTCCCCGCTTTTCCGGCGGATAAATGGTCATGATGACGTTCATGACAAGCGGCAGCAGCATGCCGGTTCCGATCGCTTGAATAATCCGCCCGACCAGCAGCACCCCGAATTCCGGCGACACCGCCGCGGTGACTGTACCCACGAAGAACAGACCCATCGCCGACAGAAATAATTGTCGTGTCGTGAACCATTGCTGCAGGATTGCAGTTACCGGTACAAGCACACCAACGACGAGCATGTAGGCGGTGGAAAGCCACTGGACCGTTGCCGCAGATACGTCGAACGATTTCATCAATTCGGGAAGGGCATTGCCCATTAACGTCTCATTCAAAGCGGCGACGAACATGCCGATAATCAGGGCAAACATGATCGGGCCGCGCTTACTATTCGTTATCGTGCTCATTTTTTCTCCCCCAACTCTCTGTATTCAGCTCATTGTTGATGACCGCAGCGACAAATGCGCCTGTCGAAGCCGCGGCTATAGCCTGATGCAGTCGGGAAGCTGCGTCCCCAGCGCTATAGATGCCCGAAATGTTCGTTTTGCCAAATTCATCGACGATGATCATCCCGTCTTCCGAGATCCCGCATCCGAATGCCTGCGGCAAGTCCGAGCCTAGCACCAGTTTTGGTTTGAAAAATATTCCCCTGCATGGAATTGCTGTCCCATCTTCAAGCACTACTTGTTGAACGATCCCTTCGCTGGAGTCGATGTGCCGGATCGGCGAGTCGAACAGAGGCATTTGTTTACGCCGGAACTCCTCGCGCTCGGCATCTGTCAGTTCATCAGGGCCATTCGTGCAAACAGTAAAACGATTCGTCCATCCAGATATGAGCGGAGCGAAATGCATGAGCTCAGCCCCCTTATTAATGATGACAAGCGGCTGATCTCTTAACTCCCAACCGTCGCAATACGGGCAGACGAAGGCGCTTTTCCCGTAGACCTCCGCAAGTCCCGGAATGTCGAGCGGCTCATCTTTCATGCCGATAGCAAACAGAACTTTTTTGCTTGCAAAAGTTTGCCCATGGGCAGTCTCAATCTGAAACTGACCGTCGGTTCCGGTGATCCCCACCGCGGTGTCCACTACGAATGATACAGAGGGATAGGCGCTAATCTCCTCCTTTGCAATTCGCCGAAACTCGCTCGGAGTGACCCCATCTCGAGTAAGAAACCCATGGATCTCGCGAGTTACCGCGTTGCGAGGACGACCTTCATCGATGATCGCCACCTTTTTCCTTGCCCTCCCGAGCACCAAGGCGGCGCTCAACCCAGACGGCCCGCCGCCAATAATGGTTACATCTAAAAGTTGTTTTTCCATCCTCCAAAAACCTCCATGGACGATCTATAATATCCATAATTGAAGCACAAGAAGCGTATCACTTCTTGTTTTCCCTATGGGTACAACGCTTGAAAGCTTCATCCAGTACCGACTGGATCGTGTGTTCCCGCAAATATTGGTACAGATGCTGTTCCGCGCCGTACATAACTTTCTCAACCAAGCATTCCTTTTGTTCCGGATGTTTCAGTTCCCGCTGTGCAGTCCCCTCTTCCGCTAACAACCGATGCTGCCGCGAACTCGAATTGGAACATACGAATAACTTCTGTCTTCCTTCAATTACTTGAATCACATCGAGAAACGTAATCTGATCCGCCGGCCGTGCGAGCTCGTAACCACCGTTTACCCCTGGCACAGCACGCACGATTCCATCCTGCCTCAGCTTGGACATGATTTTGGATAAATAGCTTTCGGAAACGCCGAGTGTCCCGGATAATTCCTTGATCCCGATGTTGTTGCAACGCTCCGAGTGTCCCAGATGAATTAAGGCGTGTAGGGCATAATCTGTACTTTTGGAGAACTGCAAGTGTCCCCCTCCCTTCTCAAGATTGCCATTAATATAGACCTTTGATATCCATAATAAATGATTCAACTCTAATTTGCAATGAAATTTGTTTGGACCGATTTCAGAAATCATAACCTATCTCGAAATTGCCTGAAAACTTGGGAGGATTACTTTCTCTTGTAAGTACCAGTTCTATCAACAGGTCGTCCTGGCCATCTCTTTCTCCACATAAAATTTCCACGGAATACCAGCCGTTATCAATCGGATAGGTTAAACAATTGGAACCCATCGAATCGATGTTTTTCAGATAGCCGATCCCGACTACGCTAAGCTGCCCCGATTCTGTGTGATATATCCAGCCTGACGACCTTGCTTTTATTTCATCTGCTTTCATCATGAACTTGTTTTCAACGGTTACAGTAAAATGATAGTAACCTGTACGAACTCCAATAATCGGTATAGCTATACCCTTTTGGGTAATGATTTCACCGTGATCCGTTTCCGAGAAATATTGCAAAACATCTTTCTTAAGTAAATGGTTTGTTTCCAGGTACCGCTTCAGCAATTCGGGTTCATATACGACAAATCCGTTGAGTTCGGAAAATAGACTCTTCATCTTCACGCCATCCTTTTGTTAGTAACGACAGTATACGACCAAACGAAACCCACTTTGCACTGCAATTCCCGTTCAGGCGCGAAATGGTTATTCTCATCAGAGTCCCGGGGTCGTTCCCATTTATTTTCAGCTTTCGTATCACAACTCCGGGAAGACCCCAATATCTGACGCCAGAGCAGGAGCAAGAATTATATCGAACAATCGTCGGACAGGCTCCTCGGAAATCAATCCTCCAGGCTAGCGAAATCGGTGATGAGACGAACAACTTGACCGTTTTTGTTCAGGGCGAAGTAGGAAGCGTATAACCCGTCGCCCCATCCGGATCTGAATACGGCGGCATTGTACGGTTGCCCCGGAAAAGGAACCGCGTTGCAGTAATCCGAACTGACCGCTTCGTCCCCCTCCAGCAGCTCGCTTAGATAATCGTCATAATAATTGTCGTACGCTTCCCCGAGCTGCTCCGCCAGTTGCTGCCGGTGCTTCATGAACTGATGTGCGCTTTCCTCATCCATGAAGCAGCCGAGGCCTGCATCGACCGGATAGCCGAACATTTCGCCAGCCTTCAGTTCTTCCAACTTTTGTCCGGGCAGCACCGCCATTTCCCAAGCCGCGATCTCATCTTCGGAAAAGCGGATTTCGGCGCAGCAGATCTGGTTGTATTGCCGCTCTCTATACAAATAGACCGGAAACGTTCCGACAGGCGTCCGGCGGGCAAATGCCGGTCTCTCCATGTTTGCGAGCGGATCGGCTGCGACGATGCTGCCTGAAGGTACGTATAGATCGGGCAACCGAACGACTTGCTGCACATCAGGATGGCCTTCTCCCATGCTCAAGACGTCAAGCAGCTTCGCTTCTGGCATTCTCTGGCTGCGCAAAGCTTGCAACGCTTCGCGGAACCTTTTTTTTACAGCCAGCGTTGACGTATAGCTATCCTCCGGAGCGGTCTGGAATTGGCACTGCATCTCCCATTGCTCATTGTAGACATCGTAAAACATCTGCCACTGATTTTCCTCTACATACCAAACGACCCTCAAAATATAAAATTGCGGGCCGTCGATAAATCCTGCCTGCTTCCAATCCTGTTCGTAGCTTTGGTAGAAAAAGCAGCTCCCGGCATCGTTCACTTTGATTTTGTAAAGACTCTCGCCATTCGGGCCCCCGCTATGAAATATCTCGGCAAAAGCAGCAGGAAGCTCTTCGGTAAAAGACGCATAGGTTTGCTCCAGCTTTTCCCAGTTGATCACCGCTCCTCCTTTCTCAAACCGGTCGAGGAGCATGCTTCTATCCGGCCAAAGTCCGTCCGGCGAGGCATCGTAATCAACCAGAACGTCATGCAGAACGTCTTTGGCCCGGTATGTCGAAGGATACAGCGTCCATCGCTCGATCATTGAGCCGCTCTCATTCTCCAGTTTGTCGATGCCGTAAATATCGTTGCGGGATATGAGCACATTGCTGCCGATTGTCCCGATATGCATAACGAAATCATCGGCAATGACAGCGCCGGCTTCCAATCGGCCGGCCACGACCAACTGGCCATGGTTGTAAAATCCGTACAAGCATTCGCAGCTTACATTCCCTCCGACATAGAAGGTGGCTCCGCATAAAGCGATGTTCCTTGCGGTCAGATCGCCAAATACGGCCATCGGCGGCGAATAATCGGTATCATAAGCTTCGATGAAGGTGTCTACCGTCAAGTTCGCGGCAAAGACGTATCCGGCAATGGTAAACTGGAGCTTGTCCGCTTCCTCCGCCAGCTGAGTCATATCCAGCCGCTGCAGATGCACGTTCTCTTCGGAGAGCAAATAATAAATGGGCCGCTCGTCGGCAAGATGCAGCCAAGCGCTGTTCAGGATATCGTACAGAGGAGTATCGTACGCGGGATGGACGATCGCGTTCAAAAGACGGTCCGCCTGTTTGACGGTGATGAGGCGGAAAGTATGTCCAAGCAGCGTGCATGTCCGATCGGCAAGATCCTCCTGCTCCATGAGCGCCTGCATAATCTGCTCCTTTTTCATCTCCAGTGCATCGCTCTCGGCTTTTTGACGGTCTCTCTCTTGCACGTATTGCTTGTTATCGAACCGGACCTTTGCGACAAGCCGGTTGAAATGGTGAAGAGCTTTCTTCAGCGCATTCGTGTCGTCGGGCGGCAGCGGCTTTAATTCGTTTTCATGCCCGTTGCCTTCCTGGTAATACAGGGTGACCGTTTTGTCTCCCTGTTCGTCAACGGCAAGATCGTAATGGAAAACGAAAAAATCTTCTTCGCCGTTTTCCTTGGCGATCTCTTCCCCGACCAGAACGCGGGCGGTCGGGCCTTGTTCCGGCAGGCGAAAGCCGAAAAACAGGTTACCGTACCAATAGCCGTTCTTGTCCGTATCGTAATAGTCGTTGTACCTCTCTTGCACGAGCGGCAAAGCCAGAATGTCTTCAATCGCTTGTACGGTGACCGTCTCGCGCAGCTTATGCAAATCATCTGCGGGCTGAGGCAAAGAGTCCTCGCTTTGTTCCTTCAGCAGCGACTTCCCGGCTTTCAGGAGCTGCAGCACATCGCTTCCCCGGGTGAGCCAACATTCTTCTTCATCCGCGGTATACAGCTCCTCGACCAGCCACCTGTTTAGCACCTCGATGTCCAAACCCTGCCAGTCCCCGTGTCTGTCCCATGGCATAAGCTGCTGCCTGCAATTCAGCGATCCTGCAATATTCACGTGATACTCGTCTGTTTCGGCAAAGACCGCCGCATTCACATCTCCTTTTACGGTAAGATCGCCGTGATTGTAATCGCCCCAAAACAGCTCCTGTACCGTCAGACTGCCGCTCACATAAATTTCTTGGCCGCCCACCAGCATATTTTGGACGGTAAGATGCCCGTTCACGATCAGTCCTGTAGCACCGTCCGTGTTTTCGTTATATATGTAACGGTTTACCGTAAGATTGCCGTCAACCAGAATTAGACTTATCCGCTCGTTGCCGAACGGCGAGTCCAGATTCAGGCTTTCCAGTTCGGTATCCCCCGAAAAGTAAGCGACAAGCCCGCGTTCCGCTCTTTCCGGCCTCCGCTCGATCCAGGCATAACTCAAGCTATCGCTTGGCAGCTTGTCCTTCACCTGCAATAACGGAATCATTTGATGACGAATATCCATAATTCCACACCTCCAATAGATGCCTACCTCGGGGTTGCTCTCCCCGTCCCACTCCCGGTCGGGATGACGCAACAGCACCTTCGACTGCGCCTTCAATTTCGTGCATACCCATCACAGCGCCAAACCTTTCTATTTGTCAGATAGAGTCTGAATCATCGCTATTTTTCAGTAAAGAGTGAAAGAAAATAGTGGAAGAGAGTCATTTTAGCCTCTGAAGCTCGCTGAAGCGAGCGGACGCTATTAATTTATTGCGATGCGGTTATCTTGAAAATGCTGGAGATCCGCAAGTTGGATTCCAACACGATGTACGGCAAACATGCTAACTTTGGTAGGGGACTGTAAGTGCAGGCAGATTGAGCCATATTTATCCGTGGATATCGACGTTTTCCGGTTCGCCTTCGGCATTCATGTGTGCCATGATGCTGTGTCCCCAGAACAGGTCCCCGTCGTCATACCAGATCTTAAAGGTGCCGTCTTCGTAAAATGATAGGGTCTTGACCGATAGCCGCTGTATGAACTCAGTTCTCGTTATCGGTTCCTCGTCCTCAGCCAGCCAGTCGTCGTTTTTGTGGTCAAGCAGCTCGTCCGCCATGAATTCCTTTACTGTTGAATCAATGTCCTGAAGCCGGGACACGACATCACGTACGGCGGGCAGAAAGGTCAGGACTTCTTCGCGGTTGTCAATATTGATCATTATTTCGATTTTCTGTAGGTTCGCCTGAATGGCGCCTTCAAATAACTGCCATCGTTCGTCGAAGGTTATCGTCCCCAGCAGCTCGTCCTGAATCGGGGGATTATCTGCCGCTGTCTTTTGGGGAACTCGCGGAGGAACGACCGTCTTGGGGATGGATTGGAAGCATCGTTCGATTTCGTCTTCGGGTACGCCGTTAAACGTATAGGAAACGTTCAACATCGCTCGTATGATTTGAGCCGGAGTACCGGCTACCGTTTCCCCCGCGTCCGATATGAAACGGAACACCCCGTCGGCGTATTTTACTTCACGAATCACAAAACGGGACGGGATCGGCACACTGCCCCAGGCCGCGCTTTCTTCGTCGCACTGGTAAATATCTGCCGCTTGTTTGCGCCAGCTACCCTCTTCCGGCGCTTTATCAAGCATTCTTACCAGCCCGTTGTCGTCCTGCGTCGCATGTTTGTCCTGTACCACAATCAAAACCGAGTAGTCGGGCGCGACAGCGAATGGCACCGTTAAGGCTTGAATGGCCGCGGACGCTTCGCTGTCGCCGCGATAGGCGCGTTTCAGCAGATCAATCATATCGGATGCATTGTAATGGTGCATATACATTCTCCGTTCGCCAAGGATTGGGCCGGAAACTGCCTGGTATTCTCCATTTGATCGACCCGGCAGTTTCCGATCGTTTCCATCTTAATTATACACAGTAACAGTAATCGGTACAAAATTTGAAGGAAAGATGTTAAACGTTCATGCTCGCTCGGCAACATAGCATCGAGTTGCGGCGTTTAAGTCCAATAGTTGACAAGATACGCAAGTGCGCATTAATATAACAACGTAAGATAAATCTAATTATGTTAGAGGAGCTGGTGAAGAAATGCGTAAAATTTCTGTAGCTATTATAGGAGGCGGGCTTGGCGGGCTTGCTCTGG
>CAMIVR010000179.1 GCA_946402065.1 uncultured Brevibacillus sp. | reverse complement strand
AGCACTGCAGCCAGGGAATCGCCAAGAAGAGATAAGCGGAGCTTTTTGACAGCGCTTACCGAGACGAAGCCAAAAACGGAACGTCTTTCGCGCCACACTGGCATCCATGAAATACGTCCCTCGCGGCTTTTGGGGCGCGGTTCCGTTTTAGAGCTTGGGGGTCCCCGAAAAGTATTCGGAATACGCTTCGAAGGCCCACGTCACTTTTTGGGGGGCTGAGCGGAGTCGGCCTTGAATGCTCCCCCGGGCGCTGTCACTTGCGAAGTGTTCTCTTCTTGGCGATTCCCCTCGCCTCCACCGTACCAACGTGTTCTTGTCAACAACGAGTACGAAAGTTTTGTACGCAAAAAAAGAGGTATCCCCAAAGATACCCCTGTCTGTCACTGCAATCGATTGTTATCTGTCGTTGTTGTCGCTGTTCCCATTGCGGATATTCGTATTTTGATCGTTTTTATCGACGGTTTTGCCGCGGTTTTTGCCCAAGTCTTTGCTGTTGTTGTTTTTGCTGGACATGTTCGCCACCTCCTTTACCAAGTGGTAGCGTGTCCAAGAGTCGCCCCTGTTATCCAAAATCGGCTTATTTGCTGTTTCCTAAGAAAAAATAGGCGCAAGCCATTCGCCACAAGAGCAGAAGGAGCAAAATCGTCACGAGTGTAATGACGTAAAAAGCAGCGACAAACCCGGTTCCGACGATGATCGAACGGATGATTAACGCAATCAGTCCGACGATCAGCCAGGTGGCCGCCGTTTTTTTCGCCGCCTGTTTGACACTGCTGTACGCCTGCTGCTTGAATATCCCGAACAGACTGCCGAGAATCAGCCAGCTAAGCACAAACGGTGAAGCTGTCGTAGCTATGCTCAAAAAGTTCAAGCTCAGACCGTGTGCCACTCTTCCGAAAAAAGCAAAGAGAAAAAATACGAGCAAATCGCCAAACAATAACAATAGGATAACTGCTGTACGGTTCGTGGCAACCGCTTTTTCCATTTCCATAACCCCCAAGATGAAACCAGGTGAGAAGCTCTCTCGCCCTTTTGTCACTGACCATTGTACACAGTTCTCACTGGCGGAAACAACGCTGTCAGGAGTTATTCACCAAATAGGCACAATTTCAGCTTGCGCTCGACTTCCGGCCACTCCCGATCGAGAATGCTGAAGTAGACGGAATCCCGCACGTAATCATTGCGCGTGATCATGTGATTGCGCAGCACGCCCTCCTTCACGCCGCCGATTCTGGCGATCGCCCGCTGTGAATTGAGATTGCGGGCATCCGTCTTGAGCTGGACGCGAATGCAGCCCAGCGTTTCAAAGCAATGGCGCAGCAGCAGCCACTTGCATTCCGTGTTGACCGGCGACTTCCAGACGGCAGGGGTCAGCCAGGTCCAGCCGATTTCCAGACCTCGATCCTGTCGCGAAATATTCATAAAGCGCGTGCTGCCGATCGCTTTTCCTGTCGGTTGGTGGATGATTGCAAACGGCAGCTCACTGCCGGCCTGCTGGTTTGCCAGCGCTTTGTCAATCATCATGTGAATGTCTTCATCTTTCTCTACGGCAATCGACATGTACTGCCAAATCTCCGGAAAACACCCTGCTTCGAATAAATCATCCGCATGATTTGAGTTGAGCGGCTCCAGGCGGACATGTTGACCGACGAGCGTTACGGGCTCGATGTGCAGCATGCGAATCCCCTCCTTTGCGTGATGGCTGAATCTCCTGCCAATTTCGTGCGGAAGATCGTTCTTCCCCTCGTAAGCTTTATTCTACATTTGCAAATCTTTGTTCACAAGTTCCCGCAAAGACTAGAAGAGTGACCTGCCTTCGTGTAGAGTAAAGAAGGATATCTGATTATCATCACAATTGAGGTGACACCCTTTGCATAAGAATTTGCGATCATTTATGGATCAACTCCGCCGGGAGAATCAACTAAAGGTGATAGATACGCCCGTCGATCCTTATTTGGAACTGGCTGAAATCCACCGTCGCGTGATTGACGAGCAAGGTCCGGCACTGCTCTTCACGAATGTGAAAGGCAAGGCGTTTCCGGTCGTAACCAATCTGTTCGGGACCAGAGCGCGCGTGGAAATGGCGTTCGGGCCGAAGCCGGAGCAGATCATCAAAAATTTGGTCCACAGCATGGACAAGCTGCTGCCGCCCAAGCTGTCGTCGCTCTGGGAGCTGCGCGACCCACTGCTCAGTGTGCTGAAGACGGGGACAAAAAGCGTATCGGCGGCACAAGCTCCGGTATTGCAGCACCACACGCGCGATGTGGATATGACCGAATTGCCTGCGTTGACAGGCTGGCACGAAGATGGC
The DNA here is from genome assembly GCA_946402065.1 of uncultured Brevibacillus sp. Classification (GTDB taxonomy): domain Bacteria; phylum Bacillota; class Bacilli; order Brevibacillales; family Brevibacillaceae; genus Brevibacillus_D. Next base: position 9,059 of record CAMIVR010000179.1, on the reverse strand, counting down.
GGCCCCTTTGTGACCTTGCCGCTCGTGTATACAGAGCATCCACAGACTAAGGAACACAATCTGGGCATGTACAGGATCCAAATCTACGATAAAAATACAACCGGCATGCACTGGCAGATTCAAAAAGGCGGCGGCTTCCACCATCACGAGGCAGAGCTGCGCAATCAAGCGCTGCCGGTCACCCTGACGATCGGCGGCCCTCCGGCTTTAATCATTTCGGCGATCGCTCCATTGCCGGAGATGGTTCCAGAGCTGATTTTCGCATCGCTGTTGATGGGCGACAAGCTCAGCATGGTCGATGTTTCCGACCACGCCCATAAAATTGTCGCGGAAGCCGAATTTGTCTATGCCGGTTCCGTTCCGCCACACGTTCGCCGACCGGAAGGACCGTTTGGCGACCACTTTGGCTACTATTCCTTGGTACACGATTTTCCCGTATTCGAAGTAAAGCAGATGTGGCGGCGTAAGGATGCGATCTATCCGGCTACGGTCGTCGGCAAACCGCGCCAGGAGGACTACTTCATCGGCGAATACTTGCAAAGCCTGCTCTCTCCCCTGTTTCCGGTCGTCATGCCGGGTGTCAAAGCGCTCTGGACGTACGGCGAGACCGGGTTCCACGCCCTGGCCGGCGCGGTCGTGCGGGAGAGCTACTACAAGGAAGCGATGGCCCATGCGTTCCGGATACTCGGTGAAGGCCAGTTGACGCTGACCAAGTTTTTGATGGTGACCGATGTACCGTGCGAGCTTTCCGATTTTTCCGCGCTCCTGGAGACCATCCTGGCCCGTTTTCAGCCGGAGCGCGATTTGCTGATCGTCAATGACACCTCCATCGACACGCTCGACTACACCGGACGCAAGTTCAATCACGGCAGCAAAGGCGTCATGCTGGGCATTGGCCAGCATGTGCGGGAGCTGCCGCACGAGTACCGCGGTGAAGGCATCCCGCAGATTGGCAAAATCATGCCGTTCTGCCCAGGCTGTCTCGTCATCTCCGGCCCAGGTTTTACCCAGGCACCTGAACTGGCCGGGCAGCTCATTCCGTTTGTCAACGAGCATCTGCCGGAGTGGCCGATGATTTGCCTCGTCGACGATGCCCAGATCGCAGCCAAAGAAAGCAGCTTTTTATGGACAGTCTTTACCCGCTTCGACCCGGCTCACGATCTCTATGCGAAATCGACGATCGTTCGCAACAAAATCCGCTATGAAGGGCCGTTGTTGATCGATGCCCGGATGAAGCCGTTCTACCCGGATGAAGTGACAACCCGTCCGGATATCGCGCAGCTGGTCAGCGACCGCTGGCGCGAATACTTCCCCTCATGAGACATTCATGAGGTTTTTTTAGTCGTAAGGGCAACTAGGGCTACGCCAAAAAGCTTGACGTAGCCAAGTTTTCTAATGTTTAGCATTACGAGGCTTATCTCTCAGTCCAATAGCGAAAGATGACATGTCAGGATAGACATCTCCAGATAAATTCGTTAGAATACGACCATATGCAATTCCCGTTAAGGGATTTTGCCGCTATCAGGATTTAGCAAAAACCTAATTAACATGAAGGAGTAAAATTCAATGCACAGAAGAAAATCCCATACATATTGGATCATCCTCAGCTTGCTTTGTGCCATTTGCGTTGCAGTCATCGCCGTCATGATTACGAACAAACAGATCGCCGGCTTTGACAGCAGTATCATTTCCGCCGTCCAGGGGCTTGAATCGCCTGCACTGACCGCTCTCTTCAAAATTTTCACCTTTATCGGATCAACGGCAACAGTAGCCGTCCTCTCGCTGTTGCTGCTCGTTTTCATGTATTTCGTGATGCGTTACCGCAGTGAGGTTTTCCTTTTTATCGCGGTGATGGGCGGGACCGTCGTGTTCAACCAAATCTTCAAATACATGTTCCATCGCGAGCGGCCATCGATTCACCGGCTTGTCGAAGAGACCGGTTTCAGCTTTCCAAGCGGTCATTCGATGCTTGCGTTTGCCCTGTTTGGCGTCGTTGCCTTCCTCTTGTGGCACGAGCTGTCCAGCCGTATCGCACGCGGAATTGTCATCGTCGTGGCCGCCCTGGTGATTCTTTGCGTCGGGATCAGCCGTATCTACCTGGGTGTTCACTATCCTAGCGATGTTCTCGGTGGTTACTTGAGCAGCGGTTTCGTACTGACCATCATGATCTGGTTCTATCAACGCCATAAGGAAAAAACGAGCATGCGCCGCAATCGCCGTTATCGTCCCATCGGGTAAATGCCCATTTTATTCCGCTCTCATCACGATCTGGTCAAACACACATAGACTATGATTGAGAAAATCTCCAAGGATTGAGAGTGGATAAAATGAACGTACACAATGATAGTCAATACCAAGCACATGCAATGACCCATGATTATCAGCAGCCATACTCGGCAGAATATCAGCAGTCTTATTCATCTGAATATCAACAACCTTATCCAGCAGAATACCAGCAGCCTTTTTCAGCCGAATATCAACAACCTTACCCAGCCGAATACCAGCAGCCTTTTTCGGCAGAATACCAGCAAAACATGCCAATGCCTTATCTGACTGCTCACGACCAACAGCAATTTCCACAGAATCCGGTTGAAGATGCTCGCTTTCGCCGGCGCGGAATCGACCCTCTGCTGCCATTTTTAGCGCTGACGCCATTTCTGTTATACGGAAGCAGCTTCTACTATCCGCCTTTCTACACTCCGTTTCCGTATTTCGGAGGATACCCTTACGGATTCTATTAATCACGCCGCCGTTCTCCTTCAGTAGTTCGCTTCTTACCTGCTGATGTTTGGTAAAAAACTGACGGCAGGCAAGAAGCGCAGAGCAAAACAGCGTGTACGTAACCGAACCAATGACCACGTATTCCATCAGCATCTGATACCGGACCGGTTCAATCGGACTGATTCCCGCAAAGATCATCCCCGACATCGAGCCAGGCAGCGTCACAATTCCAACGGGAGCCGCACGGTTCACTGTCGGAATCAAGGAAGCCCTTGATCGCTGCCCTGAGCGACTTTTCGGCTGCTTGCCTGGGTGAAGCCCCCAGGCACAAAGCAGCTTCTATTTGTTGTCTGCTGTTGCGAAACCCTCCTTTCAACCGTTGCGTCAAAATGCTTGAGGCATTGATGCTTTTTCCCCAAATGCACGAATGAAATCGTTCGCCTGCGAGCTGGCTGGTTAAAGAAGGTCGACAACTGCGATGCGATCAGCCAGGCGTCGGGCCAAGTCCATGCTGTGTGTCACCATGACTGCGTCGCGTTGCTTTTCCAGCGTACGTGTTCCAAGCGTATTTTCATTGAGTGTCTCCCCCAGTTACTTTTCTCCCGTTTCCAGCTTGACGTAATGCTCATTCCTGAGAAGATCACCCTGCGATTTCAGCAAGCCTTTCCTTCCCAGGAAAACGATGTATAATATGGACATGATGTCGTATGTATAGAGAAAGGAAATAACAGGATGACAACAGAAAATCCACTGACGCGTGTTCGCGATTATGTCAAACAATTCGATTCTGCTCTGGAGCCCGTGCTCTTTCCGGAAGAGACCAAAACCGCTCTCGACGCGGCACGGGTGCTGGGAGTGGAAGTCGGCCAAATTGCCAAATCGGTACTCTTCCGTTCGGATGACCAATACGGCTTGTTTGTCGCTGCCGGCGATGTGAAAGTGCAGACGAGGGTTGTCAAGGAGGTGCTGGGAGGGAAAAAGCCAAAGCTGGCTACGCCAGATGAGGTCGTGGCGATTACCGGCTTTCGCGTCGGCGCTGTCTGCCCGTTTGCCCTGGCTCACGATATCCCGATCTTTATCGATGCGTCGCTGGAGCGATTTGCGATCATCTATACAGCTGCAGGACTGCCCGAATCCGTCTTGCCCATCACGTTCCCGGCACTCGTCGCCATCACCAGGGGAACAGTGATCAGCGTGGCAGATCAGCCCGTCTTGACAGAGCAAGAAAGCTCGTGAACACATCGGTAAATGGCATGGGTGTCAGCAAGCGAACAGCATGGATCAGAGCAGCCGCTTGCCTTCGCAATCACATGTCGAAGGCAAGCGGCTTTCTTTGTCAGAGTGCGAGTTACTCATTACGACATAGCAGCATACCCGTTACCTTTTGACGGGGAATCTCGTCTCATTTTTAGCTACTTTCGCTTCGACCGCGGCAGCCAAATCGATGTCAAAATGGTTGCAGAAGCTTAAGCTGTAAATGACGATGTCGGCGATTTCTTCTTTTATTTTGGCCAGCTCATCGACCGGCATATGACCCGGGAGGTAATCGGAATTGTCTCCCCATTGGAAATGCTCCATCAATTCGGCCGCTTCGATCGCAATCGACATGGACAGATTTTTGCCCAGATGGGATTGGTCCCATTGCCTGGCCTCTACAAAACGGCGCACAAGCTCCTTCAGCTGCGTTACGCTAGTCTGTTGATCATTCATTTCAAATCCTCCTTGCACGTAGTGGGGCGGTATCGTTGTTACCATAATATTCGTTATGTAAAATTGCCGCGTAGATCAATCGGTAGCTCTATTATAATGGTTAGTTGTTCATAGGTGTTTGGCTTTTTATATTCGACGCGTCAAGGAAGTGCGTGATCGCCTTCGAACGGGGACACACATTTTTAGCAGATTCCGCGTTGCTTGAGCCAGGCTCGTCCCCGAGGAGGTCAGCACATGAATCTTGAGATGCTAATGCAGCTTATTCAACAATACGGCTATCTAGCGCTGTTTTTCGCGCTATGGCTCGGCATCGTAGGGATGCCTATACCTGACGAAGTCGTCGTCATGACCGGCGGGCTCGTCGCCTCGTTCCACATCCTCCACCCGATACCCGCTTTTATCGTCACCTATTTGGGCGTAGTCTCCGGGCTATCGCTCGGTTACGTACTGGGCTCGCGTGTAGGGGCTCCGATCCTGAACAGGATTAACCGGAGGGGGCATATCAGCAAGTACATTGAGAAATCGCAGCAGCTGCTCAACCGCTATGGGAGCTACACCATCATCATCAGCTATTTTCTCCCTGTCGTTCGCCATGTCGTTCCTTACCTGGTCGGGATCAACAAAATGTCCTACGCCCGTTATGCGCTGTTTTCCTACACCACGGGACTTGTGTGGACGATTCTGTTTTTTGTTCTCGGATATTTCTTCGGCAAACACATCAATGACATCGCTGATTCAGTCATAAAGTATGGCTGGTACGCCCTGCTCGCCGGTGTCCTGCTCCTCGGGCTGATGTGGTTGCGAAAAGCATATCGCTAGTGAGCGATTGACTGCATGCGGTACGTATGGGGAATAGTAGTGAGGGACATATCACTACGAGGTGATCACATGCGTACCTTTTTTGTTGTCGCCATCAGCCTGTGCCTCATGGTTCACGTGCCGTTTCCTGCGAAGGCGGACACCGCCTCAGTACCGCGCGCTGCGTTCGTCCGCTCCGGAAATTTATGGATCAAAGCAAACGACAGAGAAGAGCAGGTGACGAAACAGGGCAATATCTCCCATCCGCTCTGGTCCTATGACGGCCGCTGGCTCGCCTATCTGAAGAACGATGAGATCTGGGTCTACGATACGAAAAAGCGTCAACACGATCAGGTGTATCACACGGGCGGCAGCAATTATCAATGGGCACCGGACAAAAACATCCTCGCCTTTTCCGATCAGGGTGTGCTGAACGTATCCGACTTCCGCCAAAATACCCCGCAAGGTTTTGTCAATATTGCCCTCGGGGTCGACAATTACTCCTGGCTTCCGAACGGTTCCGGCTTTCTCGTCTCCTCCCATGCCAATTTACAGCCCGATGGCTGGACAAACCCCCAGCTGTTTACGATCCGCCTCGGGAACGACTTGAAAATGAACGATTTGACGGCCAACGTGCGCCATTTCTTCACCATCCCGAAAACCTTGAAAAAAGGCACGACAGAAATAATCTCCATCGGGACGTCTACGTTCAAGTGGTCACCCGACCAAAAATGGATCGCCTTTATCGTCCACCCTACTGCGTCGTGGTCGATGGACAGCGATATGCTCTGTGTGCTTTCCGCCAACGGTAAAAAATTTGTCCCGCTGGACGAGATGCTGAACGACCAAGAGTGGTTTCAATGGTCTTTGCAGCAAAACAGGTTGGGCTATATTCAAGGCGGCGGACGCATCATATTCGGCTTTACCAACAAGCAGCTCAAGGTAGAGGAGCTGCCCTCCTTTCAATCCCGGTCGCTTACGCCGAACGCATTTGTTGACCTAGGCTTTACCTGGATGTCAGACAGTCGCATCACCGTGGCACGCTCGCCGGAACGCGCATGGTCCATTGTTCCGGCAAAACGCGCGCTGCCCGCGCTCTATCGAGTCGAGCTTCACCCTGATCTCCAGCAGCGAATCACCGCGCCGCCAAACGGATACGGAGACTTCTCGCCGATTTACATAAGGCGCGCAGACACGCTAGCCTGGGTGCGCTCCAACTATTCACAGCACGACGTCTGGATCGCTGCACCGGACGGACGTGGCGCCAAGCCGTGGATTCAGCAGATCGATGCTGTGGATGCGATTAGCTGGTACAACCCGGACGCTTCCTGACTACGGTATGCTGCCTTGAATTGAAGCGATTACCAAAACGAAGACGCTGAAAATCCCGACAAACCGTACAGGCACTGTCGGGATTCCGGCATTGGTTTGCTCTATTTGACTGTCGTACTCAGGCTCGCTCAGAGGCAGTGCCTGATTGACGTGGAGAATGGCTAATGAACCGGCTCTCCTGCTTCGCGAGGTTGCGAACCGCTCGATTGGTTGTCGAGTGAGCACGCATGCTGCCGGGCAAGTGTGGAGTTCCTGGAGTCATCAAACCGGTACAAGCATGCGACTGTACACGGATTATCTCTCCTTTTCCCATCCATTCATCGTTTTTCTGGCGTGTATGCTTTAGTGGCCTGCAGGCAAGGCGTCAACATGGTTGACGTGTTTTCGGCCGAAGAACAAGACGGCCACACCACAAACCACGATGACCGCGCCAAAGTAAAACGGTACATGCGGGTTGAACCACTCTGACAGCTTGCCGGCCAGCCACGGAGCGATCGCGCCGCCGATAAAGCGGATAAAGCTGTAGGCTGCCGATGCAGTAGCGCGTTCTACCGGGGCTACTTGCATGACGGCTGTCGTAATGAGCGTATTGTTGTTGCCCAGAAATGCCCCTGCGAGAATGATCGCGCAGATCACAGCAGCTTGCGAGGACGTCCAGATGCCCATGACCAGCAGCGTAGCCGCAAATAACAGCAACATGATGCAGATGGACCGCACTGTTCCAAATTTTTGCAATTTTGGTGCAACAAATACGGATGTAGTGGCAAGCAAAATACCCCAACCGAAGAAGACGTAGCCGAGCCCATGCTCATCAAGGCTCAAAACAAACGGTGAATAAGCGAGCAGTGTGAAAAAACCGAAGTTATAAAGAAATGCGGTGACCCCGAGTGTCAGCAGACCGCGGTAGCGCAGAGCCTTAAACGGATCGGCCAGCGTACTGCGCAGCTTCGGTTTTGGCACATTGGGCATCAGAACGGCAATGGAGATAAAGGCAATCGCCATCAGGGTGGCTACGCCATAAAACGGCCCGCGCCATGAGATGGAGCCGAGTTCTCCACCGAGCAGCGGCCCGACGGAAATCCCCAGGCCAAGTGCCGCTTCATAGAGAATGACGGCTTTGGCTGCACCGCCACTGGCCAAGCCGACGATCGCTGACAGTGCGGTTGCGATAAACAGGGCATTGCCAAGCCCCCATCCGCCGCGCAATCCGACGAGCTCCCAAATGCCGTTTGACGAGCCGGCCAGCCCGGCGAACAGGACAATCAGCGCTGTCCCGATCAACAAGGTTTTCTTCGTACCGACTCGACTCGATACAACTCCCGTAATCAGCATCGCTATACCCGTAATGAGGTTGTAGCTGGAGAACAGGAGCGAGACCTGGCTAGGTGTAGCCTTGAGCTTGCTGGCGATTGCCGGAAGAATCGGGTCGACCAGACCAAGACCCATAAATGAAATAACGCAAGCAAAAGCTACCGCCCACACAGCTTTCGGTTGACCCAAGAAACCGCTGCGAGCTGTTCCCTCCTCGCTTTGCAAAGCATTGGAACTCATGTGTGTTAATCCTCCTTAAAATGGAACCGCATTATGTCTATGCATATATAAAAATTTACATATTCGACTTAACCAGTATAAAACGATCCTTTTTATATGTCAATTTTTATATATGAATTTTGGTTCTCTATTTTGTTATGCTATACTTTGCACAAGGAGTTGAAGCGTTGTGTTAAATTCTTTAGCCTATGCCATTCTTTCAATGATCGCCAGAACTCCTGTATCTGGCTATGAACTGCAAAAGCGCATGGATTTGTTTTGGCAAGTAAAACACAGCCAGATATACCCGCTGCTGGCCAAACTGGTGCAGGAAGAGTTGGTCACTTTTGAGCTGATCGGCCAATCCGGTAAACCTGACAAGAAAATCTATTCCATAACCGACAAAGGGACCACGCTGCTGCAGGACTTTATTGCGCAGCACCTTCCTGCGACGCCGCTAAATCGAGATGAGTTTCTGATCAAAATATACGCCATCCACCTTACCAATATAGAGACCGCCAAGCGGCTGTTTGCCGAGCGGCTCGCCATCTTTGAGGAAAAGGTCGCTTACCGCTTGGACGTGATGGAACAGATCAGACAGGCGTTTGGAGGCATACCGCCGTTCACTTCTGCTGAATTTGGCCGCTACATCATGTTTGAGCGAAAGCTCCGGCTGGAGCAGGATGAAATCGCCTGGTGCACGTGGGTGAAGGGCTTGCTCGTTCAAAGTGGAGCAGAGTAATGGAACTGAATTGCATCCGATTGTTGAAAAACCAAGACCAACGACAAAGACCTTGTTACGGGCTGTCGTGGTGGGAGAGAGAAAAGAGGATGGGCTCCGTTCGTTGCGGCTTTTGCGAGGAAGTGAACACTGTCCGGCTACGCTCCAAAAACGACACGTCGACCAAAATTTCAGAGATGATTATTCAATCGTAGAGTTGGTCTATAAAGCTGTGCCGTTTTTTCCG
>CAMIVR010000178.1 GCA_946402065.1 uncultured Brevibacillus sp. | reverse complement strand
TTTCGGACAGGCAATCCCGTCAGCAATTGGGCATTATCTTTCGTCAGTAACACTTGTCTACCAAGTGACAGAATGATATAAAACGACGCTATTGCTGTAACAAGTGTTGCAAAGTAAATGACATTCTCCTTACGACTTCGTTTCGCATTACGATAAATCAGCCTAGAGAACATTTGCGCTTCCTCCCCCCAGCTGAGCTAGTACCTGCAAAATTCTTTCATAAAATTTCTCTTGTGACTCAACGTATTTGCGACGCAGTTCATGAAATATGACACCATCTTGAATAAAAAGAATTCTGGAGCAAAAACTTGCTGCATTGGGATCGTGGCTAACCATCAGAATCGTTCTTCCGCTTTCGTGATTAATACCTTTCAGCTTGTTCATGAGGATTTTTGCAGAACGTGTGTCTAATGCCCCAGTCGGTTCATCTGCCAGAACGATATCTGGATCAGAAATCAAACAACGCGCAGCGGCTACCCGTTGTTTTTGTCCCCCAGACATCTGAGATGGAAATTTATTCAGAATATCAGCAATCTCGAAAAAATCTGCCAGCTCATCTAATTTCACACGTGCTTTTGCAAAATCCATCCCATGAATAGACAGCGGTAACAGGATATTTTCCTGTCCGGTTAAATTATCTAGCAGTGCAAAGTCTTGAAACAAATATCCGATTCGACTGCCGCGATACTCAGCTAAATCCTTATTGTCAAAAGCACTGATGTTTTTGCCATTTAAAAGTATACGCCCGGATGTTGGTTTTATTATGGTTGCAAGGCAGTTTAATAATGTCGTTTTACCGGATCCGCTCGGTCCCATGATTCCTAAAAATTCACCCGGGAGAATATCAAAACTGACACCGTTTAAGGCTTTGGTTATATTGTGTTTCTTTCCATAGGTTTTTTGTAAGTCCTGAACTTCTAATAACTTTCCTTGCTTGACCACTGTATAAGCTCCTTTCTTATTATCATTTTCGAAATTATAATCGAATTGAGCTATACACATTATAATCAGTATAAAAGACAAGAAACACTTACAAATCGTGTAAGGAATGTACCCCAGGCGCCCCCGCCAATTGCCTCAAGGAAACCAGCAATAGAAAATGATAACAGCTTCCTCCCTGTTTCTCACCGCCATGCTTCGATGCTAACGTCGTTTTCGATCATAGGCTATGATTCGTCGGTACATCGATTTATCTTTTAATTTCCGAAACAAGAATCTGGCAGGAGCGAAATTTGCTTCAATAATCCATACCTTTCCCTTATGATCTAAACCGATGTCAAGTCCGACCGTTCTTATACGGTAATATTTTTGAATTTGTTTAACGGCTTTAAGCGAGGTTTGATTGATTCTCCCTTGAATTCGACGGAGTGATATTCCTCGAATATTGGAATTGCGGATGGCCGTAGATAATGGAGACACTCTTCCCTTGCTGCGCGCAACATTTGTAATGATATATCCAGCCCCCGCTATTTTCGCCAATTTTCCCGTAATCACCCATTTGGATTGCCTGTTCCGTTGAACCATCACACGTACATCAAATGGCCTTCCATTGACTTTTGCTAATGGGATTTTCCGTTGCACGATGTGCGGCCTTCCTTTTGTTTGAGCCTTGACAAAGGAATACGTTTTGCTTATATCGCTCAGGGTTCGCTGCGTGCGACCATAATGGACTCTATATTTTTTATTTTCAAGGGCGGATATGGACATAACTCCGTCACCACCCTTTCCCCCCGACGGCTTTACAATGATTTTCTTGTAGCGGGCCAACATGGAATTAAAGTTTCCTTCAGTCATTGACCGTGTAATTGGAAGAGATGATACCAGATCTGCTTTTTTCGCGAGCAATCGATGCTTCGTTAATTTTCCAGGACTATAAGGCATTCCAATTCACCTCTCCAGCCTCATTGAACAATGGATGCTCCTTGAAATGAGTGATTTGGTTATGTTCATTCACAAACACAACCCTCGCTGTAAGATCCTTCAATTCGTGCTCCTCAAAATCACCAAGACTTAAAATAATGACCAGATCACCGGGTTCAAATAAATGTGCTGGAGGACCGTTTAAGCAAATTTTCCCCGATCCTCCCTCAGCCGGTATTGCATACGTTTTCCACCGTGTAGCATTTCGTAAACTCGTTACTTGAACCATCTCATATGGAAGAATATTTGATTCTCTCATTAAGAGTGAATCGATCGTGATACTACCCACATAGTCAAGACTGGCTTCCGTTACTGTTGCCCTGTGTATTTTTCCTTTGCACATTGTTCTTCTCATAACGGTTGATCCCTCATTTCGCCAAAAGGACTCATTCTTTGCAGTTTATGCACGTAGGCAAGTACAGGAGTGGGCATGAGTTTGATTCATGCCCATCTGTGCGTACCTCACCGCATTTGTCGTAAATGCGAAACGAATAGTAAAGCTGCTAGACAAAATACAGCCCGCCCTCTAACGAAGGACGAGCTGTATTTTGCGTTTTTACACTCATTTTTTTGCCACATGCTCACACGCATCTCAAGACGAGGTGCCTTTGCTAGCACTCCCTTATTCGAAAGAATTACATCAGATTCAAACTCCTTGCCAGTCTCCCCTCCTCTAATCCCCCTCTTGCTCCACATACTCGGCGTTTACCTGATTACCGAACGGATTTTCATACGGGTTCACATAAAATTGCCGATACGGATCGACGTACGGATCGTACAGCCAGCAGAACAGCGTCCCCCGCCGCAGTGCTTCCGGCAGCGGGAACTGATTGATGAACGGATCTGGCGGATACGGCCTTACCGGCGGCAGACTGATCGGGGGATACCCTCCACCCCCGTACCCCTCCACGCCGTAATAATAGTCGTCATTATATCCGCCTTCACCCAGGTTATTTGCGTAGTCGTCCTGATAGTACGAATTCAACAAATCGATTCCTCCTTTTTCGTTGAATACAGCCTTTGACGTACGCCATGTATATCGTAATGACCGCTTACAGATTTGCCGCTTTTTTGCTGCGTAATCGGAATCCTCTCCTGAATCGTGTGTAAGACGGTCACGGCTGCCATTAGAAGAACTGGCGGGTGTTGTATTGCTCTTCGACCAGGTAGAGCGCTTCGCGGAACCGCTGCGAATGCACGATTTCCCGCTCGCGCAAAAACTTCAATACTTCGATGACGTCTGGATCATCTGTCAGATTGATCAGCCATTGATACGTCGCCCGCGCTTTTTCTTCTGCGGCGATATCTTCGGCGAGATCGGCTATCGGGTCGCCTTTGGCCTGGATGTACGTGGCGGTCCAGGGAACGCCACTCGCATCCGTGTAGAACAAGGCCTTGTCGTGGTCCGCGTAGTGACTGCCCAAACCGGCTTCGCGCATTTCCATCGGCGTTGCATCCTTGACAAGCTTATGCACCAGTGTCGCAATCACTTCCAGATGTCCGAGCTCCTCTGTTCCGATATCCGTAAGCAGCGCTTTGGCCCGTTCATTCGGCATCGTATAGCGCTGATTCAAATAGCGCAGAGCTGCAGATAACTCTCCATCCGGCCCGCCGTATCGTCGCTATGGTAACAGAAAGTAGTAAAACTCGGCTTATCGTCAAGTCCACTAGCGAACGCCTTCGTTTTTCTTATGCCTTCATCCTTTACCGCGTTAGCGATAGCAAACCTCCCGAAGGTAAAAATAAAAATCTGCCTCAGCGATACTGAGACAGATTTACATGTGAACACTTTCGTATATGCCAGCTTTTTGTTTATTCGTCCGCTTTCTCTTTTTCTTTGTAGCAATCCATACAAAGAGAAGCGTTATTGTCAAATTCATATTCCGTCAGGCGGGCATTACACTCTTTACACTTCATTTCTGTCAAAACGATATTCACGACTTTCACCTCTTTCTTGCTGACTGTAGTCAAGTATTATTATAAATCATATAGTGGCTCAGAAAATGGACTTTGTATTAAAATTCTGTGAATTCTTATTACTACTTTCCGTATAAGCCACATTAATATCTTTTCACATACACTTATTTTAGGTTCCCTGTTTTCTTGAATGTGAAACATTTGCTCCCCAAAAACAAAAACCACCCATAGCAGGTGGCCGATATGGAGAGAGTAGTACGTGAAGTGTGTTTCATGTATAACAGACGGAGCTTTTGCTCGTAAGGTTGCAATGGTATCCACAATGAATAGCTGCTTCCTGACTCCGGATTTTATTGACACAGGCCGATGCCTTTACTTATTGCTGAAACCTTTTCCCGCGTTTAATCGTATACCAGTACATGATTCAATGAATGAGGATGATACGATGCTACTCATGGCAGGTTTGATCATTACGATTTCCACGCTGTTGCTAGTGGTCATTGGCATTGCTGTGTATAAAGCTTTTTTCCGAAAAAAAATAATCGAGCATTACTACTCTCCCCTCGACCGCGTATTTGGACAAACGCAGGTCGAATACCATGCAGAAAAAGTTGAGAAAAAAGAATCCGAAGACGACGAGGGTGACGATAAAGACAAAAATAAGGGCAAAAACAAAGCCAACGTGTAAAAATATCTTTATCCTCACAAATTTTTCTATAAAAGGAGGAGAACGGCATGGCAGGCTTTATTATCGGTTCCATATTTAGTTCCATGATTCTTTTCATTTGCTCGGTAAACATTGCGATCAAAATTCGCAAAGATCAAACAGTTGTCGCTGAAACCATTTTTGGCGCGTTGTCGCTTGGGTTCTTAACGTTTTCGTTTATGCTGGTCTTGGGCGCCAGGTAATCTACGTTTTCTTCAGTTGTTCAACTCGGTAGCAAGCCTTGTACCGCAGCAGTTCTCGTACGCTCCCGAGGTACGGCAGCAACTCCTCGATTTCGGCAAACGATTTCCATTCCCATCGTTCGTTCCAAGCTATCCAGCGATTATTCTGCCCGTAAACGTAATAAAGGTTACGTGCTCATCATGGATGACTTTTTCTCTGACATGCACGATTTCATCGACTTCTACATCCAGACCCGTTTCCTCTTTCGCTTCTCGTACCGCTGCCTCTCTTAGCGTCTCCCCATTTTCATGTTTCCCTCGCCTGATTGACAGCGCCACGCATTCATTCAGCAAGCAGAATCAGAACTGCATCCGGCTTTTGGCCGGGCTCGGTGTCGAGGGCGCTGCCCATCTCGGCACAACTGTCAAGCATCGCTCTCGTGTCGCCCAAGACTCCAGCGGAACCGCATCAACTGCTCGTACAGGTTTGAGACGCAGAGCTTGTCCGCTCAAGCACCGGTCGCCCGATGCTACAGTCCGAGTTCTTGCCTGACCACGTTTTTCGCCCATCGCACCAATGCACGGGCGCATTTCTTGCTGACCTCTCCTCGCTGCTCCGGGGTCATCTCTGCTGATGTTCCAGCTGATCCGAGATAAACTTTGTGCGGCAGGGCCACAGGCGGGTTCTGTTTTCTCGCCACAGCTATCCCCCCTCTGCTAACTCATATGCCGATGGGACAGATGGACTGGACTGTTTCTTTTCCGTTCCTGCATATGCATGTATAGAGGGAGGGATGACAGTGAAAGCTGCCCTGTATATCCGCGTTTCCACGGAAGAACAAGCCCGTGAAGGCTTCTCCATTCCCGAGCAAACGGAACGGCTGCAAGCGTTCTGCCTTGCTCACGGATGGACCGATTACGCCTTGTACATCGATGATGGCTACTCTGCCAAAGACACCCATCGCCCGGCCTTTCAGCGCATGCTCGCCGACATTCGCTCACACGAGGTCCAAGTGGTCATCACGACCAAAATCGATCGTTTGACCCGACGGCTGATCGATTTGCTCAGCTTCGTCAATGAGCTCGATCTCTGCCAGTGTACCTACAAATCTGCATCGGAGACGTTTGATACAAGCACCGCCGTGGGACGGATGGTGCTGCAGCTGCTCGGTGTCTTCGCCGAGTTCGAGCGGGAGCGGATCGCCGAGCGCGTACATGAAAACATGTATCATCTAGCCAAGCAAGGCAAAGTCGTTACCGCGCCTTGTTTTGGCTATGATGTCGTGAACGGGCTATACGTCCTGAACGCTGAAGAAGCCAAATGGACGCGCAAAATGACGGCGATGCTGCTTGACGGGCATGGCACCTGGACTGTCGCCAAGATGCTGAACGATCACCAGGTTCGGACCAAACGCGGCAGAGAATGGACGCTCAAAGCCGTACGCACATACTTGTGGAACAATGAGATGCTGCGCGGAAATACGGTCTGGAACCGTCAGTTTCGCAAGAACGGCAAGTTGATCGAGCGGCCGGCGAGCGAATGGCTGCTCGTGGAGAATACCCATGAACCCATTCTCGATCCGGATACATACGATCAACTGCAGCTTGTGCTCAGGCAAAACAGGCGAATCGCTCCCCGCTCCAAAAACAGTGAGTTCTTACTCTCCGGCCTCGTCTACTGCGGGCACTGCGGCAGCAAAATGTACGGTTTGAACGCTTCGTTTGCGGGGAGTGGAAAAGCGTATCGTCCCCCGGCCAAGTACTTGTGTTCCGGCTACAGCAAAAAGGGGCACTGCTTCCACCATTACATCCATACGATTGATCTGGATAAGCATGTCATGAATGAGGTTTTCCGGCTCGCTGAAGCAGCGCTCGCTCAGGAACTCGACGGTGTGTCGCTGCAGGCAACCACGCTCCAAGAAGGGTTGGCTCACACAAAGCGGCAGCTCTCGGCCATGGATGAACGGTTTGCGCGCCAATTGCGTGCCTTTGAGCTTGGAATTATCGATGAGGGGGAGTTGGCGGAGGCCAGGATGCGGTTGACAGCGGAAAAAAACGAGGCAGCAGCCAAACGCGAAGCACTGGAGTGTGCCCTGCAGTCTGCGCATTCGCCAGAGCGGATCCAGGAACAGATGAGAAGCAAGCTCGCTCAGCTCCATTCAGGCGTGCATGGACAGGAGGAACAGGCATCTCTGCAGGCTATCATTCGCGAATGTATTCATCACGTAACGATTTACAATGGCAGCCAAATCGAAATTCACTTTTGTCTGTGAAACGCTTCGCTCACGTACGGTGTTACCTTTGCAGCTGTCAGGTCCGCCGTATTGTGTGATCAGAAACTTCGCCATCTGCAAGTCTGGCTTGCTGACGCGAACAGGAATCTCCAGCTTTTTTTCATAAATCCACATGCTCACTTCACCTCAATATTCTATTTCCCACGGCCACGGCGTACTCGTCCAGACCCATCGGTTCGGGGGGGATGCGGAAAAGCCAAATTGCAAGAGCGGGCCGCACTGCTGCTCATATTCCTGTTTCAGGCATTGCAGTTCATCGGACAAATAGTTGTACTGCTGCACAGCACGCTGATCATCCGGGTTCAAGTCCAGGTAAAACTGCAGCTCTATAAGCGCAAACTGTACTTCCTGCAGCCTGCGAAGCGTATCATTGTACTCCGATTGGATGTATTCCATTGTTTCTCCTCCCTCTCTTTTTTCTCTTCATTACCTTATGCGAATAGGCATTTGTCCGTACCAATCCGCGGGTGCCCATTTTCAGCGTGCTGGAAAAGGCCCATGCGAAGCGCATTTCGAATGCGTTCGGGGCCTCCGTTTTTTTTCGTAAAGTATGCAAGAACACGATCGGTTTCCATCACTTTTTGCACGGTCGTTTTACCGCTCAGCACTTCTTCACAGTAAAAATCGCTTGTCATCGTTAGGGTCCCCCTCCCATTGATTCCATCAGCCTTAGTTGATGTCAGCCATATGCGCACGAACAAAAAAATGGCGCCTGCAAACGACAACTCCGTTCGCTTGTGCGCCATTTTTTCTGCTTACCCGTTGCTCTTTTACCATCAAACGGCATCTGTTACAAGAAGTTTTGGCTATTTCTCTTCAGCAACCGTTTTGCATTTTGTCAAAATGTGGTGGCCTGCGTGCAAGCCTTTTGCCTCCAGCTCTTGTGCAGTGAAGACATTGAATGTTTCATTTTTACAGGGCATTGGCATTAGACCGCCTAATGGGCTAAGCACCCGGCCGTTCGTATCCGTTTCAATGACAACATACAACCCTTTGCTCTCTAACTGCTGGATCAGCTCGGTCCAACGCTTAGCGGTCATCATCTCTGCGTGCTTGGTCAAGATAACGCCCATTTCTTGTGCTAACATGTGCAATCCCCTTCTACCTGTTGTTGCTCATTTTCTGCTTTTTTTGTTTTCTGAGCTATCCCTACGATACAGGGAAACCCCCTTCGCTTGCAAAAAGCATTTTCGTCAAATTCGCGGGAAAACTGCCGATTTTTCCTCTGTTACTTGCCAACAGATACTGCTTTCGCTACCAATCGCAGCATTTTCACAAGTTGCTTTCATTTTCATCAATTGTGTCTAATCATCAAACAGTCACGTCAAGAATCGCCCGGAACGGGATCCAGGTGTTCCCATTCTCTCCCGCCAATTTGATTCGCTGCCCTGGCTGGTCGATGTGGGCAATGCAGCCAAAGCGGCGCTCCTCGCAATCCTCGCCTGTATACGTAAGCGTAACGGCCGCCTGTTGCTGAAAGGCCAGCCACAGTTGTTCGCTGACCAACGCCTGCTGCTCCTCATCCAACCGACGGGGCTGCCAACGCGCTTGCTCTGCCTTGATCCGCAGGTACATTTCTCTGTGCTCCGGCAGGACAAAGCGGCTGGCAGCAAACAAATTTTCCTTTTTAGAGACTGTCTTTTCCCTCATTGCTGCCCGGCTCCTTTCTTCGCAGAATATCGTTTGCAGCCCATGTCCATATCCGCTGTCCGCACTCCGCCCGCAGCAGCTCAATCGAATAGATGGCTTCCTGCTCATAGCCGGCTACGCGCAATTGGACGATGTACAGCTTTCCCTGCTTCACGCTGTTCAGCAGTTCACATCCGTGCTGCTGCAGCCGCTGCTTCATTCGATGGTGGTACCGTTCCGCTTGACGAGACATCTCCCCCAGCAGTGCGTGGTACGAAAGCTTGAGCGGCAGTGCCTGCATCCGTTGCAAATCTACCAGCACCGCCTTGAACAAAATCCCGAACAAGACACATTCTCGCAGCAAATCCTGCCATCCCTCCGGAACGTCTGCGGGTTTTGCCAGCGTGTTCATTTGTAATGTCCGCCAATTTTGTTCGCCCGCTCCTTCGCCTGGCCTGCCCGGAGCAAGGAAACGGCCCGCAAGATCGCATCATTTCCGTAGCGGGCGCGAATCCCGTCCATGGCGTAGGCGAGCGAACGATGTTTTTCAATATCGTCGAACATGCTTAACTGCCGAATGTTATCGGCCACGAGCTGGCCCAGATTGACGCCGACGCTGCGCACCGGATGCTGCTGCCAGTGCTGGTCGAACAATCGGCAGCTCACTTGATACAGCTGCATGGCGTCATTGGTCGGGTCTGTTATTTTCATTTGCCGCCAAAATCCCGCCGGCTTCTCAAAATCCGCCCCGCGACAGCCTACCGAGACGACGGATCCCATCAAGCCTTTGGAGCGGGCACGGCGACAGACCTCTTCGCACAGCTCAAGCAGGATGACTTTGATCTCGTCAGCGGTATGATAGTCGCGCGGCAGCGTCATGTGGTGTCCAATCCCCTTTTGCT
This sequence comes from uncultured Brevibacillus sp., assembly GCA_946402065.1. Lineage (GTDB taxonomy): Bacteria > Bacillota > Bacilli > Brevibacillales > Brevibacillaceae > Brevibacillus_D. The sequence goes on along the minus strand of CAMIVR010000178.1, from coordinate 1,923 downwards.
GATCATGTGTTTTGGGCATGACGGGGGAGTCGTCGATGCCGTGTGCGGTGCGCCACAGTACTTCGCCGTTGATTCCCCATCTGCGGGTCAGAATATGGGGAGACAGCTCAGCCAATTGCCCGATCCGGTAAATGCCCATGCGGTGAAAATGCCGCTTCATTCGTGAACCGACGCCAAACAGCTTTTCGATTGGCAGCGGCCAAAGGGTCTGGGCCAGTGTGTGCTTGTGCAGCCAGAAGACCCCCTGCTCCTGCTTTTTCGCGAAGTTGTCGCAGGCCATCTTCGCCAGCAGCTTGTTTTCGCCGATCCCGATGCGGCAGGTGACCCCTGTTTCCAAACGAATCCGGTCGCGAATCATCGCCGCAATCTGCTCCGGCTTGCCAAACAGCGCGATGCTGCCGGTCACATCGAGAAACTGTTCGTCAATGGAATAGGGTTCGACCAGGTCGGTGAATGCTTCGAATATGCGCGTGATTTGCAGGGAAACATGAATGTACATCTCCATTCGCGGTTTGACGACGACCAGATGACGGCACTTCTGTTCGGCCTGCCACAGCGCTTCTGCCGCTGTGACGCCATACGCTTTGGCCAGCGGGCACGCCGCGAGGACAACGCCACTGCGCCGCTTGGGATCACCGGCGACGACGATCGGTTTGTCCCGGAGCGCCGGGTTAGCCGCCTTTTCCACACTCGCGTAAAAACTCTGCATATCAGCCAGAAACACAACACGCTTGCTTTCCACACGAATCCCCCCCACGATAAGAACGTATGTTCCTGTATATAGTATAGCAAACGAACGTTCTTATTTATACCTGTCGTTCGTCGACAATTTCTGGAAACGGGCTGTGGGAGCTAAGCACGAAAAAAGGCTGCCTGTTTAGCAGCCTGCCGACTCCGTTTTACTCGTGCCCGTTGGCACAGCCTACCTTAAAGCACAACCCGAAGAATGGGCCAGCACAAGAACAGCATGCTAGTCATTCTTACCTGATCACCCGTCTGGCTTTCGTGAAAACACCTTTCGTGTACTCGTATATATTGATGGGGGCAATTCCCGTCTCTTCCGAAGCGTGGAGCATAAAGTTGTTTCCCAGATAAACGGCGACGTGACCAATACGCTGCAGCCCCTTTTTGTGCTTGCGCGAGTTGGATTCAAAAAATAGCAAGTCGCCCTTGCGTATCTGATCTTTGCGGATTTTCTTGCCCATTCCCAATTGCTGCCTCGACACACGCGGCAGCCGGATTCCGTTTTCCCCGAAAATATACTGGACGAATGAGCTGCAATCGAATGTCTTGGTGGATCCTGGCTCGGCACCTAATTCATAAGGAGTGCCGAGATACCGGTAGCCCAGAGAAATGATGTCATCCGCTTTTCTCCTCCAGCTCGCCATTGCGAACACCCCTATCCTGTCGTTGTCAACAGCATATGAATGGTCATGATCTTCTCGCCTGTACGAACGCAGCTCTTGAAAAAAATATGCGCTTCTCATAATAGTAAACGCATCGGAGGTAATCTTAAGTGGACCACTGAAGCTGATTTTGTAAATTCCTATCGACCAAAAAAGAACCGGCATAATTTCCGGTTCTCGCTACTGTACTATTGGTTCGTAATAATCTTTTTAATCAGCTTAATATCTGTGTCGTGCTCGTTCAGCTTGTCTTCAATTTGTTTCATGCCGTACTGCATTTCCGTGTTGGTGGCAACCTGTTCTTTAATGTAGTCAAGTTTAAAGTTAACTACTTTAAGTTCTTGGGTTACCTCTGAAAAGCCATCTTCAACCCGCTTGTCCAACTGCGTGACCTTACCGTCCAGTTGGTTAAACTTATCGTCCAACTGCGTGACCTTACTGTCCAGTTGATTAAACTTATCATCCAACTGCGTGACCTTACTGTCCAGTTGATTAAACTTATCATCCAACTGCGTGA
>CAMIVR010000177.1 GCA_946402065.1 uncultured Brevibacillus sp. | reverse complement strand
AGGCACGGGTCTGCAAAACCTTCACCCCCGGTTCAAATCCGGGTACTCCCTCCAGAGCGTGTCCCAGTAGCTCAGTTGGATAGAGCATTCGCCTTCTAAGCGAACGGTCGGGAGTTCGAATCTCTCCTGGGACGCCACTTGCTAGAAGTGAGATATGGGAAGTGAGAATCCCACCTCCAACATCCCACCTCTCTGAAACCCAGACATCCATCGTGCGGTCGTGGTGGAATTGGCAGACACACCATCTTGAGGGGGTGGCGGGGAGACCCGTGCGAGTTCGAGTCTCGCCGACCGCACCATACATATAGACGGAAGATGAACTCACTTGGGAATCAAGTGGGTTTTTTTATATTCAGACGAGCACCGAGTAACCGTGGCTGCAGTGCTTCGCAATTGTTCAAGCGCTTCGCGAAGCCAGTGATCGAAAAGTCCTGCAAGCGGGATAGCAGGGAATGCGGATAGGTCAAATGACCTGGATACATCCATCGTTTGCGACGCCAAAAACGATCGGGCACGTTCGAAAATTTGAATTTCAAATGAACGCCCGACAAAGGCGGATAAAAAAATTTGCAAGTTGGTCATCAAATGTTTGAAAAGTGCTTACAGTTGCTATTACCGGGTAAACGGTCGGAAATTTCCTGCATTCACTCCTGCCGGGAAGTGTCGAGTGTGTATTCGACTCCCCGGGGGCTCGGGCTTGTATATTTACGATGCCATGCTGCATTCTGACCCGGCATTTGCAGGGGGCAGTCCATGCTGCTGACAGCTTTACCCGTTCGACCGGGAAACCGGGTGGATGCATCGCGACGTTTGGACCGGGAGTGACTACTCGGGCGATGGTACAGAAGCTGTTCTCACGCGAGCTGATCCCGGTAAAAGCTCATGCCGGCCTCGTTTAAAGCCTTTCTTGCAAGGCTTTTTTTCTTTGTCAGACATTGCTCGAATAGAACGGCCCAAACGTGGGAAAGGTGATAGAGAAAGATTATCGCGAAACACGAAAAAAAAGAGTATGGGAACGTGAAATGGCCTTAATGCTCAAAAATGAGAAATATTAAACCAAAAATCTCCGTTTTTGTGCGTTTTGGCGATTTGCTGCACTGAAATGATTGTTGTAAACTCGCAAATAGGACTTCGTAGCGAAAAATTTACAAAAATTTCCTTCTCTTTTAGGGGAAATAAAATGGCTTAGCTCGAGGAGAATAAAAAAATATGGCAATCAAAGAGATCATTGAGGGGTTTTTCATTGGTTTTAGTACGACTGTGGGGGCAGTCAGTACGTATCAGACACTGATTTCGTGTGGCGGCTTGTTTCGAAAAAAAGAGGCAGTGACGCATGAACCGAAAAAGACGTTTGCCGTATTAGTCGCAGCACACAACGAGAGTGCGGTCATTGCACCACTGATCGAGAATCTGAAGAAGCTTGACTATCCGCGGGAGATGTTTGACATCTTTGTCATCTGCGACAACTGTACGGATAACACGGCTGACATCGTCAGGGCAAACGGTGCATTTGCCTGCGAGCGCCACGACACGTCCAAGCGCGGAAAAGGGTTTGGCATCGAGTGGATGCTGGAAAACCTGTGGGCAATGCCCAGGCAGTACGATGCCGTCGTCATGTTTGACGCGGACAATCTTGTGGAGAAAAACTTTTTGCGCGTCATGAATGATCGTCTCTGCAAAGGGGCGCGAGTCATTCAGGGATATCTGGATACGAAGAATCCGTTTGACTCATGGATTACACTTTCCTACGCCGTCACGTACTGGTTTACTAACCGGATGTGGCAATTGGCCAGGCATAACCTCGGTCTGCCCAACACGCTGGGAGGCACCGGGCTGTGTGTCGAGAGCAAGCTGTTAAAAGAGATGGGCTGGGGGGCGACGAGCCTCACCGAGGATTTGGAGTTTGCCACACGCTGTATCGAGCGTGGGATCTATCCGACCTGGGCCCACGACACGAAGGTTTACGACGAGAAGCCGATCGACTTGCGCGCTTCCATGCGACAGCGTCTTCGCTGGATGCAGGGGCACTATGACGTTGCGGGCAGATATATCGGGCCTGTCTTGAAAAGCGGGTTCAAATCGATGCGTCTGGGGATGTTCGACGCTGCGTTTTACCTGTTTCAGCCGATGTACGTACTGATCGTCACGTTCATGTCGCTTCTGTTTATCGGCCGGTTCTTTGAGCTGGAGCATGTATTGCCACTCGCCAGCATCCTGCCGGCGTGGTTGATTTACAGTTCGACGGCTGTGTTTTATATGCTGCCTGTGCTGGCCTTGTTCCTGGAAAAAGTACCGCTCAAGGCGTATCTGGGTTTACTGCTGCTGCCATTCTTCTTCTTGACGTGGCTGCCGATCTTCTTCTACGCTTTCTTTACGAAAAAGAATCAAGTATGGAGCCACACGTCTCACACCCGGGCAATCCGTATCGAAGAAATGCAGTAGATGTGAAAGATGGCTTGCCCCCGAAAACGAGTAGTTGGGAATACGAGCAGAATGTAACCCGTTGTATATCTGGTTAAGCTAAAGGTATTCGTGCACGATAAGCGATCGCTGCGCGGATACCTTTTTACGTACCTGCCGTCTATTGTACACGCTTTTCCGTCAGTTTTGATTGAACAAATTTTACTTATAGTCGCGAGATAGTGTAAACTGTTATCATGAAAGGATGAGGAATAAGAAAAAGGGTGTAGTCGATGAACCAAATCGTAAAGCAAAAACAGGGCAGTACCCCGCTCATGTGGGGTGACAAGCGCTACCATACATGGAACTACCATTTGCGTCAGCTTTTTCACGATAAAATTTTCAAAGTGTCGCTGGACGGCGGCTTTACTTGCCCGAATCGGGACGGCAGCGTTACGACGGGCGGATGCACGTTTTGCAGTGCCAGAGGTTCAGGCGATTTTGCCGGCGATCGGCGCATGGACCTGGAAAAACAGTTTCACGATGTCAAGGGCAGGATGCACGAAAAGTGGCCCAAAGCGAAATACATCGGCTATTTCCAGGCGTTCAGCAATACCTACGCGCCAGTTGAAGAGCTGCGTGAGATGTATGAGCTGATTTTGCGGCAGGAGGATGTCGTCGGACTTTCCATCGCCACCCGTCCGGACTGCCTGCCTGACGATGTCGTCGAGTATTTGGCGGAGCTGAACGAAAGAACCTACCTGTGGGTCGAGCTGGGACTGCAGACCGTGCATGAGCGGACACAGCTGCTGGTGAACCGCGGGCACGATTACCAGTGCTATCTGGACGGGGTCGAAAAGCTGCGCAAGCACAACATTCGCGTCTGCTCGCACATCATCTACGGCCTCCCCGGCGAGACGCACGAGGATATGCTCGAGACGGCCAGAGAAGTGGCGCGGCTTGACGTGCAAGGCATCAAGATACACCTGCTGCACCTGCTGCGCAAAACGCCGATGGTCAAGCAGTACGAAGCGGGGATGCTGGAGTTTCTGACGCAGGAGGAATACACGAAGCTGGTGGCGGATACGCTGGAAATATTGCCGCCGGAGATGGTTGTCCAACGGGTTACCGGTGACGGACCGCCTGATCTGTTGATCGGGCCGATGTGGAGCCGGAAGAAATGGGAAGTGCTCAACGGCATCGATGCCGAGCTGGAGCGGCGGGATAGCTGGCAAGGGAAGTTCCGGACACCGGCAGCCAAGTAAGAGCCGCTTCTGCTCACTTGCCGGAGTCAGTCAATCTCAATGCGGTTAAGAGAAACAGGAACCTCACGAGTCGAGGTTCCTGTTTGCTTTTCTCAACCAGTTGCCTTTCAGTACCTTGATGTGGACAAAGGCGGGAAGCGCTGCCTGGCCGCGAGGAGGGAGCCTGCTGGCCCGCGAAGCTTGTTTGAGCAGCGGCAGAGGGCAGAGCGGCTTCATTCTACCTCGGCTTTGCCAGCTTCATTTTCCTCGCCTGTCCCGGGTAATCCGTAATAATCCCGTCAATCTTGAGTGACAACAGCCGTCTGATCGCTTTTTTGCTGTCGGCAGCCCATGAAACGACGGGAAAGCTCCGCTTGTGTGCTTCCTTCAGAAACGCCGGGGTCACCTCTTCATACGGGACGTGCAGTTGGCTGGCTCCGTACTTTGTCGCGATTTTCCAGGGCTCGGGAAGATGGCCGAAATAGAGCAGGGCCGTTTGGAGATTGCTGTTCAGCTCTTTGAGCTTGTACAGGCTGTTGAAATTAAATGAGGAAAACACGACACGCCCAACCATGTCAGTCGATTCGACCAATTTACAAAGCTCCACCTCGATGTCTGGCTGGGCTACGAGAAAGTTTTTTATTTCAATGATCACCCGCAGTTTTGTCGGTTTGGCGAATCGCAGCACTTCTTCCAGCCGGGGTATCCGCGCTTCTGCGAACTGTGGATCAAACCAGCCGCCCGCACTTAGTTCGTTTAACTGTGCATAACTGTAATGGCCGACGAAACCAGTGCCATCGGTCGTCCGCTCCAGACGGTGGTCATGGATGACGACGATTTCGCCATCGCGTGTCAGCTGCACATCGAGCTCGATGCCATTTGCTTTTTGCCGCAACGCCCCGCGAAAGGCAGCCATTGTATTTTCCGGATAGAGGCCAGAGGCCCCCCGATGCGCATAGATGAGGGTACTCACCGGGCTTCCTCCTTTTTTAGCCGATAAGCGTGAAACGATCTGCTTGATACATTCATATGCATCCACATCCAGCCGATGCCTTTATATGGAGAACTCCTTGCAAACAATTCGGATGGAAGCTTTATTATACAATTTGCAAAATGACGGATGTGTGGGCGGCGTTTACAATGGAGAGAAAAGACAAGCGCGAAACGTGGAAAGGAGCGTACACTATGGCATTTCAAGCGGATCAGTTCGACATCATCGTAGATACGGATAACAAACGGCTAAAGGTACATCGCTATGACCCGCAACGGATCACGGAGTTAGTCGCGGAGCTGGAGCGCTTATCAGGTGAAACCGAGGCGACCAAGCACATTATTTACGCAAAAAAGGCCGATGTAGCGGCATTTCTTGAACAGGGCTTTCTCCAGGAGGGACGTATTGACGGCTTTTTTAACGGGGAAAATGCTTACATGCTGTCGCGCTTTGTGACAGAGGAACGGGCTACCTCGGTCAATGAGGAGCTGGCTGAAGCGAACCTGGCTGCCAGCCTGGCCAAAACACCGGCTGCCCCGAGGCCGCTGCCGGACAAGTACGAGCTGCTGCCGGCGACAGAGGCGGATGCAGCCGAGCTGGCTGCATTGTACGGCCTCGTCTTTGCCACCTATCCGACGCCGATGAACGATCCGGCGTACGTGCTCAAAACGATGCGCAACAGCACGTATTACTACGTCGTCAGAACGGCTGGACGAATCGTCTGTGCCGCTTCCGCGGAGGTTGATCCGGCTTTCGGCTCGGCGGAGCTGACCGATTGTGCCACGCACCCCGATTTTCTCGGACAAGGCTTGCTGCAGCCCATCTTCGTGGCCCTGGAGGAGAAGATGGCCGAGATGGGCATCTATTACCTGTACACGCTCACCCGGGCGCAGTCGGCCGGTATGAACATTACCGCAGCCAAGCAAGGCTACACCTATCGCGGCAGACTGGTGAACAACTGCACGATTTTTTCCGGCTACGAAGATATGAACATTTGGGTCAAATCGCTGAAAGACGTCTGGGAGTAGCGAGCGGGAGAGCCTTCGACTAGCTGGCGCAGGACCTGGACAGATCCCGACGCACGTATGCTACGGATAGAGCAGTGATTGCAGCCGGTACGCCATCAGGGCGAGCTGCAGCTGCCAGCGGTGTGCGGCATTGTTCAAATCCTGCCCGGACTTCGACTCGATTTGCTGCAAGCGGTATTTCAGCGTATGGCGGTGGATGTAGAGTGCCTGTGCCGTTTTTAAACCGTTTAAATTTTGCCCCAGATAGACGTCGAGCGTATCGACGAGCTGCTGCCCATGCTTCTGGTCATAGCCGATCAAGGCTGCCAGAAGCGGCTGCCAGAGCTGCTTAAGCTCCTCGGGCTGGCGATAAAACGGAAAGAGAAACTGGTACCCGCTCATCTCTTGATACAAGAGGGGGGCGGGTTGTTCCTGCAGCAGCGGATAGACGAGCTGGGCAAACCGTGCTTCTTCAGCGGCCTCGCGAAATTCGCCGATTTCCGCCCGGGGTCTGCTGACACCAACCTGCAGGCGTGCGGCGGGGTGCAGCTTGTCCCATTTGGCCTGAAGGTTTTGCAGCATCGTCTGGCTTTTATTATGCGCTGGCAGGATCAGCAGGAGGTACTGTGATCGCTCGCGCAGCAAATAGGGGATGGAAGAAAGCTCTGCCTGCCGCTTCAGCACGCTGCGGAAGTGGCTGTGGAGGGTATTGATATCGTTCTGGTCGACGCGGCTGTCTACACGCAGCGCCGCAATGATGTGACTCCCGTTCAAAGGGTAGCCGAGCTTGCGGCTGCGCGCTTCCAGATCCCCGCGTTCGACAATTTGTCCACTGAGCATCTCCTCGGCAAAGTCCCCCTGCAGACGCCACTCTGTTGATGCGACAGCCCGTTCTTTCACGTATTCAAACGTACAGAGGGTAGCGGCCTGTTTCAGGGCGACGTGATCGAGATCCTGCCACTCGTCAGCCGGTTTCGTCAGAGACAACGTACCGTATAGTTCCCGAGCAGTGCGAATCGCGGCTGAATGGGTGGCATACTGGGCGGATCGAGCCGAATTGGCCGGTATGGCAGCGGGCGTTTCCGCTGCCCCGGTTAGCGGTGCCGGCAGCGTCACGACTTCGTAGCCGAAAGCGTCAACGATCGATACGCTGCCCCTGGTCAAATTGGCCAATTCCCCGGCGATGGCAGGCAACCCCCCGTTGGAGAAGGCGATGTCCGTCATCTGCTCGTGGATCGCCTGTGAATAGTGCAGCGCCTCAAACTGCCGGTTGATGATCGGCTGCAGGATCGCCTTCGTCACCGTGGAGAAATTCATTTCGACCGGAATTTCGATCAGCGGCAGCCCGGTTTCATTCGCTCGTTCGATAAACGACCGGGGAATTTCCCGCAAGTAAAATCCGGTGTGAATCGCTACTCCGCTCAGCTTCCGCTCAGCCAGCGAAGGGATGAACTGATCAACCCGCCCCAGGTCAGCAGCAAGACCGAACCCCGTCGTGATTAAAAACTCACCTTCCTGCAGTCGGCTCGTGTCCTCAAGCAGCTCCACGATTGTCACCCAGCGAATCTGATTGTCCAATCCGCTCGCTCCTGCGACGAGTCGCGTCTGGACCATATCGGGCAGCTGCAGCGCCTCGCGAATCGTAATGGTCATGTACGGCCACCTCCTGCTGTTTATCGTAGCAGCCGTATTGGCTGCGTAAATTGAAAGCGATTCCAATCCGTTGGCAAAAAACAATCGTCAAAAGGAATGGGACAATGTTGATTATTATACAAAGTGTATAAAAGATTTTGTCACTTTGCCAGCTTTTTTTGCCACCAGGGAGAATGGCTGCATGCGCGCGTTGCGGTACGATGAGCGTAGTTAGAAAAGGCGAGGTGGACTGAGATGGAAAGAAGTTACGTCATCAAACCGGAATTAGGAAAATCGTATCCAGTTATTTCACACGGAAAAGGAATTTACTTGTACGACAGCGAAGGAAAAGCGTACATTGATGGCTGCTCGGGGGCAGTGACAGCCAGCATCGGCCATGGTGTAGAAGAAATAGCGGAAGCAATGGCAGCGCAAGCGAGCAAAGTGTCGTTTGCCTATCGGTCCCATTTCAGCAGCGAAGCGGTCGAGGAGCTGGGCGCCAAACTGGCAAGCTGGGCACCGGGCAATTTGAACTGGAGCTTTTTTGTCAGCAGCGGTTCCGAGGCGACAGAGACGGCGCAAAAAATTGCCATCCAATACTGGCAGGAAAAAGGCTTTGCCCGTAAAAACCGGATTATCTCCCGCTGGATGAGCTACCACGGGATTACGATGGGGGCCTTGGCGATGTCCGGACACGTGCTGCGCCGCAAGCGCTTTGTGCCGCTGCTGCAGGATTATCCGAGCGTTTCTGCTCCTTATCCGTACCGCATGCCGGCAGGGCTTTCGGAAGCAGAATACGCGATGCGGTGTGCAGATGAGCTCGAGCTTTCCATCCTGCGCATCGGTGCGGAAAACGTCGCGGCGTTCATCGCCGAGCCGGTAATCGGTGCGTCTGGTGGCGCAGTTGTTCCGCCCAATGGCTACTTCCAGCGGATTCGGGAAATATGCGACAAGTATCAGGTGCTGTTCATTGCAGACGAAGTGATGACGGGGATGGCCCGGACAGGCAAGAAGTTCGGGATCGATCATTGGCAGGTACAGCCGGACCTGATGGCTCTCGGTAAAGGAATGAGTGCCGGCTACACTCCGATGGCCGCTGCGATGGCTACGGATGAGATCATTGAGACGATCACGCGCGGCTCCGGCCTGATCATGGCGGGGCACACGTACAGTGCCAATCCGCAATCAGCGGCGACATCGCTTGCCGTCGTCAACTACATGGAACAGAACAATCTGCTTGAAAATGCGGCAACCCAGGGAGAGTTCCTGCTTGGCGAGCTGAAAAAACTGGCAGCCGAGCTTCCGCTAATCGGCGATGCGCGCGGCTTGGGACTATTGTGCGGGCTGGAATTTGTCAAAGACCGGCAGACGAAGGAACCGTTCCCGCTCTCCGTTGGCGTGGGCAGCCGTATCATTAGCCGCGCGTTTGAAAAAGGCCTGATCGTGTATGCGGCAATGGGTGGACTGGAAGGCGTGGCCGGCGACGCGATTATCGTCTCGCCGCCGCTGACGATTACAAAAGACGAAGTGACGAAGCTGATCCAAATCTTGCGTTCGGCAATCGCAGAGGTTCAGGCGGAGCTGCAGCGTGAAGGGCTGCTCGGATAATACTCGCAAAAGAAGGTGTAGGGATGAGCGAAAAGACCAATCCATTTGACAAAGTCGTTTCTCTCGAAGAAGCGCTTGAGCATTTTCACGATGGCATGAACCTGATGGTCGGCGGTTTTGGCGGTGTAGGCAATCCGCCGACATTAATCCAGGGGATCCTCGACAAGGGCGTCAAGGAGATCAGCCTGATCAGCAACGACACGGCCTTTCCTGACATCGGCGTGGGCAGGCTGGTCACGGAACGCAGAGTGAAAAAAGTAATAGCCTCCCACATCGGCTCCAATCCGAACGCAGGAAAACAAATGACTGCGGGAGAGCTGGAAGTGGAGTTTTGTCCGCAGGGAATCTTGGCTGAGCGAGTGCGAGCCGGCGGCGTAGGCTTGGGTGGCATTCTGTCGGACATCGGCATCGGGACGATTGCCGAGAAGGGCAAGCAAATCGTTCAGGTCGGGGAGAAATCGTACTTGCTGGAGACACCGCTGACGGCAGAAGTGGCGATCGTGCATGCGAAACAGGCCGATCGCTTCGGCAACCTGGTGTTCGATACGAGTGCGCGGAACTTTAACCCGCTCGTGGCCATGGCGGGCGAAGTGACAATTGTCGAAGCGGATGAGATCGTCGAAGTCGGCGAGCTCGATCCGGAAGCGATCGTCACCTCCGGGGTATTCGTAAATCTGATCGTGCAAAGCAAAGGAGTGAATTGGCGATGGGCATGGGAGAAGTAGTGCAAACGGAGAGCTACCGGGAGCGTATCGCCAGGCGGGCTGCGCAGGAAGTGGCAGATGGCATGGTCATCAACTTGGGGATCGGGATTCCGACGATGGTCGCCGACTATATCCCGAAGGAAAAACGCGTGTATTTCCACGCCGAAAACGGCATTCTCGGCACGGGGCCAAGCCCGGCCAAAGGCGAAGAGAATCCGAATCTGTGCAACGCCGGCGGCTTTCCCGTCACGCTCGCTACGGGGGCGTCGTTCTTCGACAGCGCGACGGCATTTGCCATCATCCGCCGCGGACTGCTGGACATGACCATCCTCGGCGTGCTGGAAGTGAGCCAGTCAGGGGATATCGCCAACTGGATCGTTCCCGGCAAGCGCGTGCCTGGCATGGGCGGTGCGATGGAGCTGGCGCAAAAAGCGAAGCGCGTCATGGTATTGACGACACATCTGGATAAAAACGGCCGCTCGAAAATTGTCAAGGAGTGCTCGCTGCCGCTCACAGCCACGCGAGCAGCGCACCTGATCATTACCGACATGGCGGTGATGGAAGTGTGCCCGGACGGTTTGTACTTGCGCGAAGTAATGGTTCCCTATACGGTGGCAGACGTGATCGGGGCGACCGAAGCGGAACTGAAAATCGACGGGGAAGTTGGCGTGTTTGAATAAGCTTGAATATTTTGCGAAACGAGGGATCAGGCATGGCGCAGGTTGACATGGCAAGCTGGAAAGAGAAGATCAGAGCGCAGCTCGCACGCGATCGCGAACAAGCGATAGCCTTGCTGCAGAGCTGGGTTCAGGAAAAAAGCGTGCAGGGACAGGAAGCGTCGATTCAACGGAAAATTGCGGACTATTTGACCAACCTCGGGCTGGAAGTGGACATGTGGATCATGGGCGGAGACGAGCTGCTCAGGCACCCGTACTTCGTCTCGCCGCGCACAAGCTTTGAAGAGAGCCCGAACGTCGTCGGCATCTGGCGGGGAACAGGCGGCGGCCGCTCGATGATCCTAAACGGCCACGTCGATGTCGTGCCGGAAGGCGATCGAAACCAGTGGGAGCACGATCCGTACAGCGGGCTTGTCATCGACGGCAAACTGTACGGTCGCGGGTCGACCGACATGAAGGGCGGCAATCTCTCGTCGCTGTTGGCGATTCAGACGTTGAAAGCGCTGGGAGTGCGGCTCAAGGGCGACGTCATCTTTGAGAGCGTCGTAGAGGAAGAGTCTGGCGGTGCCGGCACGCTGGCGACGATTTTGCGCGGCTACAAGGCAGACGCAGCGCTCGTACCCGAGCTGACCAACATGAAGATCTTCCCCAAGCAGCAAGGCTCGATGTGGTTTCGGCTGATTGTCAAAGGGCGCGGCGCACACGGTGGCACGCGTTATGAAGGCGTCAGTGCCATCGAGAAGAGCATGCTCGTGGTCAAGGCGATCGCAGCACTGGAGAAGCGACGCAACGATCGTATCACCGATCCGCTGTACGCCAAACTCCCCATTCCGATTCCGATCAACATCGGCACGATTGAAGGGGGCAAGTGGCCATCGTCCGTACCGGATGAAGTCAAGCTGGAGGGCCGCATGGGGGTAGCTCCGGGTGAGGAGATGGCCGATGCCAAAGCGGAGATGGCGCAAGCGCTTGCTGATTTGGCGAAGGAAGACCCGTGGTTTGCCGAGCACCCGGTTGCGCTGGAGTGGTTTGGCGCACAATGGGTGCCGGGCCAAGTAGCGGATGACCATCCCTTGATGGACATTTTGCGAGAAACGTATCATGAGGTGATGGGCAAGGAAGTCGTCGTTGAGGCTGCACCGTGGGGCACCGATGCCGGATTGCTGATCAAGCTTGCCGATACCCCGGCGATTGTTATCGGGCCAGGCGTGACCCAACTGGGCCATTACTCCAATGAGTACATTGAGCTTGACGCTGTTTTCCACTGTGCGGAAATCTTTGCTCTCACCCTTCTCGAATGGTGTGGAATTGCCGAATAAAAAGCCTTGCATTTACCACTTCGGATATGCTATATTATCTCCTGTGAGAATGATACGGAGGGATACCGAAGTGGTCATAACGGGGCGGTCTTGAAAACCGTTAGACGGCA
>CAMIVR010000176.1 GCA_946402065.1 uncultured Brevibacillus sp. | reverse complement strand
GTCTGCCCGCTGCCGAACGCCTGGCCGATCAGCACGGAACTCGCGCTGCCTAACCCGATCATAAACGAAATCATGAAAAACGTGATGGGAAAAACAGCGCTGGATGCGGCGAGGGCGTTTTCGCCGATGTACCGCCCGAGCAGGATGGAACTGACCGTCCCCCCTACGGATTGCAGCGCGTTGCTGATCATGAGCGGGATTAAAAAAAAGAACATCGACTTCCAAAGCGGACCTGACAAATTCGACATTTGCTGATTCATGTTCTTAGGTGTGTTTGGCTTTTCATTTGTCTTGTCTTGAGCAGCATGGCCGGCGGGTTGGTTTTTGTAGATATCATCATTTTCTTCGGTGTTGCTCAACTCTCACACCTCTTTCCACATGATTTTCAAAAGAATCTTCCCCATTATATACAAAAAAAGAGAGTGTAACCAAATAGGAAACACTCTCAGATCGATCTATTGTCAAATCCCCAAGAACATTCATCCGATTACTGAATGACTCGTCCGGCAGCCACGAAGTGCTGGTCCCACCAACCGCTGAAGTCGCTGTACGTCACGCCGCCCTTGCCGTAGGTGTGGAGAATCTTGTTGTTGCCGGCATAAATCCCGACGTGTCCAATCCGCTGAATCGATCCGGGGCTGTACTTCATCGTCGCCCGCGTCGAGAAGAAGATAAGGTCGCCAGCCTGCAGATCTTTGCGGGAAATGTGTTGAACCTTTTGGTACTGGGATCGCGCTCCACCTCTGCCCAAATCAATGCCTGCCCCTTCTTTAAAGGCCCACATGACGAACGAAGAGCAGTCCATGGTCGATTTGCTGCTGCGGCTAGCGCCGTACTGGTACGGTGTTCCCAAGTATTTTTCTCCTGCTTTGATTACTTTTTCCCCGATTCCAATGTTTGCAGTGGAAGTTGACGCCGCGTCATTTCCAATGCTGCCAGAATTCGATTCGTCAGCCGCGACGGCCTGATCGAGATTCGCAGCCGTATTGTCACCGGACACATCAACGGAATTGCGATTATCCACAGTGTCAACCGCTGATCCGTCTGCAGATTTGCTATGGTTTAGTGTTCGGTAGAAGTTGTAAACCCCACCTTGATAATACCGGCTCATGTCGACTGTTTCATTCGTCGCCTTGCTATTGTCATTCGTGTCCCCGTTTGTTTCATTGTCTGTGTCTGCCGTGTTGTCAGCTGTCACTTGATCTTTGTTGTCTATCCCTGTTTTGTGCTTTGCCACCTTGTGTCCTTTATGACTGTGGCTGACTTTATGTGCATGGCCTGTACTTGTCGCTGCATATGCTTGTCCGCCAACAACAAGCGACGTGCAAACCAAAGCGGTCATAACCGCGCTCGTCTTCCATCCAAGTTTTTTCAAGTGATTTATCCTCCTTGGTATGTGGGATTCGTGTTACGTCGCTTACACTATTGATCATACCTGCCGATTCTGAGAATCCATTTAAAAAAACATTATGATATTCTGAGAATTTTCTTAGAAACACAAAAACGCCTGCCATTGCGGCAGACGCTTCTTTTTTTCTGAAGTGATATGTGCTTAGAACAGCTTTTCCCCGAGCACGTGGTCAAGCGGCACGCTTCCGATGTACCGGCTGTCCCGACTGTTGTTGCGGTTATCCCCCATTACAAACACATGATCTTTTGGCACGACGATTTTTTCGGCCGTCTGGGTGATCATAGCTTCCTTAATGTACGGTTCTTCCAGTTGTTTGCCGTTTCGGTATACTTTGCCATCCTTCAGCTCCAGTACATCGCCCGATTTGCCAATGACGCGTTTCACCCAAAACGTGTGGTCGGTCGACTTGCCTGTCACTAAGTTGATGAGCGGATTTTCCAATATGTCATCCATGAGCGATCGACTTCGGTTAACCCGGCTGTCAATAATGACAATGTCATTGTAATCCGGTTCGTACCGCAGCGTATGCGACAACTTGGAAACAAAAATGATCTCTTTATCCTGCAAGGTCGGCGTCATTGATAAGCCCATCACTTTGGTTGGTTGAACCAAAAAAACGTTAATTGCCAATGCTAGCACCAGTGTAATGACAATTGTGCGCAGCCAGCCAAATACCTCTCTCCATATTTTCATTCGTTACCTCGCTCTATGTGGTTTCGTTTTTCTCATACGTTTTCATACATTTTACCATATATTGCGGATGACAGCAAAAACGAAACCGGACCGGCCTGCGGTTGCTCCCCTTGCTCGCAAAAAAGTTGGCGATTGTTGTCGTTTTGTAACACCTTTGCGCTCCCCATCCCTTATGATAGTAGCTGGGCAACATGACGTGCAGACAGAAGGAGACAGCATCAATGGTGACGCTATAGTGACACATTCCGACAGCATCACAAAAATACCGCACTCCGGCAAAAGATGATCGTTCGCGGCAAAAATAACGAAAGATCATGTGAAACGTTGGTTCCCCTTTTGACGTCAAACCATATGTACCCCATTATGTACGATTTCAAAACGAGAGGAAGGGACCTGTACACAGCCGCCATGTTTCATGTCCTTGAAAATCTTGCTCTGGCGTTCGTCAGGGTAAGACAAGAAATGACAACAAGCAGCCTACACGAATACGCACCTACTTTATCCACTTCATCGCACCCCGTTTTTGAGTGCTGTTTAGAACCCGCGACGGTGCCAGGCGTTTGGCGTCGGACCAGATGCACATATGTCGGCCCAAAGGATTGTAGATCCGTTCCGGTCGCCCAGCTGAACAGACACTTTGCCAAAGGAGAATGACTTGACTGAAAGGGCAGAACGTACATGAATTCCACAACAGCTATGGCGGACAGCATTTGGCTTGGAAGGCTAAATCGCAAAACAAACCAGTCAAAAACAAGTAAAAGTCGACAACCAGAATTACGCAGAGGGGGACGACGGCATGCCTAAGCCGCTTCATGGCAGGAGTCGCTACATTGCCGGGATTGACGGGCTGCGTGCCCTCTCCGTACTCGCCGTCATCGTATACCACCTCAACGTCAAATGGGCGCCCGGAGGATTGCTGGGTGTCGGTATCTTCTTCGTCCTATCCGGTTATCTCATCACCGATCTCCTCGCCGCCCAGTGGAAAACCAGCGGCCGACTCGATCTGAAAGACTTCCTGATTCGACGTGCCAGACGGCTATTGCCCGCAATGCTTGTGATGCTCGCCGGCGTGCTGGTCTGGATGACGCTCTTCGATCCTTCAAGGCTTGCAGCTTTAACAGGCGACATACTATCTGCCATCACTTATGTTAGCAACTGGTGGTTTATCTACCACGAGGTATCGTACTTCGAAAGCTTCGGTCCGCCCTCGCCGCTCGGCCATCTCTGGTCGCTGGCTGTCGAGGAACAATTTTACCTGATCTGGCCGCTCGTCTTCGTCCTGGGACTTCGCTATGCCCCGCAAAAAGGGAAGCTGTCTGCGTTGATTCTGACGGGCGTACTGGCTTCGGCGCTCGCCATGGCATTGATCTATCAACCTGGCGCTGATCCGAGCCGCGTATACTACGGCACAGACACCCGAGCGTTCGCCCTGCTCATCGGCGCTGCGCTTGCCGTGATGTGGCCCAGCCGCAAGCTCTCCGCCTCGATCTCACAGAAAGCGCGGCTGACACTGGATGTGATCGGTGGAACGGGCTTGCTCGTCGTATTGTCGATGATCCTCTTTTCCAACGAATACGACTCGTTCCTGTACCGTGGCGGATTCCTCCTGCTGTCCGTGGCAACGGCACTGGTAGTCGCTACACTCGCCCACCCTGCCAGCAGACTGAGCCAGATGCTGGGCTGGAAGCCTTTGCGCTGGCTGGGCGTGCGCTCTTACGGCATATACCTATGGCATTATCCAGTCATCGTATTGACCAGCCCGCTCGTCAATACGAATGGCGTCAGCATAACGAGAGCGGCGCTGCAAGTGGCAGCCAGCATTGCGCTCGCAGCCCTGTCCTGGCGGTATATTGAAGAGCCCATCCGCCATGGCGCACTGCGGAGAATATGGCGCCATATACAGCCGCAACAGTGGCGGCGCCCCAGATTTTGGGCCACCACAACCTGCGCTTTGCTCGCCATTAGCCTCGTATGTGTCGGCGTAGCAAATGCGACGAAGCTGTTTACGGTCGCGACTGCAAGTACGTCAGCAGGCGACAGATTTACCGACGCCATCGAGCAAGGCGGCGATACCGGAAACGCACGAGACAATTCTGTCGACGGACAGATGGAAACATCCGCTCAGATCGGGACAGCAACGAACAACCGTCCGAACGAATCGGCTGCTAGTGCCGACAATGGCACAGCCAAAAACCCGGGAACGTCTTCAACGGGAGCAGCTCACACCGAATCTCCTGTTGCAAATGCGGGTAAAGGTGCAAATTCTTCTGACGGTTCAAACCATCCGAAAGATCCGCAACCGTCCGACGGAGCTGAAGGCGATGCCAGTGTACACACGGCTGATCCGAACAATGGCGGGGCCAAACCAGGCCCAGAGCAATCGCCCGGGGGTATTGGCAGCAGTAAATCGCCTGACGGCACGCAGCGTGCTGACAGCGACAAAGGAGCCGGGAAGACAACCGGAAAGCCCGCAGCATCAACAGGTGAAAAGGGAACCGGCGGGCCCCCCCAAGGAAATGCCGAAAGTGGCAGCAGCGCTCCCCCAGGCAGCAGTGCTGCCCCGCCGCCTGCGGATACGGCGATTTCCATACAATCCGGCAAGGGCATCACAGCGATTGGCGACTCTGTGATGGTCGACGTCGCCCCTCACCTGGAAAAACTTCTGCCGGGCATTCTCGTTGACGGGCAAATTGGCCGGCAGCTGTCGCAGGCGCAAGCCGTTGTCGACAAGCTGAAGGCAGAAGGCAAGCTCGGTAAACGCGTCATTATCGAATTGGGCACCAATGGCGCCTTTACGAAGAAACAGCTGGAGTCACTGCTGCACTCCCTTGGTGACGTGGACCAAATTTTCCTTGTGAATACGCGTGTCCCGCGCCCATGGGAGGGCGTCGTCAACTCGACATTGGCTGAAGTGGCTCAGAGCTTCCCGAAAACGACGCTGGTCAACTGGTACGCGGCGAGCGAAGGACAAAATGGCTTCTTTGCCCCCGACGGTGTCCATCTTGGCACACAAGGGGCGCAGTTCTACGCCTCCCTGTTGGTCAAAGCGCTGCAAGCTGCCCAAGCCGATGCGGACAACGGCGTCAACTAGTGCAGACTGCTCTTACCTGCCCTACTCTCGACCTTACCATAAAAGACGAACCCGCAGATTTGCTTGACCGCGGGTTCGTCTCTTTGTTTGCCGGTTCGTCTTCTTAACTGTCACCTAAAAACGAACAGCGCAATCGAGAAGAAACCTCATCTCCTGCTGCATGCTAGAATAGCTTTCGTAAAAGAAACGCAAGCCAGAGAGAGGACGTGGAGAGAAGTGGAACTGTCGGGGAGTACATCCCAGTCACAAGCAAATGTCGCCGGAATCAAGAAAAGCGTGCCCTGGATTTATTTTGTCATTTTTTTTGCCGTCCTGAATGAGTCGGTCTTCAATGTATCGACTCCAAGCATTGCCCGCCAGTTCGGTTTGGATGCAGCCGGCGTGAGTTGGGTCGTGACGGTGTTTTTCATCATGTTCGGGATGGGCATGGTCATCTTTGGCAAGCTGTCCGATATGTACAGCGTCAAAAAGCTGATTACCATCGGCATCACACTTTACAGCGTGGGGTCTGTGTTGGGTTTTGCCTTTCAGGGCTGGTACCCCGTTGTCATCTTATCCAGAGCGATTCAAGGTGCAGGCGGCTCGGCAATTCCTGCCCTGGTCTTCGTCATGGTGGCGCGGTTTTTCACGGCCCAGGAAAGGGGAAAAATGTTTGGCATCATCACCTCAATCGCCTCCTTTGCCGTGGGGATCGGTCCGGTGCTTGGCGGATACGTTGCCGGTTCGTTCCATTGGTCGTATTTATACCTCGTCCCCCTTCCCGTGCTCATCGCGATTCCATTCTTTCGCACGTATCTGCCGCAGGAACGACGCGGGGCCGGTACCTTGGACATCATCGGCGCACTTCTGCTGGGTGTCGTGGTGTCCATGCTGATCCTGTTTACGACGGAGACGCAGTGGCGTTACCTGATTATCGCCTTGATCGCGCTGGCACTGTTTATTCTGCACATCCGCAGGGCAAAAGAGCCGTTCGTCGATCCCGCTCTGTTTGTGAACCCACTATACAGAACCGCACTCATCATTGGCTTTCTCATCTTTGGCACGGTGATGTCGGTCATGTTCGTCATCCCGCTCATGTTGAGCAAAGTATACGGTCTGAATACCGAAACGATCGGGCTGATCATGTTCCCGGGAGCAATCAGCGCCGTCATATTCGGAAAAATCGCCGGAAATATGACTGTTAAACGCGGCAGTCATTTTGTCGTCTACCTCGGACTGACGTTTATCGCGCTCAGCCTCATGCTGCAATCTTCGTCAATCGGGCTTTGGGTGTGGTACATCGGCATTGCCCTGATCATGATGTACATCGGTTTTTCCTTCGTGCAGACGGCTTTGACCGAAAGCGTCACGCAAATCCTGCCAAATAAACAAATCGGTGTCGGGATGGGGTTGTTTAATATGACTTCGACCATTTCGGGTGCATTGGTGACGGCGTTGGTCGCCAAAGCGATGGAGCAAAACATGTTCGCCTTCCCCCTCCATCCGCTGATTACAGATGTACACGCCTATATGTACGGCAATCTTATTTTGCTGATCAGCTTTATTGTCGTAGGCAGCGCCCTTTTGTATTTCGTGTCATTCGGCAAAAAATCCGCACGCACTGCCGATGAACCGGTATAACTCCGGCAGCACCCTCACCTGCTTTTTAACACAGAGAAGAGCGCCAGCAAATTGTCTGGCGCTCTGTCATCGCTATCGCTTATTCACTTACTGCTTGCCTTCCGTGAAGAGTTGGAAGGTTACCCCGAACTTGTCCGTTACGACAGCATACCCAGGGCTGAAAAACGTCTCTTGCAGCGGCATGCTCACCTGTCCGCCATCCTGCAAGGCATCGTAAAAACGCTTTGTCTTGTCCTTGTCATCCGTGGAGATACAGATCGTCACCTGGCTTCCGATCGCGTGCGGCTGTCCGGGAAAGGTATCAGAAAACATCATGTCGGATTCGCCGATTTTAATCATGGCGTGCGAGACGCGATCTTTCGCCTCCGGCGGCATAGCCATTTGGGGATCTTCCGGCATCTCTCCGAACGTCTGCATAAACAGAAGCTGTGCATCCAGAGCTTTCTCGTAAAAATGGATCGCTTCCTTGGCATTTCCGTTCATCATCAAATAAGGGATCAAGCGTGTGGTCATTGTTAAACACTCCTTCTTTCTATCATTTTGTTAGCTTTGAGACTCCCACCCCTAAAGGGGCAAGCTGACATCTTCGGTACCAGTGGGATTCTTGGGTGGTAGTCGGAAGTGCATTTCTGCTATCCGTAGTTCCCCCAGGTTCAGGGCTGTCTCATCAGCCCGTCCTAAGACAGTGCCTATAGCATCTTAGGCTGACAGACTGTTACCATCTGTCACAGGTTGACGCATGATATTAATGGCTCCAACCCGATCGCGATGAGTTTTGAATCCGCATGAACACTCGTACCTTCTGTCTCTCGCTTTGTTCTTCTCACCACAGGCAGGACAGCATTGAGAAGTGTAGGCTGGATTGACCTCCACAACCCTTATGCCAACTAAATTAGCTTTGTAGGAGATGAACTGCTGAAGCTGATAGTAAGTCCAACTGTGCAGATTCTTTGCGTTTTTACGGCTTGTTCTTGCCGTCTTGCGCATATTCTCTAGTCGTTCAAGCTTAATGACCGATACGCCTTCCTGAATGGCTGTATTGACAATCTGTCGGCTGATCTTATGGTTTTGATCTTTCATCCATCGTTGTTCTTTGTTGCCTAGCTTGCGAACGGCAGACAACTTTTTGAGTTTCCCTAATTTACGTCTACGTTGTTGGTACTTTCTTCGTATGTACTTGTTATGTCTGCCGTTTCCAAAGAATCGGGTTTTACCTGTAGAAGTTACAGCAACAGCAGGAACTTTCAAACCAAGATCAATACCCATGATGTTTTCGTTGTTTGTTACGCTTGTAGGCACTTCTACCGAAATTTGAGCATACCATTTCCCTGACTTTTCAATGATACGCATCAATCCAGATTTTCCTTTGCTTAACAGCTCCCTATCTCGGCTAGTCATCGTAGCACGAAACGCTGTTTTTTTCGTCTTTCCATCTACAACGATAGGGAAAGCAACTGTATTTTCGGATACCGTGTAGTTTTGATTGTTGACGAAATAGACAGGTTTTTTCAGAATAGGGCAAGTACCCAACTTCTTGATTTTTCGGTATACACTCTTGGCATCACGTATAGCTTGATTACAGACGGCTGATGGTAGAATGGTTTCCACATTTTTAGTGGTTGTTTTTGGAAACACACCAAGTTGTTCAGCTTGTTCTGTTAGCTGATTGACTACACGAATATATTCCTTTCCAAAATGACGAAGAATATCTGGTTGATCAGGAAATATGCGAATCTTAACGGTTAAAGCTTGCATATGTTCACCCCCTTTTCTTTTGTTCTTCAACATAACGCTTTACTGTTTCGCTTGATACGTTTCCTGCTGTACTTACGAAAAAAGAGCGTGTCCACAGACTCGGCAAATGAGCAAGATGCTTGAACTCCTGCCTTACTATTCGAGAGGTCACCCCTTTCACTTTTGCCATAATGTCTGATGGAGAATCGGTGGGAAGACAGTTCAGGAACAGATGGACATGATCTGGCATAACTTCCATTGCTACAATATGCCAGTCATTTTCTTGACATATTTTTTCAAGTAGTTCCTTGAATCGAATTTCCACCTGTTTCACTAATACTTTTCTACTCGCACATGTGCTATGTGTTTGCCCTGCCCCTCCCATGAAGGGATGTTCAGGCAAAGCCGTCTTTCATCCCACGATTAAAACTGTGGGCTTTCAGTCGGCAATTACTGTAAAGCCACGTTTGGCAACAGGGATGGCCTCCCTTTTGGCAAAAGCCAAAAAAAGCTGCCCATCTGTCATTATTACCCATCAACCGGCAAAGGCAAAACACCGATGCAAATTCCATACGGCTGTTGCATCCAATGTGCTCTCTGTTGGACAACGGGATACCTTTCATTCTAGCAGCAATCTACGAATCGATTTCTTTCCGATTGCTGAAATGGCCAACCTTGTAGAGAAAATGATTCATCAGCAGCGGCAGAGAAATCAGAATAGGCGGATCGTCGATTCGTGGCGCATACAGCTTGACGTCCAGATGCGGTACGGTCGTTGCCGGGCTGACGACAATCGGCGCTCGCGAACGGGTGCGCAAGGTGGCTTGCGGGAGCAACATATCCATGGCTTGCATTCCCCACGAAACTGACGTAGCCAGCAAATAATACGTACCAGGCTTGACGCCGGTAAAACAGAAATCGCCCAACGAAGACAGCAGCGTTCCGTAAAGTGGTACCCCTTCCGGAATCGGTCTCGCGAACAAGCCAATCAGAATAACACCCTCAAACGGAACCTCAGCCCGAACAGTCCCGGATACTTGTCCGTAAGGGGGGCCAAGGAGCTGTGGGGTGTGCCAATTGTCAAGCATCTGCAGCGTGCGGAAGTTGTTGTCTGCTTGCAGCGTCGAATTGCGAAACTGCGCCGGCGTTACCCCGACGCGTTCAGTAAAACGCGTGGTAAAGGTACCCAGACTTTGCTGGCCGACCTCCAATCCGACATCTCGGATGCTTAGGTTTGTGCGCAACAACAAATCTTTTGCCCGTTGCAGGCGGAGGGCGGATACATAATACAGCGGGGACAGACCCATTCTTTCTTTGAAAATCCGCGTGAAATGATAGGGGCTGTACGCTACGTAATTGGCCAAACGGGAAAGCGGAAGTGGCTCATCGATATGTTGTTGAATAAACGCGAGTACCGCATCAATTTCCGGGTACCGATTCGTCATCGTTCCTGTACCTTCCTTTCGCTCACTGGTTCATTTCTAGCAGGTGGTTGCCACAGATTGCCCGTGCACACATCCAAACAAGCTTGATCCGTGGATGGATCAGGGAAAAATTACGAACAAGAGTTTGCACAAAAATAATACCACAGGTTGTGAGTAAATAGCGAGTGTTGATTACAGTTTGATACATAAATTTACATTTCCCTTGCATATGATGCCTATTTTCATGAAGCGATCGGCTTTGCACCTCGCAGCGCATAAAACCCGCCCCGTTTGCACTGCTCATACGTATAGCCCTTACGTATGATTCATCGATCAAATGAAAACCTCCCCTTCGATAGGGCCGAGTACATCCAAATAAGAACATCAGTACGCTGGTGAGAGGTAACCGCAGATGTAAACTCTCTGGATTCGCTTATTTATTCTTGCAAAATTGCCAATATCCGCTTACATTGTAAAGACAATCGGGCAGCCGCTTCACGATTGGGAACGATTTTACTTTGTAACTCACTGAACCACATCGCTCGACCAAGAAAATGTCGCAGCATTCTGGTTTCAGGGATCATGGCTTTCGGCAATTCGACTAGTGCTCAGCTACTCGTAGAAAGATTGGGTGAAGAAAATGGCTACCGACATTGTTTTGCGAGACGTGATAGAAGAAGATCTTGCAATCTTTTACGAACATCAATTGGACCCGGAAGCGATACGGATGGCTGCCTTTACCGTCAAGGATCCAACCGATCGAGATGCGTTTCTCGTTCAATGGGCTGCCATTGTCGCCGACAGTACGAAGCAAAAGAAGACCATTCTGTGCAATGGTGAAGTCGCTGGCCATGTGGGGAGCTTCGAGCAATTCGGTTTGCCATCTGTCAGCTACTGGCTTGGCAAAGCATATTGGGGCAAAGGTGTCGCCAGCAAGGCTCTCTCGCTCTTTCTCAACGAAGCCAAGACACGGCCCCTGTACGCCCGCGCTGCCAAAGACAATCGCGGCTCGATTCGCGTCCTGCAAAAATGCGGGTTTGTCATTACCGGAGAGGACCGCGGATTTGCCAATGGGCGGAATGAAGAAATTGAAGAGTTTATCCTGACTTTACAGGCAGACTGTTCGTTGCAAGAGTCAATCAAGGAGGGAAAATCATGACAGTAATCCGCAAAAATCCGGAAAACGTAGCGCCACCGGTAGGACCGTACGCACACCTCTCGATTTTGCCCAAGGGCAGGGATTTACTCGTCCTGGCCGGACAGGTTGGGACAGATTTATCAGGGAACATCCCGGAGGAAGTCGAGGAGCAATTCCGAAATGCACTGGACAATATCAAACGCATTCTCAGCAGTGAAGGCGCAACGCCAGATGATATCCTCAAAATTAACATCTGGTTTACAGAGTCGTTTGATCGGGAACGGTATCTCGCGATTTGGAACGAATTCCACGGAGGAAACCCGCCCTCCACGACGCTGGCTTACGTTCCCGCGCTAGCCCAGCCCGCTCTCAAGGTTGAGGTAGAAGCCTGGGCAGCCCGTCCGTAACTGGACGGGCTGCTTCCCTTTCTGAAGTTGCTTTTCTGTTCACTCGATTAAAGTTTACATAATAAATATTACGGTAACATTTATTGTCTCCAGAACAACTGCTGGTTGCCATTCCGGGTAATTCAAAGACCTTGTCCCGGGCTGCTGTGGTGCGGAGAGTGAAAAGCGGATGGGCTCCGTTCGTTGCGGCTTTTGCAAGGAAGCAGACACTGTCCGGCTACA
>CAMIVR010000175.1 GCA_946402065.1 uncultured Brevibacillus sp. | reverse complement strand
TTAGTTGCGCTTATGTCGATAAGAATTTTTATAAATTCTTATCGACCAAAAAAAGTGCCCGCACTGACGGACACTCTTTTACTCATAGGCGATATTCTATTCGCGCAGCCAGATGAAGTAGATCAGGAACACGAAGAAGAGCACGTACATGACAGGGTGAACCTCTTTAGCCTGCCCTTTGAAAACCTTCGTAATCGGATAGACGATAAACCCTGCGGCAATCCCTGACGCAATGCTGAAGCTGAACGGCATCATAATGACGGTGAGGAATGCCGGAAGCGCTTCTTCGATCTCGTTCCAGGCCACTTTGGTCAGATGCGACGCCATCAGCACCCCGACGATAATCAACGCCGGGGCCGTCACCGCAGATGTGACTACCGACAAGATCGGCGAGAAGAACAGCGCAAGGATGAACAGCACGCCGGTGATAACGGAAGCAAATCCGCTGCGTCCACCGGCAGCAACTCCGGCAGTAGACTCGACGTAGCTGGTCGTCGTAGACGTTCCGAGAATGGCACCGGCCATCCCGGCAATCGCATCCGACGCCAACGCCCGGCCTGCGCGCGGCAGCTTGCCGTCCTTGAGCAACCCGGCCTGACTGGCCACA
Organism: uncultured Brevibacillus sp.; assembly: GCA_946402065.1. Lineage (GTDB taxonomy): Bacteria > Bacillota > Bacilli > Brevibacillales > Brevibacillaceae > Brevibacillus_D. The sequence goes on along the minus strand of CAMIVR010000175.1, from coordinate 11,360 downwards.
CCGAGCAGCGTCCCGGTAGCATCGAAGAAATCGACGAACAGGAATGTCAGCACGACAATCAGCATGTTGCCGCTAAACAAGACAGACGGATCAGTCAAGAAGGCAAAGGCCTGGCCAAACGTCGGAGCGAGACTTGGCGGAGGCGCTACGATCGATTCCGGAATGGAGACGAGGCCAAAAATCATCCCGACCACGGAGGTGACGATCATGCCAATAAAAATCGCCGATCGAATCCCGCGCGACATCAAAATAGCAGTGACAACCAGACCGAATACGGCGAGAAGCGCATTTTTGGCGGCGAGAATTTGTTCCGGCTCCATTCCCGCGTGGAAGCTCAGATGCCCGAGCGAAACGATTGTTGCCGGGTTAGAAACGACAATGCCCGCATTTTTCAGACCGAGAAATGCTACGAACAGGCCGATACCGGCAGAGGTTGCATACTTCAGTCCAGCCGGAATGGAATTGATGATGGCTTCACGAATCCCCGTCAAGGAGAGGATCAAAAAGATCGTACAGGAAAGAAAGACGCCTGCCAACGCTTGCTGCCAAGGAACGTGCATAGACAGAACGGCAGTATACGTAAAGAATGCGTTAAGGCCCATCCCCGGTGCTTGCCCGATCGGCAGACGGCCGACAAACGCCATCACCAGCGTACCGATTGCCGCTGCCAGCGCAGTTGCCGTAAATACCGCACTAAACGGCGGGTACATCGCTTTTACGTCTGCAGGCAAATCCGCACCGCTCAAAATAAACGGATTGACAGCAAGAACGTACGCCATCGCAAGAAAAGTCGTAATTCCGGCGATAATCTCGCGGCGATAATTCGTGCCCAACTTGTCAAACTCAAAGTATTTGCGCACTTGTATGTGCCTCCCTAAACCAAAATTTCGGGATAAAAAGAAAAGGTCGAGGTCGGAAAATCACCTCGACTAAAGAAGGAACGTTCGGAAATAAAGAAAGGAAATAAGATCGATACACTCTCCGTTGTGCGTTCCGTCCGTAGTAAGGCCATTTATGGCGACCTTGTAGAAACTCCCCAGCCGTATTCTCGGGATTATACGAACCTTCACTTTTACCTATCCACAAACAGAAGTGTAGCAAGAAGCAAACGGCTTGTCAACGAAAAACACGAACGTTCGTAATATTTTTCGCTATAACATCCGTAAAATCTTATTCCCACTCAATTGTTGCCGGTGGTTTCGAGGTAATATCGTAGACGATGCGGTTGACGTTTTCCACTTCGTTCACAATCCTTGTCGATATTTTCTCCAAAACCTCCCACGGTATTCTCGCCCAGTCAGCCGTCATCCCGTCAATGGAAGTCACCGCGCGAATCCCCACCGTATAGGAATACGTCCGTACATCGCCCATGACGCCGACGCTCTTCATATCAGGCAGGGCGGTAAAGTACTGCCAAATATCTTGTTCCAACCCTGCTTTGGCAATCTCTTCACGCAGGATCGCATCCGATTCCCGAACAATCGTCAACTTCTCTTCCGTCACTTCACCCAGGACGCGAATGCCCAGCCCTGGCCCCGGGAACGGCTGACGCCAGACGATCTCTTTCGGCAAGCCCAGTTCTGTACCAAGCTTGCGCACTTCATCTTTAAACAGTGTCTTCAACGGTTCGATCAGCGTAAACTTCATATCTTTTGGCAAACCGCCGACGTTGTGATGCGACTTGATCGTATGGGCCGTCGCCGTTCCGCTTTCGACGATGTCTGTGTAGAGCGTACCCTGTGCCAAAAAGTCCATATCGGTCAGCTTCTGCGCTTCTTCGTCAAAGACGTAAATAAATTCATTGCCGATGATTTTGCGCTTTTGCTCAGGATCGGTCACGCCGCGCAGCTTGCCCAGGAAACGGGCACGCGCGTCAATTTTGATCACCTTCATGTCAAATTTGCCGACAAACGTCTCCATGACGCCTTCCGCTTCTCCTTTGCGCAGCAGGCCGTGGTCGACGAACATACACGTCAGCTGGTCGCCGATCGCTCTGTGGATCAATGCTGCGACGACAGATGAATCGACGCCACCGCTGAGGGCGCATAATACCTGTTTCTTGCCGACAGTATCGCGAATCCTCGCGATTTCATCCTCGATGAAGCTGGTCATGCTCCAGTCACCCGCACAGCCGCAAATACGGAACAGGAAGTTGGAAATGAATTCGTTCCCTTTTTGGGTATGGCGTACTTCAGGATGGAATTGCACACCGTACATTTTCCGCTCTTGGTTGCTGATCGCGGCAATCGGGCACGAATCGCTCACAGCGTCAATCCGGAAGCCCTCCGGCAGCTCCAGTACCTTGTCGTTGTGGCTCATCCAAACGAGTTCATTGTCGGCCCAGTCTTGGTAGAGGTCGCTTCGCTCCTGCAGGCGGATTTCCGCTTTCCCGTACTCGCGTTTGCCGGCCCGCTCGACTCTTCCTTTCAATTGGTGGGTCATCAGCTGCATTCCGTAGCAAATGCCCAAAATCGGCACACCCAGTTCAAATACTCCCGGATCTACTGTCGGGGCTCCTTCTACATAGACGCTCTCCGGTCCGCCCGAAAAAATAATTCCCTTGGGCTGAAGCTCTTTGATTTTTTCAACAGGTGTATTGTAGGGCAGAAGCTCACTATAGACACCAAGATCACGCACACGTCGGGCAATCAGCTGATTGTATTGACCCCCAAAATCTAACACGACTACCATTTCCATTGGCTTGTCCACGTAAATCCTCCTCATTGGATGTTAAGTCAGGATTTTGCAAAATCCTCAAGTACGGAGCCTTGTGCAAAACCGAAGCAAGAAGCGCCCCCATGATTGGCGCATCCTATACTGATCGCACGAAAAAAACCGGGGCCATTCCTCCGTAAGCTACCGGAGGCAGAGTCCCAGTTATCGTACGCACTTTTCACGCATCCGAAGTCCTCTTCCTCGTAGTCGCCCAATTTACGGTCGAGCGGTAGAAACGTTCAGGCCATATTCCTGAGATTATACGAGAATGTTGCTGTCGAACATTCTAGCAGACTGCAACCAAATGTTCAAGGCTTCAATTGCTGTGACAGGCGTTCCATGATCTTGTTGGCGGTCTCTTTCGTTTTGCCTTCAACCTCTTTGTAGCCGTAGAGAATCCGCTCGAACAACTGTGTCAAATACCATAAATCCTGCCGCTTATCTCCAGAAATTTGCAAGCGATTGACGTATTCCCGCAACGTCTCCCCAGGGTTGCGGGGAGCGATAATTTTCTCAAATAACACCATCAGCGTCCCGTACTTTTCCGTAAAGCGTCCTTCCGGGGTGATCGTCAATTTGCGCTTGAGCCACCAGACATACGCGCGCAGGCGATTTTTCCAGCCGTACAAGCCGAGAATCGCAAGAACAGCGACAATTCCCAGAATCCCTTTCCAGGTGATCGTAAATCCGGGCTTCGTACTGCCGGTCCGCTCTTCCAATTGATCAAGGCGATCGCGGTTAAACCCTTTTTGCTTCTGGTCGCTTATCGCAGGGGTAACCGTCTCGATCGGCGAGTCCGTATTCAAGTCGTACTTGAAGCGAACAGGTGAAATAAACGAGCTGGTCGCTTCGAACGGAATCCAGCCATGGCCGGGAAAATAGACTTCCACCCAGGAGTGCGCGTCCTTGTTGCGTACCTCCAGCTCGCGCTTGTCACCAGAGGAACCGATTTCCGTCCCCGGCGCAAAGCCCTTGACCCATCTCGTCGGAATGTCGATCGTCCGCAGCATAACGGCCATGGCCGAAGAAAAGTGGTCACAGTATCCGCGGAAGCTCTCAAACAGGAATTGATCGACGAAATCCTGGCCTTCTGCCGGTATAGGCACATCCTGTGTCTCATAGCGATAACGACCGCTTGAACGCAAGTAGCTCTCGACCGCTCGCACTTTTTCGTAGGGCGTTTTGGCGGTTTTGGTCACTTGTTCCGTCAATTCCCTGATCCGGGCCGGCAGCTTCTCCGGCAGCTCCAGGTACTTTTTCTTGATCTCCTCCGGATAGTTGGTCCCAGCGTTCACAACTCCTTTTTCGCTGACGATGGGTACCTCTGCCTCTAACTCGTAGCGCTGCATCTGGGCCGGAATCGTATTCGGCACGACGATTGCGATTTCTTCCGCTGTCTTCCCGCCAATAGCTCGCTGCCGCGTAGATTTGAACTCTTTAATTTTGCCGCTTCTCGTCTCAATTGTCACATTGCTCTTATCGTAGACAAAGGTCGTATTCATCGGGACGAAATTCTTCACCTTGGTCACCTGCCCAGGGAAAAAGAGCGTGGAAAACTGCTCATTCCTGTCAAAGCTCAGCGTGGCCTCGACCTGTTTGGTTTCAAATCCTTTGAACAGGGTTTCTTTCCATTGATACGTCGCTGGCTCCAAAATATTTTCGTATTCCCGATCCCCTTTTTCCCAGCCCACGCCGGTGTAGACATCCTTGGAATCGCCGCGCCAGTACGTTTTTTCATTAGTGAGGGCGGTAAACACGACGCTGTTGTCAGGAAGAAACGGCCCGCCCAGCCGCGTATCGTTGTTATCGTAACCGACCTTTTTCATATAATACGTCGGAACACCTTCGGACGCCCCCGTGAAGTAGGCGATCGGATCGGGCCAGATCGCGTCGTGCTTCGGCGCGAGGTACGCGATGCCCACCGTGACGCCGATAATCAGCACAGGTGCAAGCAGCAGCTTTCCGTATGACCTGTTCGTGCTGTCTCTGGCGGACGCTGTCCGCGCCATCGATGTAAAATGCGTCACCGCCAGCAACAGGAACCCTGCGACCAAAGCCCGCATGATGGCCCCATCAGCTTTGTACGGCATGAACGTATCGAGGATCGCCAGGTACGCTTCGGTAATGAACACAAACCACATCGCCTGCCGCTGCCTCAAGACGAGGTACGACAGCAGCGTAACGAGACAAAGCAGCAGCAGATAAAACAGAAAATTGCGCGAGATGATTGACATCTCCAACCATTTTTGCTGCATGGCCAAAGGAATGTCACGCTCAATTCCTGCAACCAGATCCTTGATCCACTCTACCTGAAAAAACGGCGTCACAAAAAAGCTGTGATGAATCAGCCAGAATACGAGACCGAGGTTGGCCACGATCGTCAGCCAGCGAGCCCGCAGTAATGTATCGAGGACAAGCACCCCGGCGATGATGTAGTAAAAGGCACCAAGCTCTGCCGTATCGGTCAGCTCAAGCAACGGCAGCAGCCACTCCCGCAATAAGCAGAACAAAAAAATGGCAGCCAGCCAATCCAGCAGATTCGGTTGGCGAAACAAGCGAGTATTCATCCTATGCACCTCCGATCCGCTCTAGTTGGTCGTATTCGGCTAGCTGGATCGCTTTGCACATGACTTTATTGGCAGAGAGCAATTGCAGCGCTTTGCGCTCCTGGTCCGTGACATACGGATGGGCCTGCACAAAGAAAAACTGTACACTTCTGCCTGACGACGTCAGCTGGATGACTTGAGCCAGGATTGTTTTGTCCAGCGATGGCGTCACGACGGCAAGCGTGGTCCCCCGCGGACATTCCATGGCATTTCTGCTCAGCACTCGTTCGAAGGGCTCTGTCCCATCCGGCATGACAGCAGCGAGCTGGTCAAAAATACGGAAGAAGTGAACACTCGTGTTCGCCGGAGGAATGTACATCCGCTCCCGCTGTTGACAGACAAAGCCGTACGGATACTGCCTGCGGCTCGTATAGTAGACCAGGCTGGCCGTCAGCTTCACCGCAGTCTCGAACAGATTCGGGTCCGTCCCGGCATACTTTTCTTTTTCGACGTCGAGGAAAAACACCACCTGATTGATCGCCTGATGCTCAAATTCCTTTGTTTTCAAGCCCATTCCACGGGCCGAAGCACGCCAGTGAATCTGGCTTAACCGGTCACCGCGCTGGTACTCGCGAACACCGCGTACAGCGGAGACATCGTTGGAGCGCAGATGGGACACGTGTACGTTGCCGCTGATCTGTCCATCACCTGAAGGCCAGTGCGTCAGGTTTTTGACGGCAGGGTAGACGAGAAACTCGTTGATTAAGGCAAACTTTTTGCTGCGCTGCACAAAGCCAAAAAAATCGCCGCCGGTGACCGTGCATTCCTCAAGCAAGTAGTATCCCCGCGGCAACGCGGGAATGACGTAGTTTAGTTCGATTTCCCTCTTAAACCACGGAAAGATGAGCTGCCGATGCGGTTCATAGAGCAGCTTCAGCTTATCCGGCAGCGTTTCGGCGACCACGTTCCAGCCGAAGGGGAACCACAGCTTTCGCTTCATTCGAATCGTCACGATTACTTCTTCGCCGTCCTGCAGGCGGTCCCGGTTGATTTCACGGGTTACCTGGAGGGATGCAAACATCAGGACAAACGCAATCAATTCGTAACAGACGAACAGCAAGCAGCTGTAAAATAAAAACCAGCTCGTAAATCCCCCCTGGAACATGGCAAATACATACGTAATGAGGAGGAGGCCAAGCACCTTTACAATCCCGTACCTTCGCTGAGTCATATCAGATTCCCTCCCCTCAACTGATAGGGACTCGCGTCTCCCGCAGTACATCGGCTATCAGGCGGTCAATCGTCGCTCCTTCCAAGCGCGATTCCGGCTTGAGGATGACTCTGTGACGGAACGTATGCGGCACGAGCTCCTTCACGTCATCAGGGATGACAAAGTCACGGCCCCGCACCAATGCAAGCGCCTGTGCAGCCCGATACAGCGCGAGCGAGCCGCGTGGACTTACACCCAGATAGACGCTGCCGTGGTCTCTCGTCTTTTGGCTTAACCGGACGATGTACTCCTTAATCCCTTCGCTGACTTTAATCGTAGCGACTTCCTTTTGCAGCCCCTGGACTTCTTCGATCGTTACCACCGGCTCCAGCTCTTCAATCGGCTGTTGCCCGGAAAAACGGGTGAGAATCGCAACTTCTTCTTCCTGCGACGGATAGCCCAGGTGAAGCTGCAGCAAAAACCGGTCCAATTGGGCCTCCGGCAGCGGAAACGTCCCCTCGTATTCCAGCGGATTTTGCGTAGCCATGACGAAGAACGGCTCGGCCAGCTTATAGGTGGCGCCATCCACTGTTACCGAGTGCTCCTCCATCGCTTCCAGCAAAGCCGACTGCGTCTTCGGCGACGTTCGGTTGATCTCGTCGGACAAGACGACATTGGCAAAAATCGGCCCTTTGCGAAACTCGAATTCCAACGATTTCTGGTTAAAGATTGAAACGCCTGTTACATCGGTAGGCAGCAAGTCAGGGGTGAACTGAATCCGTTTGAACACGCCGCCGATCGATCGGGCAATCGCCCGCACGAGCATCGTTTTCCCGACTCCGGGAACATCCTCAAGCAGCACATGGCCCCGCGCTAGCAACGCGACAATGCTGAACTCAATGATATGCTTCTTCCCGACTAGCACTTTCTCAATATTATGAATCAGCTTTTCGATTGATTGCTGGGGGTGATCAATTTTTATAATAGACATTTCTACAACTCCTGTTCGCGTGTAGTCGTCGTGAAACCGTTTTACTGCCAATCCTCTTCTCAAAATAATTGATTTTCCTTGGCAATGACAAGAAAAAAATGATAAAAATTTCTAAAAATAGCAGCCGAAAGCAAAGTGATTTGGTGAATAGAGCCCATTTACAAATAAAAGATTTGCAAACAATCTGCAAACCCTCAAATAGTCTTATTCAAGGTTAGTAAGCGACCGTCTTCTTTTATCCTCCAAAGAAGAATCTGCGGATGGAAGGTTTTCTTCGAGTTTAGCATGTATCCGATATGGCCGCAATGCATCAAGGTTTTCCACGCATGGAAAACCGTATCCGCACGTGATTTTGCCAATCCATACTCCATACATAAATCCCCCACATCCTTGCCAATAATACAGGAGAAAAGGAGTGGTACATGTATGCAGCTAGGAATCCATGAAGCATGCGAATTGAATGAGCTACTGATGAGCTGTACAAATTCGATCAATTCGATGGCGTTATTCATCAACCAGGCCAAGGATCAGGAATTAAAGGATATGATCCTCCGTCATTTCTCCGCCCACGTCCAGGATTACAACATGAAGGTAGAGTTTGCCACACAGGCAAACGGCTCTCAAGACCAGCTGAATGTCCCTCCCCTTCAAGGGACATCAATGAGCCCGGCAGCTCAAATTCAACCGGTTCGACCAGAGGTCAAGTTAAGCGAACTCAATGACCGTGCGATTGCCACTTCCTACCTGTTAACGCTAAAACGCGCGGGGAGAGATTACGCGTGGGGGGCTTTTGAGTGTACGGTTCCGCAACTGCGCTCTTTCTTGGAGGATGCCTTCAGGATGTGCTCCCACCAATCCTTTGAGGTATGGTCTTATATGGCCCGGAAAGGATGGTATCCTGCTATTCCGGCGCCTGCGGAAGCGATGAATGCAATGCAACAAATGTATCAAAAAGTACAGACCCATGAGCCGATGGGTGCATACAGCTGATTTTGTTATTCTGATTCCCAAAGCAATTGGACCACGCTCCCGTCTCCGGATAAGCGTGGTCCAATGCATTTCATACCCCCAGGTATCGATGCTGAATAGCCGTGTTCTCAACTCTTGGACTCCTGCGCCAGACGATTTGTCCTTTATTCATCGGTGGGCCAGTGCGTAGCCCAGGCGGGAAAAACGACGACGTTCCAATCGATCACCGGACTGACACCTGCCCGCCACCGACGTACACGATATTCCCGTACGGTTCCCTCCTCTGTTTTGTGGATTTAAAATCATACAGAAATTCCGCCCAGGCCGTAGCGAAGACTACAAATGTTTTTTTTGCTACGTGTCATCTCATTTTCACTTACACTATCATTGCAATGATGTAAAGCCCTTCTGGTAGGAAGGGCTTCCGTTTCCTTATGCATGGTTGTCATCAAGAACTCAACTACCATTGCCTTTGCATATTGATTCATGTACGCTATCACCGACTTTCTCAGATTTGCTTTCGGCCAACTCTCTTTTCACGTCTATTCCTTTGTTGACTTTAAATCTAAATCGACAAAAAGGTTAATTCCGTCCTTGAGGAGAATGTATGCTTCCATACGAAAATGAGGAGCTGTTATCGTGGAGACAAATTTAACCGAGGAACTGATCCTGGATGACTTAATGACATCATTTCAACACTTCTTTGAATCGAAGGTATATGAATCCACGCCAATAAAACGGGGCTGGCTAAACCTGAAATGGAAAATCTCAACTGATTCAGGACAGTTCTTGCTTAAACAGTACAACAAAGAGCGGTTTGCATTGTACGATCCAGATGAGCTAACCTTTGCCTTCACTCAACAGGTCAGATTACGCCACCAGGGATTGGCCTGCCCCAATCTGTTATCACACGACGGAAGGTTTTTGCTTGAATCAGGGAATGGAGAACGCTTTATCGTGATGGAATTCTGCCAGGGGACATTGATTCCGCCAGGAAAAGCGACTGTACAGCAAATATACGACCTCGGTCGAACAACCGGAAAAATGCATCGCCTGTTAAACGACGGAACTCTCGGTTCGAAAGATCGCCCACAGTTTATTCCTCCGAGTCGTGAAGAGCGCTTAGCCCATTGGGAATCCGTCTGGAAAAAGACCAAGGAATCCGGAAAAAATCATTTGCTTGCTGCCATCGAATTGCAGTGGAAAGCGACGGAAGCTTTCCAGGTAGAGCTACTCAAATCGCTTGCACCGGGTTGGGCTCATCGCGACCTGTGGGTCGATAATATCTTATTTGATCAAAATCGGGTATCTGCAATAGTCGATTTTGACCGCCTGAAATTTGATTATCCCCAACTCGATGTCGGCCGTGCTTTGCTGTCATGTGCACTGGACGATGATTTAGACGTTTCCCTGGCTTCAGCATTTATGGAAGGATACTGCGAGGAACGGCCCGTCATGAATGGTTACGCAGCACATTCACTGCAGCTGCTGTGGTATTTGGAGAGCACCTGGTGGATTAACCCGAACATGGATCAACATAGCATCCCCCCTGCACGTTTCGCCAAGGAAATGACTTGGCTTGCAGACAATTTGAAAAATTTAGCTGATCTTTTAGAGGGTATCTAGTTAATGTCTCAGTGCATAGCCTCTGCAAGTTAGCATGCACGCTTCTATCCGCCCAGGTTCTTATAGTGAACACCTGCTGTGTTCGTTGGATAAATAATTTATACAGACCTTTGGCAAAATAGTTAGATGAGGAGGTGATCAGATGACATTCAGTAATGACAATGACACGAAGAGAGAAATGGGGTACAACGGTAGCAATATGCACGGCTATTCCTTATCAAAGAAAAAAGAAATCGTAATGAGCAATGTGGAAGATGGCTCACCAAAAGATTACGATCGTGACAACGAGGATTCTGTATAATGTGTTACGGCATAACCCGCCTCTCTCATACTGAACTGTGCCCCACAAGAGGGTCCCTTTTCTCAAAGTGTCCACTTCTGTTATGGGTCACAGTTCATCCATAGAGAGGGCATGTACTTTCCATGGAAGTAACAGCTTCCCATTGCTTTCTTTGCCGCTTAGGCTCCCCCGTGCCCACCCCTGTTTTGGCAAGATCACCTGCTCGACTTTCCGCTGTTCTTCATTTCCCTATCTCCATCGCTCAGCTTGAAGCCCTCAGTCACGCTCTCCTCCCTTTTTCAAATGAAAAGGTCGTCAAAACTACCTCATAATAATTTAATGTAATACGTTTGACGCCTTCGCGTAGCCTGGTATCGTGTCTGTAGCATTCAAGTATTTTTCCTTAAATTGTAAGTATTCCTCCCAAAGATATTTGTGCTGCTCCAGTTGAAAAGATGCAAAGCACTTGTTTAACATGGGATAGCCACCTTGTGTGGTACATGGCCGTTCTGTCCTGTTGTTTTTGATTAAAACTGTCCCTTTGTAAGCAAAGAACTTTTAACTATGATTATCATACATAGCATGAAAAGGAGACTGACATTATGGGGTTGGAAATGAGAGAACGTTGTGAAAAATGCCAGAAACGGGTTGAGGATGATCAAGAAGCATACATCTGCAGCTACGAATGCACTTTTTGCAAAGATTGCACAGACGAGATGAACGCAACCTGTCCAAACTGCAGCGGGGAGCTTGTTAGGCGACCAAGAAGAGTACGCGCGACGCGGTAATCAAGCGTCTTGTCTCCAATCGGCCCCCAACTGGAGTACTTAGCGATTAAATAAAAAAAAACCTTGATTTCTCAAGGATTTTTACAATATGGTGCGGATGAAGGGACTTGAACCCCCACGGTCTCCCGCCAGAACCTAAATCTGGTGCGTCTGCCATTCCGCCACATCCGCCTAAATAAAAAAATGGTGAGCCATGAAGGACTCGAACCTTCGACCCTCTGATTAAAAGTCAGAT
>CAMIVR010000174.1 GCA_946402065.1 uncultured Brevibacillus sp. | reverse complement strand
CTAGTGATTTATTACTATAAAACGCTTCGCTGTTCAGTTTTCAAAGAACATTTTTTCGCGCCCGAGATGTTTACCACCTCGTAATGGCGACTTGATTATTATATCATTTTTGATTCGCTAGAGTCAAGATTCATTTTTCAAACCTTACTCTTTCGACGATGTCGTTTATTAGCGACAAGAAATAATCTATCATATTATTCGATAGAAAGTCAATACTATTTTTTAAAAAAGCAAGCCACCTTCTCGCAAAGGAAGGTGGCCCTTATAAATTCAATACCTTATCGACGTTTTTGCAGTTCGGTCAGCACCGCATCAAGTGGCAGCTTTTGCTCCCGCAGCAATACGAGTAAATGAAACAGCAAGTCGGCCGCTTCATAACGCAGCTCTTCATGGCTTCTGTTTTTGGCTGCAATAATAACCTCCGCAGCTTCCTCGCCGACTTTTTTCAAAATCTTATCTACGCCTTTTTCGAACAGATAGGTCGTATAAGACCCTTCCGGACGCTCTGCTTCGCGTTTGGCGATTAATGCCTCCAGCTCGTTAATGATGGCAAACCGATCGCTCTCGCTCGTGTAAACAGGCTCTCCCTCCACACTCAATGCAGCGGAGAAACAGGAATAGTCCCCTTTGTGACAGGCAGGGCCATTGGGTACAACTTTGACTACCAACGCATCCCCGTCACAATCATAGTCGATCGAAACAACGCGCTGCGTATTGCCGGAAGTCGCTCCTTTGTGCCAAAGCTCCTGGCGCGAACGGCTCCAAAACCACGTTTCACCCGACTCGACGGTCTTCTCCAACGACTCTCTGTTCATATAGGCGAGCGTAAGAACCTCTTTGCTTACCGCGTCCTGGACGATTGCCGGCAGAAGCCCTTGGGCATCGAAACGCAGCTGTTCCCACGGAATTGAAAATGTCATGGCCGAACCACGACTCCCTTCTCTATTAAATAGCTTTTTACGGAAGCTATCGAAGTCTCATCATAGTGGAAAATAGAAGCGGCAAGTGCGGCATCCGCTTTGCCATCTGTCAATACGTCGTAAAAGTGCTCTACATTGCCCGCTCCGCCGGAAGCGATCACAGGAATGCCGACAGCTTCCGAAACAATTCGCGTCAGGGTTAGCCCAAAACCGTTTTTCTCGCCGTCATCGTCCATGCTGGTCAGCAAAATTTCCCCTGCCCCCAGCGCCTCGGCTTCTTTTGCCCATGCGACCACATCGATTCCCGTACCATTGCGCCCGCCATGAGTAAACACTTCCCACCGCTCTCCCGCCACCCGTCTGGCATCGATCGCTACAACGATACATTGAGCGCCGAACATCGTCGCCCCTTCCCTCACCAGCTCAGGCCGCAAGACTGCCGCTGTGTTCAACGAGATTTTGTCCGCACCGGCACGCAAGATCCGCTTCATGTCATCGGTGCTGTTGATCCCTCCGCCGACCGTAAACGGAATGGTAATATTGGCGGCCGTCCGCTCAATCACATCAACCATCGTCTTGCGGCCTTCATGCGAAGCAGAAATATCGAGAAACACCAGTTCATCCGCGCGCTCCTGGCTGTATTTCTGGGCCAGTTCCACGGGATCTCCGGCATCTCGCAGCCCGACAAACTGAACGCCTTTGACAACGCGCCCGTCTTTCACATCAAGGCAGGGGATAATCCGTTTGGTTAGCATTGCTTAGCTCCCCTCCACTTGGCGAATCGTCTCGGCCAATTGAACCGCACCTGTATACAGCGCTTTGCCGACGATGGCACCGCTGACGCCATCCTGAAAATGGCTAGCCAGCGCTGTAATGTCAGCTGCGACGCTAACGCCGCCAGAAGCAATGACCTGCTTGCCCGTCGCTTTCGCCAGACTGACGATCTCGGCAATGTTCGGCCCGGTAAGCGTTCCGTCACGGGAAATGTCCGTATAGATAAAGGTTTCCGCCCCGTGGCCGACGAGTTCCTTGGCCAGCTCTTCCGCACTCACATCCGTCGTCGTCAGCCAGCCGCGCGTCGCCACATAACCGCCTCGGCAATCCAGCCCAACAGCAACTCGCTTGCCGTAAGCAGCCAACACCTGCTCGGTAAACGCCCGGTCTTCAATCGCAGCCGTGCCGATGATCACGCGCTCGACGCCGCCTTCGAGATAGGTCGCCACATCGCTTTGCGTGCGGATACCGCCGCCAATCTGGACAGGCACCTGTACTTCTTTTGCGATGGACAAGATCAGCTCCCGATTGACCGGCTGACCTGCCTTGGCGCCGTCAAGGTCGACGAGATGGAGCCATGTCGCCCCTTGGGCCACCCACTGTTTGGCAACTGCCAGTGGCGACTCCCCATAGACCGTTTCCTGAGCGTAGTCTCCTTGAAACAAACGCACGCATTTTCCGCCGCGAATATCAATCGCAGGATAAACAGTGAAACTCACAGTAAAACCCCCTCACATCGCTTGGCAAAGTTCTGCAGCAGCCGCATTCCGGTCTCCCCGCTCTTTTCCGGATGAAACTGCATTCCGAAGACGTTGTTGCGGCCGACGATCGCGGTCACATCCTGATGGTAATCCGTCGTCGCCAACAAATCGCCGCCATGCTTTACCCGAACGTGATACGAGTGGACAAAATAGACGTACTCCCCGCTCGCGACGTCTTTTAACAGCGGATGGTCCGCCTGTTTGAGCGTGAGTTGGTTCCAGCCCATGTGGGGAATTTTATAAGCCCCTTGAAAACGAACCACATCACCGTCCAAAAGCTGCAGTCCCCGGTGTGTGCCGTGCTCCTCGCTTTGACTGAACAACAGCTGCATGCCGAGACAGATGCCGAGGATCGGCTTGCCGCTATCGGCGTATTCCCGTATGGCCTGGTCCAGCGACAGGTCGCGAATGTTTTGCATCGCATCGCCAAACGCACCGACGCCCGGCAGAATGACCCCCTCGTACGATTGCAGCTTATCGGCTGCCGAAACGAATTCATAGGCATGGCCGAGTCGTTCCAGCGCTTTGCTCAGGCTGTACAAATTCCCCATCCCATAGTCGATAATTCCGATCATGCTACAAAACCCCTTTGGTCGACGGTACACCTTTCACCCGCGGATCGATTGACGTTGCCTCGTCCAATGCTCTGCCCAGCGCTTTGAAGATCGCCTCAATCATGTGATGCGTGTTTTGGCCGTAGTGCAGGATGACGTGCAGGTTCATGCGCGCCTCCAAAGCCAGCTTCCACAAAAACTCGTGAACCAGCTCCGTCGGGAATTGTCCCACTTGATTCGTCGGGTACTCCGCCCGATATTCCAGGTGCGGACGATTGCTCAAATCGATCACGACTTGAGCGAGCGAGTCATCCATCGGCACGAATGCGTTGCCGTAGCGCTTGATGCCTTTTTTGTCGCCCAACGCCTCACGCAGCGCCTGCCCCAGACAAATGCCGATATCTTCGACTGTATGATGGTAATCGATTTCGATGTCGCCCTTTGCTCGAACGTCCAGATCAAAATGACCGTGGCGGGCAAACAGGTCGAGCATGTGATTTAAAAAGTAAACCTCTGTCTCAAGGTTGTTTTTTCCCTCTCCGTCGACGGAAAAAGCCAATGAAATGTCCGTCTCATTCGTCTTGCGCTGCACTTGTGCCGATCGTTTGGTGGTTTCCATCTCTCTATCTCTCCTAGCCGCTTAAAGTAGTCTCTCTACCTATTCCAGGATGTCCCGAAGCCGCTCCGCAATCGCCCGCGAGTGACCGACGAGGCCTTCTTGCTTGGCAAGTCTCATGATCTTTTTCCCGTTCTCCTGCAAATCTTGCTTGCTGTAGGAAACGACGCTCGACTTCTTGATAAAGTCGTCGACCGACAACGGCGAGGCAAAACGCGCCGCGCCATTGGTCGGAATGACGTGGTTCGTGCCGGCAAAGTAGTCGCCGACTGGCTCAGAGCTATACGCGCCGAGGAAAATCGCGCCAGCGTTTTCAACCTTGCCAAGCGAGTCGATCGGATTTTCGATCAGCAGCTCCAGGTGCTCCGGGGCCAAGCGGTTCACGACGGCAAAGCCTTCGTCGATGTCCTGTACGATGCAAATCGCCCCGTGGTTCCGCAGCGACGCCTCGGCAATTTCACGCCGCGGGAGGATGTTCACCTGGCGTTCCAGCTCGACTGCGACTTGATCGGCCAAGGTGCCCGACGGCGTCACCAGCACTGCCGAAGAAAGCGGATCATGCTCTGCCTGGGAGATCATATCCGCCGCCACATAACGCGGCTCCGCTGATTCATCGGCCAGTACGACGATCTCGCTCGGACCCGCAATCATGTCGATGTCGACGAGTCCGTACACTTCCCGTTTTGCCAAAGCGACGAAGATGTTCCCCGGTCCGACGATTTTATCTACTTGCGGGACCTGTTCGGTTCCGTAGGTCAGGGCTGCAATCGCTTGGGCACCGCCCATTTTATAGATCGTGGATACGCCGGCAATGCGCGCCGCCACGAGGATGACCGGATTGATTTTCCCGTCTTTGCCCGGTGGCGTGACCATGACGATTTCGGAGACGCCGGCAATTTTCGCCGGAACGGCATTCATCAGAACCGATGAAGGATACGCTGCTGACCCGCCTGGAACGTATAGACCGACCCGCTTTAACGGACGTACCAGTTGTCCCAAAATTGTCCCGCTCGGCTTGGTTGTCAGCCACGACTGCCGCACCTGCCGCTGATGATAGTCGCGAATATTTTCCGCAGCTTCCTTCAGCGCATCGATGACGTGCTGATCGACCAGCGGCTCCGCTTTGTCAAATTCCGCTTCACTTACCCGAAAGTCCTTCAGGCGTATCTTGTCAAACTGTTCGGTATAAAAGCGCACGGCCTCGTCGCCCTCAGCCTTCACGCGCCGCAAAATCGCCTGGACAGCCTGCTGCTGTTCCTGTGTACCGTTGTCGATGCTTCTGCGCGTCTCAAAATCTGTCGCATTCACTATCCGTATCATTTGCTCACTCTCCTATTAGAAAAACCAGGCTTATCGCCCAATCCAACTGCCAATTGCTTTAGCGAACCTAAATGCGTGTATTTTCCTTTCATTATAATAGGGTCTCACTGGAAGTAGTCTGGTCGGGCTTACTGCTATCGCTTTGGTATCACTTGCAGGAATTTATTGGCAATATCGTCGACGGCCTCGCTCTTCATCCAGTAGCTGGCTCTGTTGGCGATCAGCCGCGTCGTGATTTCGCATATGTGCTCCATCTCCACCAAGCCGTTTTCTCTGAGCGTTTGCCCCGTCGAGACGATGTCCACAATCCGGTCCGCCAGGCCGATCAGCGGAGCCAATTCAACCGAGCCGTTCAGCTTGATTACTTCTACCTGCTGTCCCTGCTCGCGAAAATACCGGCTGGCGATGCGCGGATACTTGGTCGCAACACGCGGCGCTTCGACAGGCTTCCAGTCAGGAAGTCCCGCTACCATCATCCGGCAGTAGCCGATCTGCAAATCGAGCAGTTCGTATACATCGCGCTCTTCCTCCAGCAAGACATCCTTGCCCACTACACCGACATCGGCCACGCCGTACTCGACATACGTCGGCACGTCGGCAGGCTTCGCCAGGATGAACTCCAGGTCCGTGTCTTCAACGGGAATGATCAGCTTGCGTGAATCTTTTAAATCAGCAGTCACATTAAGCCCGGATTGCTGAAGAAAGACGAGCGATTCTTCAAAGATTCGTCCTTTTGGCATGGCAATTGTCAATTTCCGATCATTCACCTGACGACTCATGCTGTCCCTCCTCATCAACCTGATAAATTACGCTGCAGCCCTGCTCTGTTTCGTAGCGGGAGAGCTCATCACCTGCCGTCAGCAGCTGTGCAATGACCACTTTCCCTTCCTTGCGCAGCCGCTGCGATTCGATGACTGCCGCGTTGCGCTGATTCGCCGTATAGCCGATCATGACACGGTCTGGTTTTACCCCTTGAGCGGTCTGGGTCACCTGCATTAACCGATCCATCTTGATGGCAAAGCCGGTCGCGGGCGCTGGACGGCCAAACTGTGCCAGCAGATTGTCGTAGCGTCCGCCACTGACGAGCGGCGATCCGAGATCTGCGGCATAGCCTTCAAAAACGACGCCGGTGTAGTAGTTGAGACCGCTGATCAAGTTAAAATCAAGCAGCACGTATTCCGTTACCCCGTACGCCTCGAGCGCTTCCCACAGGGTGGCAATCGTCTGCACCGCTTTACGCGCCTTGCCGTTTATCGTCAATTCCCGCGCTTCGTCAATTTTGCCTTTGCCTCCGCGCAAATGCAGCAGGGCGTGCAAGCGATGGCGGTTGACCTCAGACAATTCCATTGTATTCACTAGCTGGCGGTAGCCAACATAATCCCGATCATGCAAAAACCGGCGGAAGCGCTCATGAATCGACTCCTCCGGGATGATCTCTTCCAGCAAGCCATCGAGGAAGTCGACATGACCGATGGCGAGCTTGAACGTGCCGATATTCGCCGCCTGCAGGCATCCGATCGCCAGAGCAATCGCCTCCGCATCAGCATCGACAGAAGCCTCGCCGATCAGCTCTACCCCTGTCTGATAAAACTCGGCATTGCGTCCAGCTTCTTTTTCCTGAGCGCGGAACAGATTCGCCTGATAAAACAAACGGATCGGAAACGGCATGTCTTTATATAAGGAGGAGACAACCCGGGCAATCGGCGTGGTCATATCGGGACGCAGGACAACGGTGTGCCCCTGTTTGTCGAGGAGCTTGAACATCCGATCCGTCAACGTTGCACTAGCCGCTCCGACCGTATCAAAATACTCCAGAGAGGGGGTCATGATTTCCTCGTAGCCCCATTTTTCAATACAGTTTTTCAATGCCTGCTCAAGATGTCGCTGTTTCGCCAACGATTCAGGCAATATGTCCCGCATTCCTAGCGGTTTTTCAAAAACCAATGGCTTAGACATCCGGTTACCCTCCCAAAACGCTTTACTCTGCTAATAAACTAAAGTGTTTCACTAGTAGAAATGTATCATGTTCTCCGTTTGTGGTCAACCACGCAAGCAATCATCAGACAATTCCGACAGTCGGCCATGCGGCAAAGAAGCGGCAGAGCAGTCATTCGACCTCTCCCGCTTCCCTGATCAGACGCATGGGATTTCCCCCGACAAATGCCCCGGGCGGAACGTCCTTGTGGACCAACGTACCTGCTGCGACTACCGCCCCATCCCCGATCACCACGCCGGGCAAAATGGTCGAATTCGCGCCAACGAGCACGCCGTTGCCAATATGAACCTCGCCCAATCGGTATTCGTCGACAAGATACTCATGGGCAAGGATGGTTGTATTGTAGCCAATTACACAATTATCGCCGATCTTGATGTACTCCGGGAACATAATGTCCATCATCACCATAAGCGCCACTGCCGTCCGATCCCCTACCTCCATGCGCAAAAATGTGCGGTAGAGCCAATTCTTCCAGGACAGAAACGGGCAGTAGCGGGCGATTTGGATGAACACAAAGTTTTTCACCACTTTCCAAAAGCTGACCGTGCGATACATTTGCCACAGGGGGTTCGCTCCATTTACGGGATAACGCTTCGTTTGGCGCATTGCATGATTGCTCCTTTTTTGCCAGGCCGTTAGTCGTTTTCACTTGTAACGATCGCGGCCATTTAGATATCCGAATCACTGTCCTCAATCGTATCCGTCAATTTTTTCGAAAAATGGACGGCGGCATTGTAGCCCATCCGTTTGAGACGGAAGTTCATCGCGGCTACTTCGATAATCACCGCGAGGTTTCGCCCTGGGCGCACAGGGACAGTCAGCACGGGGATTTCCGTATCGATCAGTCTGATCTTCTCTTCATCCAGTCCCAATCGCTCATACTGCTTGTGCGGTTCCCACAATTCCAGCCGGACAACCATCGAGATGTTTTTGGCATTGCGCACCGCACCTGCACCGAACATGGTCATGACGTTGATAATCCCCACACCGCGAATCTCCAGCAGATGCTGAATCAAGTCCGGCGCGCTTCCCACGATCTGGCCTTGCTGGGTCTGTCTGATTTCCACGGCATCGTCTGCTACCAGGCGGTGGCCGCGTTTGACCAACTCCAAAGCAGTCTCGCTCTTCCCGATCCCGCTCGAGCCCATAATCAGAACACCCACGCCGTAAATGTCCGTCAGCACCCCGTGAATCGTCGTCGTCGGCGCCAATCGATTTTCCAAGAAATTGGTCAGCTTGCTCACCAAACTGGTCGTCGCCAGAGGCGATTGCAGTACAGGAAGCCCCCGTTCATTGGAGATGGCGATGATTTCTTCCGGAACCTCTTGATTCCGGCTGATGCAAAAGCACGGCGTCCGCTCGTCCATCAAAAACTTCACACGTTCCAGCCGCTCTTCATGTGTTAACGTCGCGAGAAATTCTATTTCCGACAACCCGAACAGTTGAATTCGCTCCGTTGCGTAATGAGAGAAGTACCCTGCGAGCTGCAGTCCCGGCCGGCTCAAGTCCGTCACCGTGATTTCCCTGCCAAGCCCCTCTTCCCCACTTACTATTTTCATATGAAAATGCTCAACAAGATTACTCACCTTGGTTCTTCGCATGTTTAATCTCCTTTTCCCCGGATACTGCCACGTATTTATACCTCCATTGTATCCAAATCTAGCCGCGGACGACAACTGATAGCCAATTTCCTACCTAAGAATCGACATTTACATCTGTAACGTTTTCTCATAAGATAAAGATGAACTAGTAAGGTTGACCTAAATTAACTTGCCCATGTAAAATAGATGGTTCGGTTTAGAGAGGGGGCATTGGCGAGTGAATGCATTTTTAAATTTTATATTTGTTGACTTGCCTGAGGCTTTTGTAGTTTTTATAGTTGGTTTTTCTGTGTTTAATATGCCATTAAAACAATATTGGACAAGAATTATTAGTTGTAGTGTGCTTCATGCTGCTCTAACCACGCTGATTTCTCAATCACCTGTTCCTTATCAATTTAAGGTTCTAATCTTACTCGTCTGGCTCAACTTATTGCTATGCTTTGTTATAAAGATTCATCCTGGAATTGCTATCATATTCAGCACAGGGGCATTTACATTTATTATACTGGCTGAATTTTTTATCCTAATGTTTTATCAAGCGTTTAACGTTAATGTACAAGAGATTCTTCTCCACCCGCTTTACCAAATATCAGCTGTTTGGTTGTACCTGGTACTCTTACTTGGTTTCGCCATGCTATTACGAAAATACCATTTTGATTTACGGAATCTTTTGCCGAAAACGAAGCAAAACCGTTATCTCATCGCACTTATCATCGTAGGGAGTATTGAATTATTATTTATTCTTGCATTAAATACATCAGCTCTTTTAGATAAATATAATCCTAATATGCGGCAATTTTATTCTGCATATTTTCCGTTTCATCACGCAATTATGTTAGCTCTTTTCCTCGTGATGATTTATTTGTTTCGCACCTATTTAACACTAACGATTACCCGCGTTGAAACAGAAACAGAGACACCTTATCTGCAAAACATCCAGGATCTCGTCACTGCCATTCGCTCGATTAAACATGATGCTGTCAACCATTATACGGCAATTGAGGGGTTCTTAAAGGTTGGAATGTACGATCTAGCCACTGATTACGTTAAGCAGTTGCAAAACGAGGCGACAGATCTCGTTCAAGTCGTCGACGGAGTTAAGAGCCCTGCGGTTTCTTCTTTGCTCCATTCAAAAATGGCGATCTGTGTTGCCAACCACGTCGCCTTTACAATCGACATTTCTACCGAATCCCAATTTCCCCAGGTAAGATCAAACGATTTGATCAAAGTATTAGGAAACATGCTGGATAACGCCATTCGAGCAACATTGCACGAGCCTGACGGAAATCGCTACATAAAACTAGAATGGGGGGAATCAGAAGGTGTTGGCGAACAGTACCTGACAATTGAAAATAGCGGGCCTACTATTCCTCCCGATAAGCTGGAGCAAATCTTTGAGCTTGGCTATACGACGAAAACTACTGGTGAGGGCGGCGTAGGTCTGGCAGTAGTCAAAAGTGTCATAGAGAAATATAATGGTAAAATCTCAATAAGTTCCCATCAAGGAGTCACCCGCTTTCGAATCACGATGAAAAACTAATTGCTAGGAGGAATTGTGATGAGCTGGAGTGAAAAAGCTTCAATCAAAATTGCAAGAAAAATTGTCCCTACCAACTCAGACTATACGGTGGGGCAAGTCTCGCATGGTGTCGAGATTTTTTTACTTCAAGCACTGTCTGCTGCAACGATTGTCATAATTTCTTTATTCTTAGGCTGCTTTACACAGGCGCTAATCCTAACTCTCTCCTACATGGCTATTCGCAGCTTTACCGGAGGAGTACATTTAAAAAGCTCACATACCTGCTTTCTTTCCGGTATTGTGCTCATTCTCCTGCTTTCCATGTCAGCAAAGCAATTAGACAATGAAAGTATGCTCTTCACCTCTCTCTTTGTACTGGTTATTTCTCTGATAGGATTCCTCATTAATTTGCGCTATGCACCTGCGGAGCACACTTACGTGCAAATCGAAGCACATGTAAAACAAAGAAATAAGAGAATTGTCGAAATTCTACTAATTATCGGTTGTGCTTTGGCAGAAACTTTGGTATATTTTGGCTATAAACAACCTGCAATTGCCTACAGTCTTGCGGTTCTGCTTCAATCCTTGCTTTTGCATCCTTTTTGTTTCAAAATGGTAAGGCGGATTGAAACAACATTTTACGAGAAGGGGCTGAGTAAAAATGATTAAGAAATTGGCAGTGCTGTCTTGCGGATTTTTTACCATGTTGTCTGCAATGAATCTAGCAGGCATTTTGTGCATTAATTCTATTTACGAACCAAAACCACCTCATCTTCGTGGTGAATAACCACTAAACGAAAAAAGCGTCTGGACTATCCAGACGCTTTTTTCTTGCTTATTGAGGTAATACCAACCTTGCTGACATCACCCGCAAACATATGGGTGAAGCTTTGTGGGACAGGAACAATCCGATCTTTGCTGCCCTTTTCTTTGTTGATCCGGATCTGGCAGTAGTGAAAATCGATGTTCATGTGAATTTTAGAGGCAGACGATCGTGAAGACATTCGCAGAGAATTGGAGGCGATAGCGATGAAAGATCCGGTGATGAAAAAGGCGTTCGATCAGTGGGAAGACCTGAGCCGCGATGACCAGAAGTGGGTAGAGTACGAGACCAGGAAAAAGGCCATTCACGACGAGCTTTCGGCTGCGAGGGAGGCTGAGATTCGGCAGCAACGTGCCCGGGAAGAAGGGTTGGCAAAGGGCCGGGAAGAAGGAATGGTCGCAGGTAAGGCTGGCATAGTTCGAAACATGCTTGCAAAGGGCTTATCTATTCCCGAAGTCGCTGAAATGACTGGTTTGACTCTTGATGAAGTTGAGCGCCTGAAGCGACATCTGCACTAACAGAAGCTCCATAAGAATCACTAATGGCCCCGTGTCTAATCAATGGATGCAGGGCATTTTTATAGTCAAAAAAATCAAAGGAGTAGTTGTATATGCTTTTGAAACGGAGCCGGTGCCTGTCACCGCCCGAAATTTGTCGATAAGGTCTGTCTCAAAAGAGGCAGGCTTTTTCATAATATGATGAAACTGGCTGCAAAGCAGAGCCGCCCAATCTATGTGCCCCACCGTTCATTCCCGCCAAGGAGCCAATCGATTTTCCCCTCACTGCGAACTATAAAAACTGCAACAAGTCCCTCTTCCAGTCCACTCTTTCGCCCTTCAAGCCCAAAAAACAGAACATACGTTTCTTTGAATGGGATATGTCTGAAAGGAGGCTTTGTCTGTGATGTCTGAACAGCGTTTCGGTGGTATAATGGTAGTACAGACAATGAACGGGCAAGGGAGCGTGATGGAGTGACCAAGCGGATGAATCCAATTGTCGATTTCGTGTTCAAGCGGATTTTTGGCACTGAGGAAAACAAAGACCTGCTTCTGTCTTTCCTCAACGCGACGCTAAAGCCAGAGGAAGGAAAACAGCTAAAGGAGATCACGCTGGTTGACCCGCACATCAACGCGGATCA
Organism: uncultured Brevibacillus sp.; assembly: GCA_946402065.1. Classification (GTDB taxonomy): domain Bacteria; phylum Bacillota; class Bacilli; order Brevibacillales; family Brevibacillaceae; genus Brevibacillus_D. The sequence goes on along the minus strand of CAMIVR010000174.1, from coordinate 198 downwards.
GATGGGCGACAAGGCTTCCATCCTCGATGTCAGAGCAAAAACGGAGACAGGCGAACAGATCAACATCGAAGTACAACTACACAACAAGTACGACATGGAAAAGCGCTCTCTGTACTACTGGGCCAAGATGTACGAGGGCCAACTTGCGGAAGGAAAGCCGTACCGGAATCTCAAAAAGACGGTCACGATCAGCATTGT
>CAMIVR010000173.1 GCA_946402065.1 uncultured Brevibacillus sp. | reverse complement strand
TTCTGTGCCGGTCCAAACAGCGTCGTCGAGGTCGGGATCAGCAGCGGCAGACGGACGAGGTGCATTTTCGGACTGATGCGTCCTGTCACTATGTCACGCATCATGCGAATTACCTCCCGCCCGCGATCGTATTCATCCGAATGCGGATAAAAGTTAACGCCAAGCAGCATGTCTGCGTGTGCCACCATGTCGTCTGTCATATTGGCGTGAAGGTCGAGCGTCGCCGCAACCGGCACACTTTTGCCGAATGCTTCCCGCACTGAGCGCAGCAGATCCCCTTCGATGTCGTCACAGTTCTCGGCAATCCCTGCCCCGTGCAGGGCGAGACAAATCCCGTCCACTTCTCCCGCTTCGCGCAGTCTGTCCAGCAGCAGGTCTTTAATCTTCTGCCATGTGCTTGCCTCAATCACTCCGGATGGCTCAGCCGACACCGCAAGCGTTGGGACCAGCTCAATACCGAGTTCGCCAGCTTCATCGAGCATGCCGCCGAGATAGTCGCGCACCCCCGTATGCGCTGCGACGATCTCCTCTCCTTCGCACCATTCCTGCCGTCTAAATGCCGCTTCATCGGTCCGCTCTTTGGAAAAGGTATTCGTCTCGTGCAGCACCTGCCCTATTGCAATGCGCAATCTGTATTCACTCCGAAGCGCAGCGGTCCAGCCGCCTTTACTTTGATGCGGATGACATTACCCGGCAGATAGGTAAGCGGAACGAGTTCCATATCGACAATTTCCGTAGCCCCGGGATCAGCGCCCATCTCAATCGCCTTCTGTACGGCCTGCTCGCGAGCCTGACGAATCGCTTCATCGCGAGAAGTGTCGACAAGACTCCAGAGTGCATCGACTTCACCGCTGGCATCGGCAGTAGCGGCACCGATCGCATTGGCGCAGCCGAAGTTTTCCGGACGGATCATTTCCATCCCCGGCACGTGGGATGGTACGAGGAGACTGCCCCCACCGACTAACACGACGGGAAGCGGCGCGGTCGAGGTCTTGATCCGGTCACAAGCTCCGGCAACAAGATTGACGATTTGCTCCATCGCCTGCTTGACGAATTCCGGATCGAGATGTGCCAAGCGCGACGGATCGCAGTTAGGCGCATCGATCCGGGCAACGCCGGCTGCGATCGCGATATCGGTCGCCGTCAAGGTATCCCCGCCGAAACAAACCGCTTTCTTCGTAATTTCGTAACCGACGCTGTCCGGCCCAATGCGGATTTCCCCATCTTCAACGGTAACGATGCTGCCGCCGCCGAGTCCGATCGAGATCAGATCAGGCATGCGGAAGTTGGTCAGCACGCCCCCCACTTCTACGGCTACCGCAGACTGGCGGGGAAAACCGTTGACCATGATGCCCACATCTGTGGAAGTACCGCCGATGTCGGCGACGATACAATCCTTCATACCCGAGAGGAACGCTGCTCCCCGCAAACTGTTCGTCGGACCTGAGCCGATCGTTAAAATCGGGTAGCGAATCGCGTAGTCGAGGGCCATCAGCGTACCGTCGTTCTGGGCGAAAAACAGCTTCGTCTTGATGCCGAAACGCTCCAGCGCCTCGGTCAAGCCTTCCGCGGCGCGGCGGGCAACGCCGACTACTGACGCGTTCAACACAGTTGAATTTTCACGCTCCAGCAGACTCAGGCTGCCGATTTCGGAAGAGAGTGTAATTGCAATATCGGGACCAAGCACCTCGCGGGCGATTTCGGCAAACTCCTGCTCGTGGCTGGCATTCACCGGTGAGAATATCGAGCTGACCGCAATCGACTCGGCGCCAGCTGCTTTGATCTGCTCCAGCACAGCCTCGCACTCCTTCCGGTCAAGATGCTTTCCGGCGAGCGGGCGTCCGTCGAACTCAAATCCGCCGTGAAGGAAATAGGAGGTCGCCCCCATCGCTTCCATCAGATCGGCGTGCCAATCTGTAAGCGGCGGCACACCTTTTCCGGCAGGCAGACAGATCCGGACGACTGCCACAGAGGAGAGCAGCTTGCGGCGAATGATCGCGTTCGTGGCATGTGTCGTTCCAAGCGATACGTAGGCAATCTGCCCGGTGTCGATCTTGGATTGCGCGAGCACGGATTGAATCCCGTTGAAAATCCCTTCCTGTACATCCAGTGTGGTCGCCGATTTGACGGATGCTACGACCTGATTCGCTTCATCCAGAATAACGACATCCGTATTTGTACCGCCTACGTCGATTCCGATCTTGTATTGTTTCGCTGTCATTCATCTCATCCTCTCTGCTTCGCCAATTGTTCAACAGGAATGAACGGCAAGTCGTATCCAAAGTATTGCGGGCCCCAGATTTCCAGCGCTTTTTCCGAGCGCATGATTTCCGGTGTCGGTATGCCGATGCAGACCACTCGGTAACCAAAGCGCAGCGTTTCCGTCGTCAGCGGCTTGGATGTCTCCAGGTCGAGAAATGTAATCAGGTCGGGTACGGTCGCCACTACCTGTTCATCGCGGTATGCGATCAGATTTTCATTCTGGAAATCGACCTGGAATCGGCTGCCGTTGTAATCGCCAATGCCTTCCAAATGTACGGTGCCACGGGTAAAGCCTTCTGCCGTGGTCCGGTCGACATCGACGATTTTGCCTTCGAACAGGACGACAGGCGTGCCGTAGATGGATTCTGCCAGCGCTCTGGACATGGCATCCAGCGGGCTTTCATGCCGTTCGCGAGCGTGTACGATCGCTTTGCCGATCTCCATCAGCAGCGTAGTCGTATGCAGAATCGACGTTTCTTTCATTTGTTTGCCGGTCATCGGATATTCGGCAATATGTCCGACCCCGCCCATCCGCACGGTAATTCCTCTGGCGATATGCTCCATCATCGCGTTGTCAACCGTATTGACCAGACACCAGTTGCCCCGCTCGTCCGTGATGACCATCGGCGTACCGGAGACGCCGTAGACATTGAACGTCTCCATCTGCAACTCCGGGAACGCCCTGCCCATACCGTCAGCATCGACCAGCGGAAGACCCGCACGCGCGGCCACGACAAAAGGTATGGTCGAGTTCAGTCCACCGCATTCCATCGGCATCACAGCGTATGCCTTTTTGCCAAGATGGTCTTCAAGCCGTCTGAGCGAATGCAGCGCTTCATCGCCGTTCGGAATTTTCTCAAAGAAAACCGTCGGCGCTCCCATCATCGCTGTAGGTACGACCAGCACATCGTCGGGCACCTCATCCGGAGACAGCAGTGTGACCGGTCCGCATTCCCTGATGGCCTTCTGTGCCATCAGCTTGCCGATAAACGGGTCTCCCCCACCGCCCGTACCGAGTACGGCGGCACCGATTGCCAAATATTCAATTTCCTCCACTCCGATTGTCCGTGCCATCTCCATCTCTCCTTTTTGTTATTACAATCCCCTTCTTGTTCCAGAAAGCCTGACTTCACCTGGCTTGCGGATTTTCGCCGAAGCCAACGGCTAGAAGCCGTTTTCTCCTTCTTGCACCACGCCGGATGTCACTTTCAGATTGACTTTACTGCTGATCGCATACAGCCCTGCGTGCACGATCAGTGCGACGATCAGCGAATTTAATGAAGGAATTCCCCACTCAATGTACATACCAGCGACGATGCCCAGCGCCCAGGAGATAAATGCCGGCCAGACCACGCCGGCATAGCTCGTTCCCTTGCCAAAACGGTAGCCGCGCTTGTGGACAACGTAGTAGTCAGCGATCAGAATGCCCGCTACCGGCGGAACGGCAACCCCGATGGTCAGCAGAAAGTTGACGAAGTGATTCGCCATCCCGGCCGCGCCGAGAATCGTCGCAATGATGCCGACGATCAGCACGAGCTTGGCTTTGCCGATCGGGAAAATGTTCGTGAGTGCAAGCGATGCCGAGTAAAGATTGCTGTCATTGCTTGTCCACTGGGCAGCAATAAGTACAAGGAGTGCAGGAATACCAAGACCCAGTTGCAGCATGACAGCAGGCAGATCACCGGTCCCCATCGACGCAGCCGTGATCGCACCGGCAAAGACGATAAATCCATTGGCAATGACCATCCCGACGATGATGGCAACCCATGACTCCTTGGGAGACTTGGCATAGCGCGCGATATCCGGCTGAATCACCGCACCGACGGCAAACGTCCCGATCACCAGCACAATGCCTTCCATCAGCGACATCGGCTTTGTAATGTTCTCAGCCAAATGGCCAAAGCCGCCTGCATGATTCAGGCCCATGACGACGCCGATGATACAGAGAATGATCAGCGCAGGAATGGCGATATTGCTTAAAAGACGAATGCCTTTAAAGCCGATGTATGCAGTCAAAATCATCAGCATACCACCCCATGTAGCAGCAACAGGAATGTCGGTCAAAAACCCGGCGTCGGGATACATGGAATGCACCGTTTGGCCGAAAAACCCGGCCTGTACGGAAAACCAGCCGATCAGCGTAATCGCCCATACGAGACTGATGACAAGCGATCCGTATCGGCCAAACGCATGTCGTGACAGCATCGTCGTCGATACGCCTGTCTTCGCTCCGATCGCGCCGGTAAATCCGCCGTACAGAGCCAGCACAGCATTTCCGACAAAAATGGCGATCATGATGTCTTTCAGGGAAAGCCCCGCCGTCAGTGCGGCACCGGCGAACATTCCCGAAACAGCCATGCAAAACCCGGATGTAACGAACGTAATTTCCCACCAGGGCCGCCGCTTTTCGACAGGTACCGGTTCCATTGCGTAGTCATTTTCTGGCGATTGCGCTTGCGTTTGATCTTGAGATTGCATTTCCACTTTGCTCATACGGACTCCCCCAGATTTCAATAGTTTGAAAGCGATTGCAAACTCATACGAAAAACATGCTAATGTTTAGGTTGGATCGTCTCACACCCTCACTTAATTTAATATATTGAATTTTTATTAATTGGATTATAATAAAATGAAATCAGCAACGTCAATCAATTTTTAATATTTTGAAGAAAAATTTAATATCTAAAAATTTCCAGTCGTGCGATCAAAAAACAAAAAGCTTTTGCACAGTTAGCCGGGGCTTCACCCTGACCATCCCATACAAAAGCTTTTATGCGGCCTCATCCCGATTACAACTGTATTTTCAAGCGGCTTGCCAGATAAATCCGTTGCCCCAGCCAGTAAAAGCTCAGGCTGAAAATAGCGATCGCCGCATTTGCAAGGAACATGACCTGCCCGCTAAACGCTGCCATCAGCATGCCGGAAATCCACGGACCGAGAAAATTGCCAAACTCGCTAAAGCTCTGCGCACCGTAGTACGTGCCGCGCATGCCTTGCGGTGTTATCTGGTCGATCTGCGCGTATTCGGCTGGCAGCACCAGTATTTCCCCGAACGTAAAGACGATGATCGCGGCAAATAATCCGATCCATTCCGTCGAATAGGCAAATCCAACTTCGCCTGCAGCCATCAATAACGCCCCGCCGCTGATGCGCCGAAACAGCGTGTAGCGCTCGACAATTCGGGTGATGACCGCTTGAAAAATGACGACAGTCGCTGCACTGACGCTCATCATCAGCCCGAACAGCTTCACCCCGTCATCAAAATGCTCCTTGAGGTACTGCGACAGCGGCACTGACATCTGACCGTGTACAGTCGTCAACAGAATGCCGCCGATAATAAAGCAGAACAAGGCCGTGTCACTGCGCAACACCCGCCACATCTGAACAAGACTGACCGCCTCTGCCTGTTCCTCTCGACAGCCTTCCCCGTCATCCGGCAAATCGCTCGCTCCATACACTCTAAACAGAAAAATCAGGACGAGTACATAGAGAACATAGACGCCGGCCGTGAGCAGAAACGTTCCCGCACTTCCGCCGATGCCGAGAAAAGCGCCGACGATGGGACCGATCACCCAGCCGATGTTGTTCGCCAGATAGCGATGCGAGAACATCCGAAAGCGCTGATCTTCCGGAGTCAAATCGCCCATCAACGCCTTGGAGATCGTGTTGAAAAAACCGTTGGCAATCCCGCGAAGCATACTGAGACAGAGCAGAAAGACGGGTTGCGAGCTGTAGACAAACCCGGCAAAGGAAAGCGCCAATACGAGCAGCGAGAAGATCATCAGCTTTTTACGCCCGAAAAAATCGGAGAGGATTCCGCCGACAAACCCGCCTAACGTGCCAGCCAGTGGCCCCGCCCCGATAATCAGCCCGATCATGGCGTAGTCGAGCGTCGTCGTTTCTTTCAGATAGATCGCCAGAAAAGGCATGCTCATCGTCATTGTCAATGTGATGAAGACCGTTCCGAGCATCAGTGCGTTGACGAGTGGATGATAGGATTGAAAGAGCTGTTTCAACTTAGTCACGAGGTGTTTCCCTTCTTTGCAAAAAATGGTTCAACGCTGCATGCAGCCCATCGATAAAATTCTCCCGCAAGCTGTAGCAGGCAGGCGTCGAATTGTCGATGTAGTGGCTGCGTATCGCTCCTGCCCTGCGCAGCGTGGAGAGATGGTGATGCACGGTGCTTTTGGCCAGGCCCATATGCTGATGAATCTCGCCAAGCGTGCGCTCCTTCTCCACGAGAAAGCGCAGAATGTGCAGGCGATTCTCGTCTGCGAGACAGTGACTGAGCTGCAGCACGGTAAAAGCAGACTCATCAGGCATGGATGTGACCGGATACATGCATGTGGCCATGCCGCGGTAGAAATCGAGAATCGTCAGCGGATGGTTGTGGTACTGCGGCACGAGGATGACCTGCTGCAAATTCTCGGTCGGTTCGATGCGAATGCCGTTGGTCGACTGCTCGATCAAGTCTATCGGCGGGCATGACGCAAGCTGCGCTTTTTTAGCCTCGGCGCTCTCCTGCAACTGCCGCAGTATCGCCGCATCTACGCTGTTAAAATAATGCTCATTCCACGACGACAACAAATAGACGCTCCGGTCGCGGATCTCACCGAGATTCAGCGGGATCGAACTGACCCATGGGGAGAGTCGCTCGTACAGCTCTCCCGGCGGCAAATGCGCCAGCCAGTGGAGAAACCCGTCCACGCTCGCTTTATCCGGACATTGGGCGATGAGCAGGACGATGCGATGCAGCACTTCCCAGCGTTCATCCTCCAGCTCCAGGGCAAATGCGTCGGGCAGCTTGCGCCTGGTATCATCCCGCCAGTTGCCGGGGAGGCTGAGTGTTTTCAAATCCTTTTTTAACACGTACGTATAGAAGCTGGCGACCAGTTCATAAGCCGGCGAATAGTCGATCAAAACAGAATATGATTTATTCATTCGATCACCTTCGAATAAATTTTATAAAACGATTATAACCGAACATCTAAAATGATTACTAGTAGTCGACAAAATTTATTTTTCGTGGCGATGAATGCAGCGAATTGACCAATATTCCGGGCAAACAAAAAAACCGGTCTAACACATAGGCTAACGCGTTAAACAGGTTCTTTTGAGTGTTCCTTCTGTTCCATCACAGCGTCATCCGATCAAATATGATCGCACTTGGCTCATAACCGCATCAAGCTGCTCGTCAAGGCATACTCGCGAGCACGGACTCCAGCCGATCAAGGTTCTGCTCATTTGCGTCCACGGCATACACCTTGACTTTATTGGACCATGCCCCCAGGCTTCAAGTCAAACGTGTGGAAGGCGACAACAGTTCTTATCAATTGCGGTCTGCCAATCGTCAGGACGAAGCTCACTAGGCATTTGTCAAGAACAGCGGATAAAAACACAGAATCTGTCAGCTCCATCTACTCCCTATCGAACCCCAAGTGCAATTCAACTTTCCTTTCCCGCAACAGCTTCCACGGACGAAGAAAAGGTCGGAACAAACTCCAGATTGCGGCCATTCTCTGCAGTCTTGACTACATAAGAAGCAAGGTGCCGATCCGGAGGCAGATTAAGCAACAGCTCTGCCACCGGGATTTCGAGATGCTTTTTCACGACTCGCTGCTGTTTTACCCCACCCAATACGAAGGCGGCGAACAGCACCGAAACGTGTTTTACTGCGGACCGCTGCCCAATCAGCAGCTGCTGCAGTTTATCCCCTGGATCATTCAGCATATCGGCAAACGATTTTACATCATCGGCTCTGATTACATTTATCCGCGGGAAATGACCGGCCACATTCGCTTTCTGGTCGAGCTGCACGGTGGAACGATCGTCGGCGAACACTACAGCGAGCTGGGGAATTTGACCTTCCGAAAAATTTTGCGGGAAATTCTTGAATTAAAGCCCGACGTCGTCTTCTCTACGCTGGTCGGCGACAGCGTCATCGCCTTTTATCAGCAGTACCATCAGTTTGGCCTGCGCCAGCCGATCGCCAGTCCAATCACCGCCGAGTCGGAAGTAGCCGCGATCAGCAGCGAGCACGCGATAGGCCACTACACGACTTTTCCCTATTTCAGCAGTGTGCAGACGAAGGAAAATCAGTCCTTCCTGAGTGAGTACAGGCGAACATACGGTACGGATATCGTCAGTTCAGCGATGGAAAATTCATATAATTGCGTTTTCTTTCTCGCCGAAGCGCTGCAAAAAGCAAAGGCGATCGACACCGCTTCCTTGCGGCGGAGTTTGCCGGGCATCTCCATCCAGGCGCCACAGGGACGGATTACGGTCGATAAAACCAATCACCATCTCAGCCTGATGTCGCGGATCGGCCGGGTGAACAGCAATGGCCAATTTGACATATTGTGGGAGTCGGAAGAGCCCGTTCAGCCCATTCCCTTTTATACCAACCCAATGAAATCCAAGCAGGAGCACTACCCGCTCGATATCGACAAGCTGCAGGAAAAAATCGCGCCCTATGAAGCCTTGATCGAAGAGTTAAAAAAAGCGACCCATTTTCTTCCCTACACGTTTGCCTTTTTTGACAATCAAGGGCTGCTATTGAGCGTATTCAGTCACGAGGAATCTGGAAAATGGAAAATATCCTCCATTCTAAACCCTGGCACGAACTGTTTGGCCTGCCCGCCATTAAAGCATTCCGGCATCGGGTTGGCCTTGTCCGGTCACCTCGTCTCGATCGTTTCCGGGAGGGAGCACGGCAGCAGTGAACTGTCCGATTGGATCAGCATCGGCATACCGGTACAGGGCGACGTAGGCAGTCTGCAGGGCGTGCTTGGGGTGTTAATTGAAGAGCAGTCATTCGAACAAAAGCTGTTGGACACGCTCGTCGGCTTCCTCTCCTACATTGTCAAAACGTGTACGACACTGTTTGAGCAGACGCGCAACCATGTGTTTTTGCAGCAAATCCTGAATCACGTCGCGCAAACGATCCCGGACAGCCTCTACGTCATGAAGGAAGGGAAGATCGTCTACCTCAACGAATCGGCAGAAAAATTGCTCCACGAAAAACAGGAGTCGATTCCCAACCTGTTGACGTATGTATGTGACAATCTGCCCAGCGAAATTAAAACCGTCCTGAAAAAAGAAAGCTCGAATGAGATGCTCGAGGTTCGCGTCACCCCTGCGGAAAACCATGCGCTCGTGTGCATGAAACGCTTGAATCTGTTTGCCGCCGACACAGAGGTGAATCTGGAGAACACCACTCACGAGCACAGGAAGCTGATCGGTTCAAGCGAGCGGTTTTTAAAAGTGATGACACTGGTGAAATCTGCGGCAAAAACGACCTCCAGCGTGATCATTCTCGGAGAAAGCGGCACCGGAAAAGAGCTGTTCGCCAGAGCGATCCACAACGAGAGCGACCGCAGCGGAAATCCGTTCGTCGCCATCAACTGCGCTGCGATCTCCCGCGAGCTGATCAGCGCCGAGTTGTTCGGATATGTAGACGGGGCGTTTACAGGGGCGAAAAAAGGCGGAAGCCCGGGAAAATTCGAAGCGGCCAATGGCGGGACGCTGTGCCTCGATGAAATCGGCGACATGCCGCTCGAACTGCAAGCGACACTCCTGCGGGTCCTTCAGGAAAAAGAAGTAACCCGAGTGGGCGGCCATACTTCGATCCCGGTAGATGTTCGGGTGATTGCCGCGACGAATAAAAATATTACCAAGGAGCTCGCACCGAACGGCTCTTTCCGCAGCGATCTCTACTATCGGCTCAACGTCTTTACCATCGAACTGCCGTAGGGATTTCGCGGACGACACTGTATCGCAAGCTCGATGAATTCAATCTGCATCAGACCAACTGATTGTCAGTGACACGAAAAACAAGCATCCCGTTCTACTTTTGATCGCGAGACGGGATGCTTTTCGTTAGCTTGTTTTAGGTCTGCAGTCATTTAAGCCTAGCCTTTAGGCTTATTGACTTACCGGGACAGCATCCTTGAACTGCACGCTTTTTTGCATTTCGGCAAATGCCGGCTGGCCGATCAATCCGAGCCGCCAGATGGCGATGCCCTTTAAGCCGTAGCGCTTGGCCAGCCCGATCTTGCTGTTGACGGACCCGGCGTTTTCGCTGCCCATGGAGATGCCGAGCAACAGCTTCGACTTCGGCACTTGCGCCGTGGCCAGTTTGATCGCTTGGTCGACTTTGCCCAAAGGTTCAGGCTGTTTCTCATTTTCGTACGCATACGCCATAATGATCAGATCATCCGCCAGCGTGCCGAGTGTTGTGTAATCATATCCCTGATAAGCGCCGTTTAGCGGGTGCAGAACAAGCGACAGCTTGGTGCCGTTAGGCTGAAGCTGTGCAGCAAGCTGACGGACGAATTCGTTGTACTGCTGCTTCACCAAGGCAGTGTCCCCGCTCATCCCGAGCCCCTCGAAATCAAGCACGACACCGGCAAAGCGCTTCTCTGCGACCAATTGCCCGATGCCTTTGATCGCTTTGTCGCGCAGCGTGGCGTCTTCCAGCAGCTTTGTCAACTCGCCGGTTCCATCGCCGGCAAAAACCAGCAGATACGGAGCCGTCCCCTGAGCTGCCGAGTCGTCAATGATGCTTTGCGGTGTGACATCGCCTGCCGCTTGCGGCCAGTAAAAGTCTTTCCCTTCCAGGGTGAGGTTGCCGTTAGCATCGATGCGGCTCCAGCCAAAACCAGCCGCGTCAAAATGACCGAGCAGCGACCGCTCGGCAAACGAGGAGATCGCATAGAACGCCATGCTGTAGAGGTGTCCGGGCGGCGATACGATTGACACCGTCCGCGTGTTTGCGTCCCAGCTCACTTGCGCCCCGAACTGGGTGCTGAAAAAACTCAGCGGAACGAGTGTACTCCCGTTTATCTCCATGGGACTGACCGGAAGCGGAACAGCTTGTCCATTCACTGTAGCCGTATTGTGGTTGAGCTGCAAAACGACAGTCTTCAAGCCTGTCTGTGTCTCTTTGGTAGCCGTGATTGTATTGGTTTTTCCATCCCAGTCGACGGTGATGCCGATTGCTTCGGCGATAGCGCGAAAGGGCACCAGATTGTAGCCGTTGACGTTCTTTGGTTCTACGGGAAAAGGAAGCGGATACCCATCAAGCAAGATTGTCGTTTTTGCCGGTGCCTGGGCTGTCTGAGCGCTCGCCATGGGATCGGGAAGCCCGATGATCATTACGAGAGAGCACAGCATGAAGAAGATTTTTTGCCAACCTGTTGTTTTCATCCAACCATTCTCTCCTCACGTACAACGTTTGTCTCTTTTCTGAAACCTCGTCCAGTATATCATGAAAACTTTTTCAATTGACGATTTCATTCTGCTGATTCCGTCTTTTCGCAACACCAGCGATTGCAGTGTGACTGAACTGCAAGCCTCGTTACTGGCGGATTGCCGCATGTGCTGCTCGGATTTACAACCAATTGCGATGTCGCGATTGTACTCGTGCTGCTGCTTGTCGCAACCAGTGCTGGTGACAGAAGCTAAAACAGCAGACTGACGAATTCCTCAAGCGTGATCGGGCCAAAATAATGCGTCAGATCGACATCTGCGAGCGCCGCTTTGATCGACTCCTCATCATAGCGGACATCTGCAAGCTTGGCGGTCAGCTCTGTGGCATCCCCCACTCCGAAGAAGTCGCCGTAAATCACGGCCTCCTTGATTTTTCCATTCGCCACTTGCAGACGGACGTCAAACGTACCGGACGACAGCCTGCGTACTTGCCGGAAGTTTGCTTGTGGCGACTTGCCGTAATTCCAATCCCAGCTTTGGTAGCGCTCCTTGGAAATCTCGTGAATTTTTTCCCAATCTGCCTCTTTCAGGACGTACTCGTCAATCTCCCCACCTTCGAAAATCGACGCGAGCAGTGCCTGCTTGAATTGCCCAATCGTCATCGGCGACTGCAAAAACTCGGAAATGTTGGCGACGCGGCTGCGAATCGATTTGATCCCTTTGGACTGCATTTTTTCCGGATTTACCTTCAATGCGGAGACGACGTTCTCCATCTCCGAAGCGAACAGCAGCGTACCGTGGCTGAACATCCGGCCCTTGGTCGAGAACTGGGCGTTTCCGGAAATTTTCCGCTCCCCGACCTGGATGTCATTTCTTCCCGTCAGTTCGGCCTCGACGCTTAATTTTCGCAGCGCGACGACAACCGGCTCGGTAAATTT
>CAMIVR010000172.1 GCA_946402065.1 uncultured Brevibacillus sp. | reverse complement strand
TACAAACCCCCACAGCGGACTTTCACCGCCTAGTTAGTCGCCATGCGTGGCGCACGGACAAAAAGCCAGTCTGCAGACCGGCTTTTCACCATGCTCTATCGTAATTGTTTTGCGATAGGGCAGTCTAAACCTTTTGGAAGGTAAACATGAGCATCATTCGTATCAAATCTACTGTACGGATGACACCAGATGGTCTTTATATTGCTCCCGGAGCGAACGCTTCATGAATTTTCCCACAGAGGTTTTGGGGATTTCTTCAAGAAATACCACGTCATCCGGGAGCCACCACTTGGCAAACTGTCCTTTGAGGAAATCAAGCAGCTCCTGCTTTTCAACCGATTCGCGGTTGGCGGCTTTCAGGACGACGAATGCTACCGGCCGTTCGTCCCACTTCGGGTGCGGAATACCGACGACGCTGGCTTCAAATACAGCCGGATGAGCCATCAGCGCGTTTTCCAGATCGACCGACGAGATCCACTCGCCACCGCTCTTGATCAGATCCTTCGTGCGGTCGACGAGCTTGACAATTCCCTCTTCATCGATGACCGCCACGTCGCCCGTGTGCAGCCAACCGTCGACAAAAGCCTCGGCCGAGCGATGATCATTGTAGTATTCGCTAGCGATCCAGGGGCCGCGCAGGAGCAATTCACCCATTTCCTCTCCGTCCCACGCTACATCTCCGTTCTGCCCGACAATCCGCATCTCCAGGCCGGGGACCAAAATTCCCTGCTTCGAGCGAATCGTGAGCACCTCATCCTGAGAAAGGCTCCGCTGGTAGCTTTTTAACCGGGACGAGATGGCGAGTGGGGTTGTTTCTGTCATTCCATACCCATGAATAAAGGGAATCCCGTGTGTTTCCTCGTACGCCTTAATCATGCCGCGCGGAGCTGCCGCCCCTCCGCATAAAACCGCGCGCAGGCTGGAGATGTCGTACTGCCCTTCTTCCAGTCCCTTTAATATGCCGAGCCAGACGGTTGGCACTCCCGCCGCCAACGTTACTTTCTCCTGCTGAATCAAATCGAGCAGAACTGCCGGTGTCGGTGCCGGTCCTGGCAGCACTTGCTTGCTTCCGAGCCAAACGGAGGTAAACGGTATCCCCCAGGCATTCGCATGAAACATGGGGACAATTGGCATCGTGGTGTCATTTTCCGACAATCCGACTGTATCCGCCATGCCAAACACCATGCTGTGCAGGAAAACTCCGCGATGGGAGTACACAACGCCTTTGGGGTTTCCTGTGGTGGCCGACGTATAGCACATCCCCATGGGAGCGTTTTCATCAATGTCTTCGGGATATGCGTAGCATGGATCTCCCTGTTCGAGCAATTGCTCGTAGGAATAGACCGGACGCAGCGCCGTCTCGGGCAATTCCGGCTTGTCGGTCATAATCACATAGGCCCGGATGGTCGACAGTTGATCGTGAACCTTTTCAATGACAGGCAGCAGATCTTCATCGACAAGCAGGATCGAATCCTCTGCATGGTTGACGATGTAGGCGATATGTTCGGGTGACAAACGGATGTTAATCGTATGCAAAACAGCTCCCATGCACGGAATCGCGAAGTACGCTTCCAAATGGCGATGATGGTTCCAGGCAAACGTAGCGACCCGTTCCCCCCGCTTCACTCCAAGGGAAGCAAGCGCACTGGACAACCGTCGCGTCCTTTGCCCGTACGCGGCATACGTATAGCGAAAAATTCCTGAAGCAGTACGGGAGACAATCTCCTTTTTCGGAAACAGCCTTTCTCCGCGCTCCAATATAGAGCGGAGTGTAAGTTGATAATTCATCATACCGCATTCCCCCTCGATCTTATTTACACAATGCCCGCGACGGCGACGGCAGCACTCGCCTTAGTCATTCTCCTTTACTTCGCCTGCGGTTCCTTCAGGTAATTGTAAACCAGACTCAGCAGCATGTTTCCGGCAACGAGCAGCGCCCGCTCATCAAAATCAAATCGCGGATGGTGGTGCGGATAGTCGGCATTTGGCTCAGCCTTGCCTGCACCTGTGAAGAAGTAAACGCCAGGGACATGCTGAAGGTAGTAAGCAAAATCTTCTCCGCCCATATTCCCGGGAACGTCGATGACCCGATCAGCTCCGAGCTCGTTCACTGCAACATTCATGAAAAAGTCGGTTTCTTCATCATGGTTTCGCAACGGTGGATAGCCGCGAACGTACTCGATTTCCGCTTTGGCCTGAAGGGTAGTGCTTACTCCCTCCACGATCGCTCTCAGCTCTCTTTCCATCAGGTCTCTTGTTTCAGGGGTAAGTGTCCGCACCGTGCCTGTGAAGACTGCCCGATCCGGGATCACATTGGGCGCTTGCCCGGCATGGAAAGACCCGATGGATAAAACGGCTGCTTGCAGCGGGTCTACTCGCCGGCTGACCAATAGCTGAAGCTGATTGATCACTTGTACCGCAACGATGATGGAATCAACTGTTAGATGCGGTGTTGCGCCGTGGCCGCCGTAGCCGGAGATCGTCACTTCAAAGTTGTCGGACGCCGCCAGCAGCGGCCCTTTCCTTGTGGCCACCAGTCCAAGCGGCAAAATCGAGGCCAAATGAGAGCCGAAAATCACGTCCACTCCTTCCAGACAGCCATCTTCAATCATCGCGATGGCCCCGCCGGGCTCCTGCTCTTCAGCGTGCTGGAAGATCAGTACGATATTGCCGGACAGCTGTTCACGCATCTCGCTGAGAACTTTGGCAACCCCGAGGAGAGTGGCCGTATGCCCGTCATGACCGCAGGCATGCATGACACCCGGAACTTTGGATTTATAGGAAACCTCCTTTTCATCCTGAATCGGCAGGGCGTCAAAATCCGCTCGCAACGCCACCGTTCGGCCGGGTTTGCCCCCGCGAATCTTCCCGACAACGCCTCTCTCACCGACTCCCGTCCGGACTTCGATGCCAAAGCTTCGCAAAATCTCGGCGATCTTTCGCGGCGTTTCCACCTCTTCGAAAGAAAGCTCGGGATACTGGTGGAAATGTCTTCTCCATGCCACCATCTG
Source organism: uncultured Brevibacillus sp. (assembly GCA_946402065.1). Lineage (GTDB taxonomy): Bacteria > Bacillota > Bacilli > Brevibacillales > Brevibacillaceae > Brevibacillus_D. The sequence goes on along the minus strand of CAMIVR010000172.1, from coordinate 9,407 downwards.
TTCGTACATTTCTGCCAATTTCTGCTGCCAGACCGTCAACATAGAACCCCATCCCTTCCCTGTTATGATATGAACAAATGTCAGTTCTCGATGTCCCATTCATGAACGTTATACAGCATCCCTTGGTCTTTCGGTTCTCCAACTGTCACCTTTTTGGAAACCACTTTCAGATTGTATTCGGAAAAGAGTGACAACGTTGGCAGATCGTGCTGCAAAATCTCCAGTATTTGCCCATAAATGACATGGCGCTTTTGCGGATCAGCCTCGTTTTTCCCTTTTTCGATGAGTTCATCCACCTGGGGATTGCTGTACCCTGCGAAATTGTAGGCCCCGCCGGTTTGATAAAAATAACTCCTGTCCGGATCCAGCTGGAAGGGTAATCCTAACAAAAGCAAATCGAATTGATGCTTGGCGCCCTTCTGAACGATCGTAGGCAAATCGTATTTATTGATTTGCACATTCAGTCCCACCGCCCGCAAATTCTCCGCAATGATAACAGCTTCCTGTTCACGGGTTTTATTTCCGATTGAAACCGCCAAATCGATCGTTTTGTTGAAATCCCATCCCGCTTCCTGCAATAACTGCTTTGCTTTTGCCGGATCGTAGTCATACTTCGTGATGTTCTTGTCGTAATAAGGATGAATCGGGGTGTAAGGTCCCTCGAAAACTTGCCCTTCTCCTAACAAGAGGTTATCCACCAGAAATTGGCGATTGATCGCATACGCTATGGCTTGTCGGACCTTCGCGTCAGGGATGGTTTTCACATTAAAAAACATCATTTGATATTCGAACGGCATCCCTTGAATGGTCCGCACATTCGACATATTTTTTACTTTTTCGAAATCTTCAACAGCTATTTTGCCTATAGCCGGAAAATTCATCTGAATTTCGCCCGTTTGCAGCTGTGCTACAAGGTTGGAAGCCGGCATCACTTTGAAAAACAGTTTATCCAGTTTGGGTTTTCCCCGGTAATAATCTTTGTTAGGCGAAAATGCTACATATTGATCTTTGAGAAGCTCCGTAACCCTAAAAGGACCGTCTGTGACGTTTGGTTTTTGCATGAACGGATGCTGATGGAGTTTCTCCGGTTCTACATCTTTTAAAACATGCTTGGGCAAAAACCATATTTCAACGCCAAGTTTTTCTTTCAAGAAGGTCGGATCAACAGGAAATTTCGTATGGACGGTTAACGTGTGCGGGTCGACGATCTTTATCCCTTGTATGTCCGTTTGGCCCTCGGGCAGCCTTCCTTGCTCATCCAGGCCTGTGATTACAGACAGAGGCTGAATTCCCCGGCTGGTAACTTTCGGATTCGCCATGAGCTGCAGCGTAAATAAAATATCTTCGGCTGTAACCGGTTGTCCATCCGTCCACTTAGCCTTTTGGTTCAGTTTAATGACAAAATTCTGGTTGTCAGTTGTCTCAAAGCTCTCCGCTAATTTTGGTTGAAAGCGGATCGATTCATCCAATACATAGAGTGATTCAAACAATATGGAAGCAAGCTGTTGCGAAGTGTCATCCATCGCAATGATCGGATTTAACGTAGCTGGCGGATTGGTAATCCCGACATAAATGATTTTTTTTCCTGCTGATAGAGGGGGTTGGCTTGAATTTGAATTTACCGTCGGTTGCGACTGATTACTGCACGCTGTCATTGCCAGCAAAATCGAGATACAAACGAAGATGTACAGCTTTTGAGCCAATGTTTTCATTTCTATTCCTCCAATTGACGTTATTTCAGGCTCTTGGGATCCAAAGCGTCACGCAGTCCGTCACCGATAAAGTTGATCGACAAAACAGTCACGACGATCATCATCCCTGGCGGTACCCAAAGCCATGGCTGCGAAGTTAATACCGTCAATGATTGTGCATCAGTCAGCATATTCCCCCAGCTTGCGATCGGCGGCTGCACCCCCAAGCCAAGAAAGCTGAGCGAAGCCTCAATCACAATCGCCCCGGCCATTCCGAATGTCGCATGAACCAGGACTGGCCCGACGGCATTCGGCAAAATATGGACAAACAAAATTCGCATTGTGCTCAAACCGAGTGCGACATTTGCCTTCACGAAGTCCATCTGCTTGAGCGAAAGGACACTCCCTCGCACGAGGCGGGCTACCGACGGCCAGCCGAGCAAGCCCAAAATCCAGATCACGTTGACAAGACTGGGGCCCAAAATACTGACGATGACGAGTATCACGATTAAGGGGGGAAATGACATGAACACATCGGTCACCCGCATGAACAACATATCTACCCATCCGCCGAAATAAGCGGAAACGGCACCTAAAACGGTTCCGATCGCCACGTAAATCGAAACGGCTCCCACCCCGACCATAAGCGACACTCTGGATGCGTAGATCAAGCGACTCAACACATCCCGTCCCACCTGATCGGTACCAAGCAGATGCCCGGCGGAAGGCTGCGCCCCAAAAGCGGCCGTCACATCATAAGGGTTTTGCGGGGCAAGCCACGGAGCGAAGACAGCTTCCAGGACAATCAAACAGAGGAGTACGAGCCCCGCTACTGCTAGTCGGTGCTTCAAAAAACGCTGGGTAATCATTCGCAAATAGCTCTCTTCCCGTCCTGACTCCTGCATCGCTTTCGCAGGAGTATCGTCCCCTGTCGCAGGTTCTTTACGTACACCCACCCCTGCCATTGACATGGTCATAACTCCTCTCGTTATTGGTATTTGATTCGCGGATCGGCAATGGAGTACACGATGTCCGTCAATAGATTGGTCACCAAAACCATGACGGCAGCCATGAAATTAACGGCCATCAGTGTCGGATAATCGCGGGACATGATCGCTTGAATCGTCAATTGTCCCATTCCCGGCCACTGGAAAACCTGTTCGGTAATGACCGCTCCGCCCAGCAGCACGGGAATCTCCAGACCAACTACCGTGATGATCGGAATCAGTGCATTGCGCAAGGCGTGCTTGTTGGTCACGACGAATTCGCGCAACCCTTTGGCACGGGCCGTTCGCAGGTAATCCTGCCCCAAAATCTCCAGCATGCTGGCCCGGACAAAGCGAATCTTTTTTCCGACAATTCCCATGGCCAGGACAAAAACCGGGAGTATCAAGTGGCTCAACCGATCGGCAAAGCCGCCGTCTCCACCTAACGTAACCATCCCTCCGGTAGGCAGCACCTGCAATTCCAATGAAAAAAGAAAGATCAGACCTAGACCCAAAAAGAAGGGCGGAATGGAAATGCCGAGAAACGAAACGCCTGTTGTCGCATAATCCAGTTTGCTGTATTGCTTCGTGGCGCTCAAAATACCAAGCGGCACAGCGATGAGGACGGCAACGAGCAGGGACAGACCCATCAGCAGCAATGTCGGACCGAGCCGCTCCAGAATCATCTGGGAGACTGGCTGATACGTACTGAACGAGTAGCCAAAATCGCCATGCAGCAACCGGTTTACCCATTGAAAATACTGCAGCCACAGCGGAGCGTTTAAACCGAGCTGATCTTTCCGCAAGGCAATCTGTTCCTGCGAGGCATTCGGATCGATGAACATTTCTACAGGATTGCCGGGAGCCCAATTGATCATGAAGAAATTAAAAATCGTCACACCGATCAGGACAGGTACAGCGATCAGCAGCCTTCGGACGATATAGGAAAACACGACAACACCTTCTTTCCCGTAAGCTATTCATTGGCAAAACAAGCTGCCGCATGGGATTGCCCCTTCAGGAGCGGCTCCTGCTCGCGGCAGACCGCTTTGGCGATCGGACATCGCGTGTGGAACCGGCATCCTCTCGGCGGATGTGCCGGGTTGGGTACGTCGCCCTGGATGACAATTCGCCCTTGCGTCCGCAGACGGGGGTTCGGGACAGGATAGGCACTTAACAGCGCTTTCGTGTAGGGATGCTTCGGATTTTTAAAAATGTCCTCCGTTTTGCCGATCTCCACGATTTTCCCCAGGTACATCACAGCGACCCGATCGCAAATGTATTTGATTGCCCCTAATCCATGCGCAATGAACAAATACGTGAGCTGCAATTCTTTCTGCAAGTCCTTTAACAGATTCAAAATCTGCGCTTGGATGGATACATCCAATGCCGAAACTGGTTCATCGCAAATCACCAGCTTGGGATTAAGCGAGAGCGCCCGGGCGATCCCGATACGCTGCCGTTGCCCTCCGGAAAACTCATGCGGATAGCGGTTTTGCACATTTCGCGGCAGCCCGACGATTTCCAGCAGGTCGTCCACCCGCTGCTGCACATCGCCATCCTCTACGATTTGATGAACCTTCATCGGCTCCGCCAAAATATCCCTCACCCGTCTCCGCGGATTTAAAGAGGAATAGGGATCTTGAAAAATAATCTGCAAATCCCGCCGAATCTGCTTCATTTCACGGTTGGAATATTGAGAGATTTCCCGATCGGCAAAAAAAATCTGACCATCGATCGGAGCTTCCAATCCAATAATCGTTTTTCCGATGGTCGATTTTCCGCAGCCCGACTCACCCACCAGTCCGAGCGTTTCTCCCGGATAGACCGCGAAATCGACCCCGTCGACTGCCTGAACATAGCCGACCGTTCGTGAGAAGATTCCTTTTTTGATCGGATAATACGTTTTCAAATGCTCCACTCTCAAGAGGGGAGACACATCTCCTGATTCCTGCTTATACACGGGCTGCCTCCCTTCATCCGCCGACAATCGTTTCATCCCCCTCAGCCAACCAACACCTGGCTCTGTGTCCAATGCCTACCGGAAGCAATGGGGGCTGCTCCCGACAGCAGCGTTCATCAGCATACGGACATCTCGTATGGAAACGGCATCCTTCCGGCATGAGATGCAGGGAGGGTACGGTACCGGGGATAGAGGCAAGGCGTTGATCCGCTGTATACTCAATATGCGGAATCGATTCCATTAACCCCTTGGTGTACGGATGTCGCGGTTCGTCAAACAAGGTAAATACGTCTGCTTCTTCTACGACTTGTCCGGCGTACATCACAATCACCCGGTCAGCCATCTCGGCGATCACCCCCAAATCATGTGTGATCAGCATAATGGATGTTCCTGAATTTTCACGCAATTTTTTCATCAATTCGAGGATTTGCGCTTGAATTGTCACATCCAAAGCGGTTGTCGGCTCATCGGCAATGAGCAGCTTTGGTTTGCAGGCCAGGGCCATCGCGATCATCACCCTTTGCCGCATCCCCCCGGACAACGTGTGGGGGTATTCCCTCATAATCGCCTCGGCGCGGGGAATCCCGACTTTTTCCAACATCTCGATAGCGTAGGCTTTTGCTTCTTTTGTGTTTCGTTTCAAATGAAGCTTGATGCCTTCCGTCATTTGGTCGCCAATACTAAAGACGGGATTCAGCGAGGTCATCGGCTCCTGAAAGATCATCGAGATTTCATTCCCGCGAATTTCCCGCAGACGATCTTCACTTAATTGGGAGAGCTCTTTCTCTTCAAACCGAATCTCCCCCTGTTTGATTCGCCCGCTCCGCCCGAGCAGCCGCATAATCGCCAACGAGGTGACGCTTTTGCCGCAGCCCGATTCGCCTACGATGCCAATCGTTTCGCCGTGCTTTAGGGAAAAGCCGACATTGTCGACGGAAATCACTTCGCCTTGATCCGTTTGAAAAACGATTTGCAGATCCACAACTTCCAACAGGTTTTTCACATTTCCACCTCCTGACGCGTTCAGGCTTATTTCATTGTTTTAATTGAACAACAAACTCGCAAGCAAGCAAAGGGACCCTGCTTTACATTTAGTATCATCGATTGGCTTTTTTTTCGAACCGCATCGGCTTCCGGTATCATTTTTATAGAGATGGTATCATCAAGCCACTTCCATTCATCAGGAAACCCTTGTAGCCGCAAGAAAAATAGGTATATGATAGTGAAATAAATATTGCAAATATTTGCAACAATACGATCTGGGGAGAAGTGAATATGTATAAGCTTTTGATCGCCGATGATGAATACGAGATCAGAAACGGTCTGAGTAATTACTTTCCTTGGAATGACATAGGGTTCGAAGTGGCAGGTCAAGCCGCTAACGGCAAGGAGGTTTTGCAGTATGCAGCCGATTTTCAGCTTGATGCGATTCTTTGCGATATAAGAATGCCGGTCATGTCCGGAATTGATGTCGCCAGAGAGCTCTGCAACCAAAACTCCCCTATCAAGCTCATTTTTTTAAGCGGTTACAAAGAGTTTGACTATGCTCATCAGGCGCTCATCTACGGTGTGAAAAACTATATTGTCAAGCCGACAAAATACGGCGAGCTGCTGAAGGTTTTTACCAAAATCAAGGAGGAATTGGATCAGGCTAAGCCGACTGTATCCAACACCCCACCCCGATTGCCGGAGCAATGCAGCGGCTTCGAGGCAGAACCGCTGATCTCCGACAAAATCATTGCCAAAATTAAAAAGTATGTGATCGAGCATTACAAGGACGCCACATTGGAAGGCGCCTCTCAACTGGTTCATCTGAACCCGTATTACATCAGCAAATACTTTAAGGACAAGACCGGACAGAACTTCTCCGATTTTGTCGTCGGGGTAAAAATGAACAAGGCCATGGAATTAGTCAAGGATATGAACTACAAGGGCTATGAGATCAGCGAGATGCTCGGGTACAGCAATGCCAAAAACTTCACCCGGGCGTTCCGCAAGTACTTTGGGAAAAGCCCCAGAGAGTACAGAAACAGAGAATGAAGGGAATCGGATGAAAAAAACATACCGCGCTTTTTTTGTGAAACACCTGGCAACCTTTTTAATCCCGATGCTGATTCCCATCCTGGTCTTGGGAACGCTGTCAACTTTCATGATTCAACAGTACATCAAAGAAGACATTGATCATAACAACATGAATTTGTTGAAGCAAACCAAGGAAAATCTGGAGCTCATTTTCAACGAACTGGATTCCTTGAATCTGCACATCGTCGCCAGCGCCACGGAGTTTGTCAATCTGAGAAACATGCTGCAAAAGCCTTGGCTCGAGTCGGATGACTACAAGAAATTGGCCTCTCTAAAAAATTTTATCGAATCGCCGAACATTGCCAGGCCATACATCGACTCCATCTACATTTATTTAAGCAACGACCGGAATCAATTTATCACCTCTACCGTTGGCGGATTGGTCGGGTTGGGTGATTTTCACGATACCTCCTGGTTCCAAAGCTTTAACGATCATCGCGAGCAAGAATCGGTTTGGGTGGAAGCGAGAACGATACGAAAATACAATGTCGAAAAAATTCCCACGTATGCGGATCTCATCACGATGTATCGAAAGATTACGGTAACGGATGGCAGCGAAGGCGTGATCGTATTAAATATCAAGACGGACTACATCGAAAACTACCTCGCCAATCTCTCCACCATGAAAGACCAAGGGCTGTTCATCATTGATAAAAACAACAAGCTGATCTTTCAAAATAAAAAATTCGCTTTGCCGGAGCCAGATATTGCACAGATTATTTCCGAGCCGCGTTCATTTTTTGCAATGGAATTGGGCCGGGAGCCATTCGTCGTGTCCAAGCTTGCCTCGGACAAGTACGATTGGACCTTTGTCTCGATCATCCCCAAGGCTTCCTTATATCAGGTTCCCATGGAATTGAGCTTTACCGCATTGGCCATGCTGGTTCTCTCCGTAATCGCCGGTACGGTCTTGGCCTATTATTTGACCAAAAAAAACAGCAAAGACATTAAAGCGATCATCACCATCCTGCAATCTGCGGAACACGGCAGGCCGCTCCCTCCGCTGCCTTCCCGCGTGAAAGACGTGTACAGCTATATCATCCATCGGCTGCTGAAAAACTTCCTGGAGCACAACTATTTAAAGGTCCAGCTGTCGGAGCGAAAATACAAGGCGCAGGCGATGAAATTTGCCGCGTTGCAGTCGCAGCTCAACCCGCATTTTTTGTTTAATACGCTGGAGACGATTAATTGGAAGGCCATCAGCATGACTGGCAGACCGAACGAATTAAACCATATGGTAGAGAACCTGGCGGATATCTTGAGGTATTCCCTGGACGATCAGCACAAAATGGTTAGCTTGCAAAAGGAAATCATCTATACGTTAAGCTATATGGAAATTCAACGGATCAGGTACAAAGATCGGTTTGATGTAATCTGGGATTATGCTGAAGACGTTACGAAATATCACGTGATGAAATTAATTTTGCAGCCTTTAATCGAGAACAGTCTGTATCACGGAATCAAAGAAGCTGGGAAGTGTTTGATCAAAATAAAAATCAGATCTGTTTCCAAATCGTTATTACAAATATCCGTCATTGATAACGGGATCGGCATCGTACCGGAAAAACTGCGGGAGATCCGGGAAAAACTGGACTCGAACAGCGAGCAAACGAAGCATATTGGATTATATAACACGCACACACGATTAAAATTAACCTACGGGGAACAATATGGTCTTGTTTTGCAAAGCAAATTCGGGTGGGGAACTGCCGTCCATCTATTCATTCCAAAGGATTAGTTCTTCTCTGGAGCATTTATGCCGATCGGTGCCGCGTGTCATTTTCTTTCGTAATGTTTAGCAAGTCTCGAAGACATGCTAAAATGAATACAGGCATTGGTACGATTATCCATGCCAGACCATCGGCTCACTCAGATAAAAGCAGCTAGTAGGGAGATATTGCAATGAATCATATCTGGTTCCTTTTTGTCCGCGACATCAAAAATATCGTAAAAAACTGGGTCGCCACGGTCATCATACTCGGACTTGTCTTCCTGCCGTCGCTCTATGCGTGGTTCAATATCGAAGCGTCCTGGGACCCGTACGGGCAGACGAGCGGGATCGCAATCGCTGTCTCCAATAACGATGCCGGTGCGACCTTGCAGGGCAAGCCGCTCAATATCGGCAATGAGATCATCACCTCGCTCAAGAGCAATGAAAAAATCGGCTGGACATTTGTCGATGAAGCGACTGCCTTGAAAGGGGTTCAGCGCGGCGATTACTATGCCAGCCTGACGATCCCTGCCGACTTCTCGGCGAAAATCGCCACCGTGCTCGACGACAATCCGCAAAAGGCAGAGATCATCTACAGCGTCAATGAGAAAATCAACGCTGTCTCGCCCAAAATCACCGCCAAAGGTGCCAGCGGGATCATTGAAGAAGTTAACCGGAATTTTGTCAGAACAGCCAATGGCACGATTTTTCAAATTTTTAATGAAATCGGGATCGGACTGGAAAGCGAGCTGCCGACGATCATGACGCTAAAGGAGCTGCTGTTCAAGCTGGAAGCGATGATCCCGGCGATCAATCAAGCGGTGGCAGTTGCCCACAAGGATATGGGCAAAGCAAAAGAAATCGTCGGCAAGGCCCAGAGCGACTTGCCGCTGGTCATGCAGCTCGCTCGCGATGGCGAAGCTGCCGCCAATCAGTTGAACCAATTCTTCGACCGGACTTCATCGGCGCTGGAG
>CAMIVR010000171.1 GCA_946402065.1 uncultured Brevibacillus sp. | reverse complement strand
GCCGTATACTCTGATCGTGATTTCCGTGAAGACGCCAAGCGTACCTTCCGAGCCGACGAACATTCCCGTCAGGTGATAACCGGCAGACGACTTGGCCGAAAGCCCGCCGGTGTGAATGATGGTCCCGTCAGCCAGCACGACTTCCAGATCGCGTACTTGACTGCGCATGATTCCGTAGCGAACACTCGTCGTGCCGCTCGCATTCGTCGCTGCCATACCGCCTAGCGTCGCGTCGGCACCTGGGTCAACCGGAAAGAACAATCCGTATTTCTTCAGCGCCTGATTCAATTGCGTACGCGTAACGCCTGGTTGGACGCGAACGAGAAAATCATCAGGACGAACCTCCAGAATGTTGTTCATCAATTGAAAGTCGATGGAAATGCCGCCCTTGAGCGGAACACAATGCCCTTCCAGGCTTGAGCCGACGCCGAAGGGCACGACCGGAATGCGTCGGTCATTGGCGTATTGGAGAATGGCCGAGACTTCCGCTGTATTCATCGGATAGACGACTGCATCGGGCAGGACGGGAGTATGGTGGGACTCGTCTTTGCTGTGCTGCTGCAGAGCGGTTTCGTTTTGTGTAGCCCGGTCTTGTGCCGTAAGCTGCCGCAAATCGTCAAGTAATTGGGAATTCATAGAAAACTCCTCCTTCTTTCTGTCGGTTGAGGACAACCGTTTTATGGTACATTAGTGAAAAGAGCAGCGAATTCCTCTTTTTTCGATCAGCATTCCCGATCGCTGAATTTGTAACGGATAGGAGCTATGTACTGATGACTGGATCAGGCGGACAAAGCCGCAAAAATATTCACATCGGACTTGAGGTCGACATCGTTCTCAAGCAAGATCAACGAACAGGCAAGACGACCCGGGGAATTGTCAAGGACATCCTGACAAAGTCGCCGAACCATCCGCACGGCATCAAGGTGCGGTTGCAGGATGGGCAGGTAGGGCGAGTGAAAAGCATCGTTGAAAAGCATACATAGTCAAAAAGGTGAGCAGGGCAAAGGCTGGCCTCGCTGCCATTCGGTCGAGTGAATGGCATGCTTGGGCAGCCGATACCGCCATTCGGTCGAGCCATTGGTATGCATGGGCAGCCGATACCGCCCCTAGCTCGAGCCATTGGTATGCATGGGCAGCCGAACCTCCCCTTAACTCGAGCGAATGGCCAGCTTGCGCAGCCGGTACTGCAGGCTCTGGCGACTAAGGCCCAGTTCTTTCGCCGCCCTGGAGATATTCCCGTTATACCGGGCGATGACGTTTTTAATGAAGAACGTCTCAAATTCTTCGACCGCATGCTTGAGATTTTGCCCCATCTCCGGTTGGCTTGCAATAAAGCTCGCCAACGCTGACGGTTCGCCCTGCTGGACAAACGAGGAACGCCGAACCAGGTGGTAGGGGAGGTGCGCATACTGGATTTCTGTCTCGTCCACGAGTAAGTTCATGGCTCCCTCAATCGTATGCTGGAGCTCGCGAACGTTGCCCGGCCAGTCGTACTGGAGAAAAAATTGCTGCACCTGTTCACTGATCGTCTGCACATCCATTTGAAACAGCCGATTGTACTTCTGGATGAAATAGTCGGCCAGGTGGAGGATATCGTCTCTTCGTTCCCGCAGCGGCGGAATGAACAGCGTGACGACGCCAAGGCGGTAGTACAGGTCTTTGCGCATACGCTGATTGGAGATGGCGTCGATCGGATCCTCGTTGATTGCGGCGAGAATCCGGACGTCGACTTCCTTTACCTTCGTGTCGCCAATCCGGCGGATCGTTTTCTCTTGCAGCACCCGCAGCAGCTTGGCTTGCAGGGGAAGGCTCAACGAATTGATCTCATCGAGAAAAAGCGTTCCACCCGCCGCCTGCTCAAACAGCCCCGGCCGTTCAATCGCGCCCGTAAAAGCCCCGCGCGTCGTCCCAAACAGCAGACCTTCGATCAGATTTTCCGGCAGTGCCGCACAGTTTTGCGAAATAAAAGGAGCAGAGGAGCGCACACTATAGTTGTGGATGCTCTGTGCGAAGAGCTCTTTGCCCGTCCCCGTCTCGCCGACGATCAGAACCGACGAGGACGTCCGGCTCGCCCGCTTGGCGCTTTCAATCACATCCCGGATGGCTGTGCTTTTGCCGATGATGCTTTCAAAGCTGTACAGCGAGCTATCCTTGGGCAGGATCGTTTCCCGGATCATGCGCTCCATTTTGGTGACGTCATTGGCGATCTCCACCGCGCCGATAATGCGGTCGCCATCCTTGATCGGAAAGGTGTTGTTGATCGTCGTAATTTCTTTTCCTTTATCGTTGAAATACGTTTGCTTTTGATTTTGCGCGGCTTTCCCTTCGCGCAGGGCTTGCAGCAGGGTGCTTTCCTGACCGCCCTGGAAGTGAAAAACCTCCAGCACATTTTTATTCAGCACGTCTTGCTGCTGCATGGATTCAATTTCCGCCATTTTCCGATTGTAGATAATCGAGGTTCCATCGGCATCGACGGCGTGAATGCCTTCTTTGATTTCATCGACAATCCGTTCGTAAAAGGTAAGAAAGGCAAGCTGCTTCTGTAGCTCCGTATTCAATGGGACTCTCACCTCCTGTAGCTATTGTACCACAGGAGTATTTGGCTGCCAAAAAATTTTGCAATGTGCATACTGCTAAAACTTTTAGCGCAAAAAAATTATGCACATATCGCGCAAATATCTGAGAAAATCGACCAATCGCGATATGACGGAGTTGGCATCATTCTTGCTAAGTTAAATAAATGGATTGGGAAAGAATAAGAAGGCTATGTGGCTATAGTCGATTGAAGGAGGAAATACAGATGAGCGAATCAAAGCAAATTATCGCCCAAACGGAAAAATACGGTGCGACCAACTACCATCCATTGCCTGTCGTTCTGTCAAAAGGTGAAGGCGTGTGGGTGGAGGACCCAGACGGCAACCGTTATATGGATATGTTAAGTGCGTACTCAGCCTTGAATCAGGGGCACCGCCATCCGAAAATCATCAAGGCGCTGAAGGACCAAGCAGATCGCATCACGCTCACGTCCCGCGCGTTCCACAACGACCAGCTCGGCACATTCTACGAGAAGCTGGCAAAGCTGACCGGCAAAAACATGATTCTGCCGATGAACACAGGTGCTGAAGCGGTTGAGACAGCTTTGAAAGCAGTGCGCCGCTGGGCGTACGATGTGAAAAAGGTTGCGGAAAACCAAGCGGAAATCATCGTTTGCGAAGGCAACTTCCACGGCCGCACGGTGACCATTACCTCGTTCTCATCCGCCGAAGAGTACAAACGCGGTTTTGGACCGTTCACGCCAGGCTTCAAAATCATCCCGTACGGCGACATTGAAGCGCTGAAACAAGCGATCACGCCAAACACGGCAGCGCTACTGGTCGAACCGATTCAAGGGGAAGCAGGCATCGTCATTCCGCGTGAAGGATTCCTGAAAGAAGCGGAAGCCGTATGTAAGGCAAACAACGTCCTGCTGTTGGCCGATGAAATCCAGACCGGCTTTGGCCGTACCGGAAAAATGTTTGCCAGCCAGTGGGAAGATGTCAAACCAGACATGTACATCCTCGGCAAAGCGCTTGGCGGCGGGGTATTCCCGGTCTCTGCTGTCGCTGCTGACCGCGACATTCTCGGCGTATTCGAACCAGGCTCACACGGTTCGACGTTTGGCGGCAATCCGCTCGGCTGTGCGGTTGCCAATGCAGCGCTCGACGTCATCGAAGAAGAGGATCTGGTCAAGCGTTCCCTGGAACTTGGCAACTACTTCCTGGAGCAGCTGAAGCAAATCAACAACCCGATCATCCGTGAAGTGCGCGGTCGTGGCTTGTTCATTGGAGTAGAGCTGACGACCGAAGCAAGACCGTTCTGTGAAAAACTGAAAGAACTCGGTCTGCTCTGCAAAGAGACCCATGAGACAACAATCCGCTTTGCTCCACCGCTGATCATCAGCAAGGAAGATTTGGATTGGGCGATTGACAAGATCAAACAGGTGCTCGGTGCAAAACAACCGGCATAAATGAGAATACGACGACATGAGGGTTTGCTCCTCATGTCGTTTTGCAATTCGCTATTGAAATTTCCCATAGGGGTTATTTAAAAAATGAATTTGTTTCCATTCAGAAAAGTACGGTAAAATTTTTTGTATAAATTTCAGACTATTCACTAAAAATACATACTCCAATCTATCCGCCGATCCTCCCAGCCGCAAACGATGCAGAATCGGTGAAACATGCAAATTTTTATCGAGGAAACATGAAATTCCCGCAATGCTCACGAAAGACGTTGCGTATCGTTGCTCGTGAGCCTTGAGTGGAATATCTATTCAAGCAAAATTGTAATTATGTAGATAACACCGCTAATCAGTGTATATGAGTTGGAGGTGATGTCTCTCGTTAATCCTATCGTTCAGAACTTTCGAAAAACAAAAGGGGGAGTCAACGTGGCAGGATATATCCTGAAACGGCTCATAGCCGGATTGCTCTCATTATTTGTCCTGGTGACGATCACCTTTTTTCTGATGCACGCGATTCCAGGCGGGCCGTTTGACCCGGAGGGCGATCGAAAAGTTCCGAAAAGCGTGATCGAAAAAATGGAGGCAAAGTATGGGTTGAACGAGCCGGTGTACGTTCAGTATGGCATCTACTTGAAAAGCTTGCTCCGCGGCGATTTGGGCATCTCGTTCAAGCAGACAGATTTGACCGTCAATGAATTGATTGCCCAAGGGTTTCCCGTGTCAGCCAAAGTCGGGCTGATCGCGATCGCAGTAGCGCTGATCATCGGTGTGCTGCTGGGAATCGTCTCGGCGATCAAGCGGGGGAAGTGGGCGGATTGGGCAGCGATGATTTTCGCTACGATCGGCATCTCGATTCCAAATTTTGTCATGACCGTGCTTTTGCTGTTCGGTTTCGCCGTTGCGCTCAAGCTGTTGCCAACATACGGGCTGTCGACGTGGAAGCACTATATTTTACCCGTCGCCGGACTGGCGCTCGCTCCGATCGCCTATATTGCCAGGCTGATGCGTTCGAGCATGCTGGAAGTGATGCGCCAGGATTATATTCTGACGGCCCGGGCAAAGGGCGTCTACGAATACCGCGTCATTTTCAAGCACGCCTTGAAAAATGCCATCATTCCGATCGTTACGTATTTGGGGCCGCTCGTGGCCGCACTGTTGACGGGCAGCTTTATCGTCGAACGGGTATTTTCCATTCCAGGCATCGGCCGCGACTTTGTGAGCGGGATCGCTGATCGGGACTATTCGGTGACGCTCGGCCTGACAGTTTTTTTCGGGTTTTTTATCATCATCGCCAACATCGTAGTGGATATCCTTTATGCGATTATTGATCGGCGCGTAAAAATTGAAGAGTAGGTGAAACCATGAACACTTCCATCGTCAAGAAAAACGATGCAGACGGATATGACCCCACACCCGAAAACACGTGGCCCGATATCGCAGACGATGAGTTTCAACTGCTTGCAGACAATGGCAGAGACAGCGACCTGATTTCACGACCGAGCAAATCGTACTGGCAGGATGCGTGGTCCCGCTTTCGCAAAGACCCGTTGGCGATGCTTGGACTGTTTATCATCATCGTGATCGCGGTTGCCGCCATTTTCGGTCCGGTTTTTTCGCAATATTCTTACGACGGTCAAAACATTGCCAACCAAAATCAGCCGCCCTCGTCCGAGCATTGGTTCGGTACCGACAAGTTCGGTCGCGACATCTTTGTCCGGACGCTGTATGGTGCCCGCATCAGCTTGACGATTGGCGTCGTCGCTGCGGCGATTAACATGGTCATCGGCGTGATTTACGGCGGCATTTCCGGGTTCTTTGGCGGCAAAACCGACATGGTCATGATGCGCATCGTCGATATTTTGTACGGCGTTCCCGACTTGCTCTACATCATTCTGCTGATGATGTTTCTCGGCAATACACTGCAGAGTATCCTGCTGGCACTATCGCTTACATACTGGCTCGGTACGGCGAGAATTGTCCGGGCCCAGGTAATCACGCTGAAATACCAGGAGTACACGCTGGCAGCGAGAGCGACCGGCTCATCCAATCTGCGCATTTTGTTCAAGCACCTGATCCCCAACAGCATGGGTCCGATCATTGTGACGGTTACCTTTCTCGTTCCTTCGGCGATCTTTGCGGAAGCGTTTCTCAGTTTTCTGGGAATCGGCATACAGGTGCCGATGGCCAGCTGGGGCACGCTGGTCAACGATGCGATCCCGGCTTTGTTTACCAAGCCGTACCAGATGCTGTTCCCCGCGCTGGCGATCAGTGTCACGATGTTTGCGCTCAATTTCATCGGCGATGGCTTGCGCGATGCGCTTGATCCCCGGTTAAAGAAATGAAAGCAGGTGATACGGTGAATCTACTGACAGTGAAGCAGTTACAGACGAGCTTCCGCATCGAAGCCGGAGTCGTCCAGGCAGTCCGGGGAATTTCATTTCATGTGAAAAAAGGGGAATCGCTCGGCATTGTCGGGGAGTCAGGGTCGGGAAAAAGCGTCTCCATGCTTTCGATCATGAAGCTTTTGCCGCAAAATGCGAGCCTGCAAGCAGAGAGCATCCAGTTTGACGGCATCGAGCTGGCCAAGACGGATTACAAGGCGATGAGAAAAATGCACGGCAACGATATGGGGATGATTTTTCAAGATCCGATGTCTTCGCTCAATCCGTTGTTTACGATTGGCGATCAGATCATGGAGCCGATCATGATTCATCAGAAGGTGTCCAGAGAAGAAGCGAAGCGCCGGGCGATCAACATGCTGAAGCTGGTGGAAATCCCCAGTCCGGAGAGCAGGCTGAAGCAGTATCCGCACGAGTTCTCCGGCGGCATGCGGCAGCGGGTGATGATTGCCATCGCGATCTCCTGCAATCCCAAGCTACTGATCGCGGACGAACCGACAACAGCACTGGACGTGACCATCCAGGCGCAAATCCTCGACCTGATGCGCGATTTGAAAAGCAAGCTGAATACGTCGATCGTCATGATCACGCATGACCTCGGCGTCATCGCGTCGATGTGCAACCGCATTCTGGTGATGTATGGCGGCATGATCGTCGAAGAAGGGACGACCCGGGAAATTTTTTACAACCCCAGGCACCCGTACACATGGGGATTGATCCGCTCGATCCCGAAAGCGGATACGGGCGAAAAGAAAAAACTCATCCCGATTCCGGGCAGTCCGCCCGACTTGCTCCACCCGCCAAAGGGCTGTCCGTTTACGGCGCGCTGCCAGTATGCCATGAAGGTATGCGATCGGCTGGCACCGCCGCAGGTCGAACTGAGCGCGACGCATCGGGCCGCATGCTGGCTGATGCACCCCAAGGCGCAAGGTCACGTGCGGGAGGTCTCGGTCTGATGGAAAAAACGTTGCTGGAAGTCCGCAATTTGCAGAAACACTTTGACATTCGCAAAGGCTTTTTTGGCAGGCAGACGAACGTGCTGAAGGCAGTCGATGGAATCAGTTTTTCGATCAAGCGGGGCGAGACATTCGGCCTCGTAGGCGAATCCGGATGCGGCAAAACGACGGCGGGCCGCACGCTGCTGAAGCTGTATGAACCGTCGGCAGGCGAGATTCTCTACGATGGCAACCCGATTCATGGTTTGAACCGAAAAGAAATGCTGCCGTATCGAAAAAAACTGCAGATGATTTTTCAGGACCCGTACGCTTCGCTTGATCCGCGTATGACTGTAGGCGAGATCATCGCCGATCCCTTGGTCGTGCACAACATCTATAGCGGTGCGGACCGCTTGGACAGAGTGAAAGAGCTGATTCAGCTGGTCGGTTTGAAAAGCGACCACCTCAACCGCTATCCGCACGAATTCTCCGGTGGTCAGAGGCAGCGCATCGGCATTGCCAGGGCGCTGGCCGTCGAGCCTGAATTCATCGTCTGCGACGAGCCGATTTCCGCACTGGATGTTTCGATTCAGGCACAGGTGGTCAATATGCTGGAAGAGCTGCAGGAGCGATTGGGACTCACGTACTTGTTCGTCTCGCACGACTTGTCGATGGTGCGGCACATTTCCCATAAGGTCGGCGTGATGTACTTGGGCAGTCTGGTCGAATACGGCGAGGTGAACGAGCTGTACACCAATATGCAGCATCCGTATACGCGAGCGCTGCTGTCTGCCGTGCCGATTGCTGATCCGGATCTGTCCGAACAGGCGGAGCGGATTCGCCTGCAAGGGGATGTGCCAAGTCCGCTCAATCCACCGAGCGGATGTGCCTTTCGGACGCGATGCCCGTATGCCATGCCTGTCTGTGCCGAAGTGAAGCCGGCTTTGCAAGACGTTGGCAGCGGCCACATGGTGGCATGCCACTTGTTGCATTAACCGATTTTGTAGTCTGGGTATGAGTGCTGTTTTCATGCGACAGCTTCATAGATAAGCGATTGCCCACGATGAAGTGAAAAGGGGGGATCGGCTCAAGAGAATTGGGAAAATGGCTTGCACACGGTTTTCCGGTTCATGAAACGAACACAATGGGGGGAAAGAGATGAAAAAATTGGCAAGCATGTTTCTGACAGCCTTGTTGCTTGTATCGACACTGGCCGGCTGCAGTACAGAAGGCCCGGGCAATTCCAGCGCTCCGGCACCAGGGTCGACGTCAGAAGGAGGAAGTACACCGGCGCCTTCAGGGACGGATGCGCCCAAAACCGAGCAAAAAATCATTTACGCATTGCCAAAAGAACCGGAGGAGATGGACCCGACGCTTAATGTGTACTCGCGGTCTTCGATTGTGCTGCAAAATTTGTTTCGGGGACTTTATAAGCTTGATGAAGCAGGGAAAAAGCCTGTACCCGCGTTGGCAGAAAGCTATGATTTGGACCCCTCGGGCGTAAAGTACACGTTCCACATCAACAAAAACGCCAAATGGTCAGACGGCAAGCCGGTTACGGCTCAGGACTTCGAGTACTCATGGAAGCGGGTGCTGAATCCGGATGTCGCGTCAGGAGCGGCCTTTTACCTGTACTATTTGAAAAATGGCCAAAAGTACAACGAAAAACAAGCGCAGGCGAGCGATGTCGGCGTCAAGGCGATCGACGACGCTACGCTTGAAGTGACGCTGGAATCCCCGACTCCGTATTTTCTCGATCTGCTGTGTGTCACGGCGTATTTTCCGGTGAGAAAAGATGTGGTCGAAGGGAAGCAGGGCTGGACCAAATCGCCGGAGTCGTACCTCTCAACCGGACCGTTTACGCTGGCGGAAATGAAACCAAAAGAAAAATACGTGCTAAAGAAAAATCCCAACTATGTCGATGCCGACAAGGTGAAGCTGGATACGCTGGAAATCGTCTTCATCGAATCTCCGGAAGCCGAGCTGGCTGCCTATAACAACAATGAGATCAATGTGTCTGACAACGTCGGCCATGAAGCGATGACACAGTTCAAGGACTCGCCGGAATTGTTCAGCATTCCGCGGATCGGTACGTACTACTTTGATATCCATACCGAGAAGAAGCCGTTTGATGACGCCAGAGTGCGAAAAGCGTTCAGCATGGCGATCAACCGCGAGCAGATCTTGAAAAATATTGTGCAAAGCGATGAAAAACCGGCGTTTGGCATGGTGCCGTATGGCATACCGTATGGCGAGCAGAAGGATAAGGAGTATCGCGATGTCGTCGGCAATATCTTTTCTGAAAATGTCGATGAAGCCAAGAAGCTGCTGGCTGACGCAGGCTATCCGGGCGGCAAAGGAATCCCGGCGGTTACCCTGAACGTCATGGCCGATCAAACCGACAAGGACATTGCCCAGGCGCTGCAAAGCATGTGGAAAGACAACCTGGGTGTGGAAGTGAGCATTCAGACATTTGAATCCAAGGTGTACTGGGACGAAATGCATCAAGGAAACTTCAGCATTGCCAGAGACGGCTGGACCGGCGACTACCCTGACCCGATGACAAACCTAGACCTGTTTGAGAGCGTCAATACGAAGGACAACAATCACTGGAAGAATGCCGAATACGATGGCTTGCTGCAGGAAAACCGGAAGATCAAGGATCAGGCGAAGCGGATGGACAATTTCGCCAAGGCTGAGAAAATCCTCATGGATGAAATGCCGATCATCCCGCTGTACTTCTATAACGATGCGCTGTTAATCAAGCCAAATATTAAAGGTGTGCTAAAGAATTACATCGGACATACCATTTTTGAATACGCTCATGTAGAATAAGGGCATATACCAAAGCGGAAAAAAGGTCTGTGGGGGAGTACACTCCCGGGCCTTTTTTTCAAGCATGAAATGGAGGATACGCATTTGAAACCGGTCATAGGTGTGACAACGTTTTTATCCAGCAAAGGACAAAGCGCCTTGAGCTCGGATTACATCCACTCGATTTATGCAGCAGGCGGGATCCCCGTTACGATTCCGATCATCCCGGAGGAAAGGCAGTACGGCGAATATTTGCAATTGTTCGATGGTTTGCTGTTTTCCGGCGGGGATGACATAGCTCCGTATCACTATGGGGAAAATCCGATAAGAGAAGTGCAGGCGATTTCCTCCATTCGCGACGAATATGAGTTGGCTTTGTTTAGGGGAGCGTACGAGCGGAAGCTTCCAATTTTTGGTATATGTAGAGGGATTCAACTGATCAATGTAGCCATGGGCGGCACGCTTGTGCAGGACATCAACAAACAGATTCCGGACACGCTGGGCCATTTTCCCCGAGAAATCGCCACGGATGAGTTGTATCATGCCGTAACGCTGAAAGAGGGCAGCAAAGTCCGCGCTGTCTTTGGGAAAGACAAGATTTTTACGAATTCCTTCCACCATCAGTGCGTCAAGGATATTGGCCATCATCTGGAAGCCACGGCCTTTAGTGAAGACGGGATTATCGAAGCGGTCGAGAGTACCGAGGACAGATTTTTGCTTGGCGTACAGTGGCATCCGGAGTGCATGACGAAGCGGCACCCGATGTTTGTCGATCTGTTTCGCGAATTCGTTCAGGCTGCCGCTGCCTATCAACAGACAAAGCAGTAAACAAAAAAAGATTTGCTTGTTGGGGCGGGGTAAACAGATTATCAAAGCAGTGTGATTCATCATACGTACGACATATTCGAGAAAAGGTGATGATCCGAACATGGCTGATGAGCACGTTCCGCCAGCTTTTGCGCTAAAACCATATCCGTCGCCTGCCAAACAGACGACGGTCGATGAAACGATTCTGGATCTTATGAAAAAACATAGTGTCGTCGGCCTTTCTGCCGCAGTCGTAAGCAATAACGAGGTCGTCTGGTCGAATGGCTATGGATGGTCTGATCTGGAGCGAGAGATTCCCGTCAAGGAAACGTCGATCTTTCGCGTCGCCTCCATTACCAAAGTGGTGATCGCGACAGGACTGATGCAGCAATATGAGCAGGGGAAGTTTCAGCTGGATGATGACATCGGCGACTATTTGGGCTACCCGGTGAGAAATCCGCATTTTCCTGAAGAGAAGGTTACCTTTCGCCATCTGCTGACACATGTCTCCAGCCTGCAAGCGGATGAAGAAGACGAAGCGATTTACGTCCGCCTGTCGCGTTTGTCGCAGAGCAGCGCACCGCCGTCGTTAAGAGAGTTTCTCGTCCCGGGCGGCATGTATTACGATCAGGCTGTCTGGGACAACAGACGGCCGGGCGATCCGAACGGGTACGCTTACTCCAACCTCGCGTCCATGGTGGTCGGCACGCTGCTGGAAAAGCTCTCAGGCCAACGCTTGGATCAATATTGCAGGGAGCATATTTTTCAGCCGTTAGGAATGATCCATTCGGTCTTCAATCTGCAAGAGGTCGAGGATATGGATAGCATCGGCGTCCTCTATGAGTACACTGGCCAGGACAACCGGTTTTCCCCGCAAACGGACAACTGGAAAGGCGGCAGACCGCAGCCGCTTGACCTCAGCCAGTACGTGCCCGGCACGAATGGGGCAATTTTTGGCCCCCAGGGCAGTCTGCGGACGAACGCAACGGATTTGTGCCGATTCATGCTTGCCCATATGAACGATGGCGCATACAACGGCAGCCGGATCCTGAGGGAAGAGACGGCGAAGCTGATGCATCAGCTTCACTGGGAGGGTACCGGGGTAGACGGTACATATAGTCGAATCGGGCTGCAGCTGCAGCTGCGGGATGACGTGCTGGCTGATACGCCCATGATCGGCCATACGGGCAGCGCCTACGGGTTGCACAGTGCGATGTATTTTGACAAGGAAGCGCGGCGCGGGATCGTGTTTATTTTTAGCGGTTCCATTCAAACGCCTGGGATCCGCTCGAATTTTTACAAGGTAGAGGAAGAGCTCATAGACGCCTTGCTTTGATGTGAGCTGTAGTCATAGTGAAGCCGTGGCCGAGGTGGAGGGGAATCGCCAAGAAGAGAACACTCCGCAAGTGACAGCGCCCGAGGAAGCATTCAAGGCCGACTCCGCCGTGCCCCAAAAAGTGACGTGGGCCTTCGAAGCGTATTCCGAGCATTTTACGGGGACCCCAAACATGGATGCCAGTGTGGCGCGAAAGACGTTCCGTTT
>CAMIVR010000170.1 GCA_946402065.1 uncultured Brevibacillus sp. | reverse complement strand
CCATCGGATGTTTGGCTAATTGTCAAGCACTGATTATTAGATTGAGCCGAATTTGGCACGAACATAATTATCGCCAAATCCATTCCGGTAGATCATGGAAGGCTCGGGATCAAGGTATCCTTCGATCTGAATCTTGTTTTCTTTCACCCACTCCGCATACCGCCGGATATATTTCAATTCCGCATTGGAGCTTTGCACTTTCGTGGCAAATACCGCCTGCGCCCACGTATCGTCAATCGTTTTGTAATCCACGTTCAGCCAGAGTGCACCAAACGTTTTCAGTCGGCTCATCCAAATGTCCACGTTCTTCTTATTGAATTCCGGTATGGTCGAATAGAGCACCGAAGAAACCTTGCTGTCCGTAGGATGCGAGTAGGGATAGGCCATCTCATAGGCTTCATTCGGCACATCGGCAAGTATATAAGGATAATCTTGCGCATTCTTGGGCAGGTTGGTTGTGCGAATCAGGCGGCCCCATTCATCGTACTTCGCATTGGCGTCTTCTTGTGTGGAAATGAAGACGGTCGATGTCGGGCTATCCCAATTCACTTCCGCCCCCAGCGCTTCGCTGACAAAACGCAGCGGGACAAACGTCCGGCCGCCGCTGGTGATCGCCTTCGAATCGAAGGCCACTTCTTTACCATTGACGAGCGTCTTGCTTTCGCCGATCGTAAGCACAATATGCAGGTCGTCCCGCTCAATCGGTACGGTCATGGTTTTGGGCTCCCAGCCTACGTTCGCGCCCATCTTTTCCGCGATGAATCGAACCGGCACGAGCGTCCGGTTGTTTTCATCGACAAATGCTTGCGCATCGGGAAACCAGATTTTTTGTCCGTCCATGACGACGCTGACAAAGGACGGAGGGTTGCTCGCCGCGCTTGCCGTTACGGTGAACAAGCTGCAAATCATCGCGGCGACAAGTCCTGCAATTACCCATTTTCTCACGCCATTCGCTCCTCTCTTAATATGGATCATGACAAGTTTGGAAGATTTCGACTGTTAGGTTCATCATAAAGCCGATCTGACGGCGTGTCCACTTTCCGAAATCACCGCCGTCTCGTTAAGATGGCGAGTCAGGACAGCCCAGCGGCATATAGCCTTTTTGCGCGGCCGCTTTTTCGCTGGAAAACGTCTCTTCCACCGGATAAGTAAAGTCGCATGTGCTGCGATAATACACTTTCATGCTTCCTTTCCTGGCTCCGACAATCTCCGGCTTTTTGAGCACGCGGCTTCCGCCGAGCGCATAGTTGTTGTAAAACTTGCCTCCCATCGGAATGCCTTGGATAAAGGCAAGCACCCCGACGTCATCCACGGTATTGTGCCATTCCTCCTGCGAAATGGTCGGCAGCGTGAAGGTGTAAGAAAAGCCGTATCGGGAAACCGATTCGTTGTGTTTGTTGATCCGGTAGGCGAGTTCGTCTTCAATTGCGCGGACGATGGTGCTCCGGCGCACCTGCTCAAATCGCTCCGCATCCTTTAATAGCGCAATGTTCGTCTGATGCCTAACGTCGGCCCGCAAGCCTTCGTGCCAGCTCCGGCTGTCCGCATCGTAAGCGAGGACGAAATCGTCCAGCGTGAACGAAAGGCTGTTGCTCGATGAATCGGCGTAGGCATACGGCTTCTTCGCTCCCCAAACCGGTTTCCGTTCCGTGTTCCCGTCGGCTCCCGTCCACTCCTCCTCGGCATAGACGTAGAAACCGTCGTAACCAATCACCGCAATAGCCGGGATATACCGACCCAGTACGCCTTGGGCAACGGGATCGTCGGCAATGCCGAAGCTTGCGTACAGCGTCCGATAAAAAGCGGCAATCGCTTCGTCCTTGTTCAGCGCCACCCGCTTGGCCGATTCGTATTGCGTCTCCCGCTGCTGATTCGCATTGACGGTCAACATCCGCGCTGCGTCATCCACCGCGGCATCCAGCGCGGCGTTATAGCGCAGCTCGGTCAATAGCGCCTTCCGCTGCGTTTCGACTTCAATCCGGTTCACGGTCGCAAACGGCAGGAAAATGAGCGCCCCGACAATGGCCCATTCAATCAGCCTCATTGCGCACCACCCCGCCGTAAGGAATGAAGATTTTTTCGTTCGGACTGATGGCCTGGTTCAGAAAATCGAACAGGATCGTGCCGGGAGTCCGGTTCGTATTTTTAACCGTGACCGCAAATGTATCGCCGACCCGCAGCTTGTAGCGTCTCGCCGGATCGTCTTTTGCGGCCGCGCTGTTCGGGAACAGAACAGGCAAAATCTGCGCGTTGTAAAACTTGTCGTAGTGCACTTCGTAGCTGCCCCGAAACGTGTCCGGCCTTGTCGGGTCGTCGTAAACCGGCACATACTTTTTGCTGCCGTGTTCCATTTGCACATCGA
Organism: uncultured Brevibacillus sp.; assembly: GCA_946402065.1. Taxonomy (GTDB): domain Bacteria; phylum Bacillota; class Bacilli; order Brevibacillales; family Brevibacillaceae; genus Brevibacillus_D. Next base: position 10,646 of record CAMIVR010000170.1, on the reverse strand, counting down.
AGGTGTTGCCCGTTGCCGCAATCGCCTCCATAAAGTCGTTGTACATGGTCGGCGACACAAAGCCTTTGTCCCGCACCGCATCCACAAACGTTGTCGTCGCTTTCAATACGACCAGTTCCGAAATATCGTCCTGCTGGTCGAAGGCTGCGGAAATAGGGTAGAGGTAGAGCAAAAGAACGGCAATGAGCACCGCGAAAACTTTCGAGAAACTGTTCATGGCATTCTCCTTAGCGTAAAGCGAAAATGAGGCGCAGCAGCCGCCCGGACGCATCCCGCTGGGTGACTGCCGTATACCGGGCATTCAGGCGAATGCCGGCGGGGACGAACGGGTCCCGATCGACCGGCGGCGCGTATCGAACGCCGTCCACCACAATTTCCGCGTCTCCCGTCTCCAACCGGGCAACGGATTGCGCTACCTCTGCGCCGGATACGGTGCCGTCGCCGGCAATCGGCGAAAACGCCATCTGCACGTTGCGATCCAGCGACTTTCCCGACACATAGGCGGTGGCGTTCAGCGCGGCCCCGGTTTGAAAGAGCAGCAGTCCGCTCGTTACGGCCATCAGAAAGAGAAGACAGGCCACACTCATTTCCAGCATCGTTCTGGGGGCATGTTCCATCGGCTTCCTCCTTGAAAACGCCGGGGCGTCCGTCTATACCCGAAAGGACGCCCCATCAGCGTTGTGATGTCAGTACGGACGCTTACTGCTGCCGAAACACAATGCCGCGAATGACGTTGCTTCTGTCATGCACCAGTTGCGCCCGAAATTTGCCGCTCGGATTGACGTAGTTGATATTCGCTTCATCGAGCGCATGGCTCAGTTGCCCCGGCGCTTCACCAACCACTGAGCCGTAAGTCACGCTGTCGATCGGAACACCCGTGTTGATCACCTTGCCATACCACTGACCCGCCGGATTTTTCCCGGTGACAATCTGGATGCCGAACTGATCCTGATCGCTGAACTTGCGCAGCGCGTTGACCACCTGACTGCCCGACAACATCGTGTTGTCGTACACCGTAAACGCCGTTTGCGACAGTTCCGTCTGGATATTGCTGAAATTGCTTTGCGCCGCCTTGGTGGAGTCTTGCGCGGAAATAAACAATACGACGGCGAGGGTAATGAGCGCGATGGCAAGGAAAATGCCCGCCGCCATCACGAGTGCTTTTTGCGCGTTGGACATGAACCGATCTCTCCTTCAAATGAAATTCGAAATAAAAAGTCACTTCCCATTTGGAAAGCGCCGCAACATGTCCGTTTACTGAATGCGCTGAAGCTGTTCGTAGTAAATGGACATCTGGTGCAAGCTGACGATGACGAGAGGAATGACCAGATAGCCGAAAATGAGGGCCATCATCGGCGCAAACCCGATCCATTTTCCCCAGCCTGCCTTTTGCTCGATCAATTGCTCGTACTCCTGTTTACGCTGCTCCTGCGCGTAAGCCTGTTCCGACTCCAGGTCGTCGAACGCTTCCCGAATCGGCAAACTTTGCGCCGCCAGTTCCAGCTTTTCCACCGTGCGGACGAACGGCACAAACGGCGCATCCTCTTTCAGCTGCGCCAGCGCCTGATCCGCGCCCTGTTCGAAATGGAGCAAGCAGGTTTGCAGCGGTTCCTTGAACACGCGGGCAAACTGTTCGATCCAGATGAGCAGATGCTCGACCGACATCCGGTCCATATCCGCCAGCATGGCGATGACGGCATGCAGTTGATCCACTTCATGCTTCATCTCCATCTGCCGCATGCGCCGCTGGAACAATCGAACGCCAACCGGCATGGCGTAGCCGCCCCATCCCGCGAGAGCGGCGAGGAGCGCTTCCCACCACTTCACATACTGATTGTCCAGCTTCGTGAGCTTGCCCATAATGCGCCGAGCCGCGGCGCGAAGCTGATCGTCCTGGCCCGTCATCGGCGTTTCGCTGCGGAGCAGGGCCATCACCGTTTCTTCGGTGAGGTGCTTCACCTCCTTTGCGCGATGGATGATGCGGCGATCGAGCGCCGCCGCCTCGCGCGCCTTGGCTTCCTCCTCCGGCGAAAGTTGGCCGAACAGGATGCCCGGCTTTACCGGCGCATGCAGGATTTGATGCCGGCTTGCGGCATGAAGCGCCATAAACATCCCGAGCACAGCCAGAAAAGCCATGCCCCCCGCCACGATGCGCTGTACATAGAGCCATTCCAGCCGAAGCGACGATGCGGTGTCTTTAAGCAGCTTGACCATGCGGTCAGCTTCTCGGGAACCGGGGGCGGGACCGAAACGATGCACAAGCCAGCGCATCCACGGCCATTCGTAAACCCGTTTCTCCCATCTTTTTCGGCCGGTTGGTTTTGGACTCGCGTCCAGCTCCTGAATGTTCCGCAGCAGGACGTAGGACAGCCATACGACCGCCATCAGGCCGATTTTCACGATCCAGCCGGTCGTGCTCGCATAAAAGGCGTCCATAGCCGGAAAGTAATGGCTGGCCCAAGCTTCGATCGGCCGGGTAAACAGCAGCGGCAACAGCGCGATGGCGGTCAGTCCTTGCAGCAGGAAGCCGAGGCGCTCGCGGCGCAGCAATTCCAGATTCAGTTCGGTCGCGAGCTTCCCGAGCGCCTTCAAGTACACGGAACCGGCTGCGGTTCGTTTGTCGCCGTATTCCTTCACCAGATGCGACAGCCCGGCCAAGCCCTGCAAATACCGGTTCGGCGCGCTTTCGATATACTGCGCCAGCCGCTGCTCGGCGTCGCTTGCCGTGAGCACTTCGTATATTTCGTGTCCGTGCAGCGCCATCTCATACGGCGCGCCGTCCGCCGCTTCATAAATGGCTTCTTCCACCATGCCATGACGATGATAATGATGACGCACATCCGAGAAAAAATGCCGGAGTTGCCGAAGCAGTCGCGTCTCCAGCCGATGGACCAGGTTGTCCGAAAAGATCCCGTGGCCAACCCAGAAGCCGATGCCAATCATGCCGAGCGTGGCCGGGTCGCGCACGCCGAGCGCCAGCGGAACAGCCGCCGCGAGCAGCACGCCCCATATGAGGAGCGCCGACTTCATCGTCTCCAGCCGCAGCTTCCATTCGTCGCCAAGCTGGAGAATGGTCATTCGTTTGCGAATATGGTGCAAATAAGCGCGCAGAATCGGCACGCGTTCGCATAGGCGATACAACTGCTGCATAATGCTATGCAGCGCTTGCTTCTTGCGGGCTTTGCCCGGTTTGCGCAACGCTTCATACTGCCGAACGGCCTCCGCGTCCGAACCGTGACGGGTTACCCATTGAAACGCCGCTACCATCGCTAGGAACAATACCGTCGCTGCGCCGAATAGTAGGGACAGCCATTCAATCTTCATCGCTATCCCCCCAGTGAACCGCCAAAAACGCCTCGAACGCCGCCAGGTCCGGCCCGGCGAGGCATGCGGCGATTTCCTTGCGGCTTCGCTCGGACAACGGATGAACGGCGACATAGCGTCCGTCTCGGTATTCGATGACGTTCCGCGCGACGTAAAGCGGGCGGTCCGTCGAGCGGCGGAAATATTCCAGCATCGTCTCCATGAACGCCGTCATTTTCTCCTCGGTCGTCGTTTTGTGGCGGAACGTCTCCGGGTAGGCCGTTTCCTGCTCCACCGGGACGCATTCGGTAATCCGTTCGATGTAGCGATGTCCGTCCGCGTCCCGCCTGAGGTGAATGTCGAAGTTGATGACGCTGACGACCTGCTGCTCGGCCACTTTTTCGTTTGTAAACACCCTTGTCTTCAGCAACGAGTTGCGCAGCGAATAGACGAGATCGCGGAACGTTTTGGCATGATGCGTAAACAAGGTGAACAGCGAAGCGACCTGCGCCATCTGCACCATCCAGGCCGCAACCGGGTCGGTCGCCACTTCTCCCAAAATATTGACCGAGCCGTCCGTTTTTTTCTGGATGTCCAGCCCGTCCTGCCCGGAGATCGTTTCCGTTTCCCGCAAGCTTAAAATGTTGCGTTCCCGGTATATTTTCCGAAGCTGAAGCTCAAAGCTCATTTCCTGCACCCGTATCGGCAAGATGGCCGGAATGTAGCGCACCATCGCCATCAAGAGCGTCGTTTTGCCGCTGCCCTGCGCGCCGGTGATGGCCGTTATGCGCTCGCCCATGACCAGATATCGAATCAGTCCGATGGGCAGCTCCGCATTGTCGTCCTGGATCAATTGTTCCAGCGTGGCGTTTTGCACATCGAATTTGCGCACAAAAAAAGCCCACGATTCGCTGAACCGGGGGCGCAGCACGACGACGCGGGAGCCATCGGCCATTTCGTTCACCTTAAAGCCGTTCGCCTCGGACAATTGGCCGGGGAAATTATGTTTGTACACGTTCTGGCACACGCGTCTCAGTTCCTGCTCCGAGCCGAAGGACAGAAAGCTCAAATGAATGGATTTCCCTTTATAAAACAGCCACACGCTGTCGTGCGACCTTGGCACCTCGCGCAGCTGCGCTTCTTCCTCCAGACTCCATTCGCCTTCCCACATCGCTGGGGGGATGCCGGAGACACCGCCCGATACGCCGTCGATTTTCATGTCGCGGATTTCGTCGATGACGCTAAACCCTTTGTAATGCTGGTAGATCCGTTGCACAACGATCTGCGTTTTGTCCTCGGCAGACAGCTTGCGCGCTTCCCGCTTGTAGATGTCGCGGATTTCGTCGGCGGTAACCCGGTACGACTCGGTCTCCTCGTCTTCCATGCTCCGTTTGGGGCGGTCCAGTTCGTATTGGCGGATGAGCTCGTCCAGCGCTCTCAAACGATGTTGTTTCTTAAACAGATAGAGCAGGATGTCAAACTGATCTTGCGGCGACAAGTCTTTCGGATCGTCAAACGGCAGAAGCCGATTCAGGTTATTATCGTCAAAAGTATAGCGCTGCTCGAGCAAATCAGCGATTACCTGCTTCACATACGCCTTGTCCCGCAAATCTCCGGACGTGCAGCCCCGCAGCGCTTTCTTCAGTTCCGCGCGCTTGTTTTTGCGGCGGCGGTATTCTTCTTCCGACAAGCCGAAGTCGATCAGGTTGCTGCTCGTCATCTCGTGCAGCGCCTCTTTCACGAACTTGGTCATCGCTTCCAGCGTGTAGACCGGTTTTTCGTCCGGCTGCTCCGGCAAGCGGCGGCTCATACGTAAATAGAGCAAGACGCCAATCGCGATGAGGATGCCCGCCAGAAGCAAACCGTTCAGCGCGAACATCATCGGTCATCGTCCTCCTTCCCGCCGAAAAGAGGCTTGTTCAGTCCGGCGTTGTTGATGATCGCCTGCGCCAATGCCCGCACTTGTTGCATAAAAGGATCGTTTTCATGACCGCGCGGCACCTGTCGGTTGCGAAATAAAAAACGGACGGCTTCTCCTTGCTGGGTCGCATCCAGCCAGCCCGTATTATGGACAATCGGGTGCGCAGGCTCCCGCCGATGGAACTGGCGCTTGATATTTTGAACGGTCAAAGCGGAGCGAGGATCGTATTGTCCGAATACAAGCAAATGCTTCCGGTTGGACTGAAGCTGCGCCTCCAGAGCCGGAAAAACTTGCTCCAGTTTGAGCGCGTTTTGCGGCAGACAGACGACCAGCAAATCCGCCTGACGCAGCAGCCCCTCTGTCCACGCCGACAGCTTGCCGCTTCCGCCGTCCAGCAATACCAGATCGTAAGCGCGCCTTGTCAGTTCCAAAAGAGGCGTAAGCCAGTCCTGTGCGGCGGAAACAAACGATGCATCCGGCTTGTTCGATCCCGGAAGGATGTCGAGTCGGTCGGCGAGTAGCGGCAGCGTGTAATTCCGCAACCTGTTCGGTTCCAGCTTGCGGTTTTGTAGCAGCCTGAGCAGCGCGTCGATACCCGCGTCAGGCGGAGCGTCCGCTTTGCTCATCCAGGTCCGTCTCGGGTAAAAGCTGCGTTCGATGGCCGCGTATTCGCTTTGCAAATGCCCAAGCAGCAAAAGGCGCGAGGAGTATTCCAATCCGCGCAGCGCCGCGGCGGCGATCAGGTTGCTCGTCGTACCGGCTTGTCCCGAAATCGGACTCCAGAACACCACGGTAAAGCCCATTGCTTCATCTCCTTTCACACAAAATTACCGCATACGAGCGCGCTTTCGGGAGCGCGCCCATGCCCGCCGGGCGGTTTTGGCATCGCAATCAAACAACTGTTGCAGCATGTCCAGCACGTTCCGGCGATACGCCCCGGACAGCCGCCTGATGTCGATGCGGCCATGATGCTGGTTGTCCAGTTCGACCGACATATCCCGTTCGTCCAGCGGAAAGCGGAACACGGTGTCCTCCCAGCGTACCGCCTGCTGCGGCAGCAGCGAATCGATATACGACTCGGGTATGGCGATCGGCAGAGTGGGAGCAATCAGTTTGTAAAACGAAAGCGGCTGACCTTCCGCTTCGTGAAGGCACAGCCGCTGCATCAGTTCCGCGTTTTTATGCATGCTGAGCCGGCTCCAATTGCTGCACCAAATCCGCTTGACATAGCCCGGCAACTCTCGTCCTTTCACAAATTCGGTGTGATCGGTGTCGAGGAGCATGACATCGTAGGCCGCTTCGCCTCCGGCTTGAAACAGGGAACGTTCCAATTGCGCTGGCGTGATGAGCCCTGTCGCCACATCGATGCCTTCAAACTCCCGCAGCGAACAGCCGAAATCCGCTCGCGGCAAATAGCCTTGCATGGACTGGGCAAGGGTGGAATCCACGATCAGCACCCTTCGCTCCATCGCCGTGAGCAGCTTGCCCAGCACAAGGAGCAAGTGGCTTTTGTCCGGCGCGCCGAAAAACACGACTTTTTTCATGACGGCCTCCTTCACTGATTAAAAATTTGCTCCAATTTATCCGTGCTGGCAGACGCTTCCGACGGCGATGCTGGCGCTGATGGCGCTGGCTCCGCGGACGCTTCCGGCCGATTCTCATTCGTCGTTGTCGGAATGGAAGGGGAGGGCAGCGGCTGTGCAGCTGGCGGTTCGTGATCGACCGTAGCCGTTGCGCCTGCCGGTGGCGGCGATGGAATCGCTTCTTGCATGGCATTGCCTTGCCGCGTGACAATCCGTTCGTTTTGCAGTTGCTGCTGAACCGTTACGCTGCCGCTTGTCACGCGCAGTTTGTCCGACTCGCTCATCGCCTTCAGATTGCCGTCCAGTGTCGAGCGAAGCTGGCGGGCAAGCTCGGTTGTTGCTTTTTCGAACAGGTTCGGATCATGTTCCATCAAATCGAGCACCTTCGGATTGGCGGGATAATTGACCACCGCCGCTTCCTGCAAGCCCGGCTCGATGTAGGGCAGGGCATACAGCCGCGCGCCTTGCAAGTAGGCATCGATGGTCGCGCTTGAAGTCCGTAATATATCCAGCTCGTTCATTTCCAGCCAGATGACATTGCCGGACAACTCCAGCGCCTTCTTTTTCGCCAGCAGGACAAAATCCTCGCCAGTCGGGAAGTTGATTCGCACGTCGATGTACTGTCCCGTTTGCAGATTGGAAGGAAGCTGAATGACATGAAACTCCTGCACCCGCAAATCCTTCGGGATCGGCGCGCCCTCGTACAGCATGGACGGCATCAGCGGCGTGCCTGGCTGCAATTCGATTTTGGCGCTTTTGCCGATGGCCGCATTCTGATCGGTCATCATCCCTTGCGGCACCAAATTCGCAGGCATCGGGACAGACTTGAGGTCTTCCGCCGTCACGGTGCCGCCTGCTGGAATGGTGCGCGCCACGGTCCAAACGCTTCTGCGGGATTGTTCCTCTATCGTTTTCAGTTCTTCGATTTGCCTTTCATAATGTTCCTTTATTTGCTGCTGTTTCTGCTCTTGCTCTGATTGCTTTATCAGAGAATAAATGGCCGCGGCCACAAGCAAACAAACGCTTACGGCAATCGCGGCGATAATAAGCGTCTTGCGGTGCCGATACGTACACGACATCGCTCACGTCTCCTTTCTCCTATATATGGAATTGCATCTCTTACCGGGCCTCGTCACGGCGCTTAGGCTTTTGCTGGGATACAGCCTGATGCTGCTCCAGTTTTTCTTGCGCCCATGCGGGCATATGCTCCGGTTTTATCAGACCCATAAAATCATCCCGATTCCAGCGAGCCTCCTCACCGGTATACAGATTTAACACGTAGACGGCGCGACCTCGGGAATAGGCAGAGGTGCCAAACCCGCTTAGCGCCAGCACAAGCTGGTTAACTGCAGTGCGATATTCGGGTCGCAACCGTTCCGGCCGGATGACAACAACTTGGTTGTCAATGCGCATGTCTTCGCGAATCGGCTGGCATTGTGCTTGGGTAAGGGGAGATAAGGGTACCTTGACACTGGACCTTTCTTCTTTGAGATCCTCCAGTTCCCATTGCACGCGGGAAATAAAGTCATGCATGGCCTCAAGATAATCCGCGCTGTCCGCAATCGCGTAAAATTGCTCGACACCCAAAGAATTGTTTCGGGTGCAGGTACAAACCATGTACGGACGTTCGGTATTGGTTTCGTCTATGCCAAGCAGCACTTCCACCTTCCCGATGGAGATGGCCTGAACGACTTCGTAGTTGTCCACCATTCGCTTCATTTCTTCCATCGTCCGTCCTCATTTCCTGGAAAGTTGCGGTCATTCTTCGTTCTCCGGTTTCGTTTTGATTGACCGGCTTCACGAGATTTCTTGTTTCGCGTGTGCGGCTCCTCGGTCTCGTCCTCCAATACTTCAACACGGTTGAAACCCGGCTTTTCTTGCATCAGGCGCTCATACTGACGACGCCTCCCTTTCGTGAAATACACCATGTATCGCCTCCCCAAAAATGGGCATAAAAAAGCTCTCCGTCCTAGGGGAGAGTGCCTGCCGAACAGGATACAGGTTAACGTTCCTGTTCCCGTTGCCGTTTTTTATACCAGCTTTCCAGTAGTTGTACGATCAGATCTTCCTTTTGCTTTTCGGTAAAGTCCCTCGGGAAGAAACGGTCGATCCGCTCGCGCCGAATGGTCATCTTTTCTTTCTGGTTCGGCTTCTCCTCCGTGAGAATCGAGAAGATGACATCCACGTTAAGCCGCCCGTCCTGACTCAGTTTTTTCATGCGCTGCGCCTGCGCCAGCGAAGGCGTGCAGTCTTCGGACTGCATCGTTTCGTACAGGGCATGCTGTTCTTCTTCGGCCAAGTAAGAAATCTCTACGGCCGGATTGAAGGCGATTCGTTTATCATCCACCATTTCGAGAATGGAGGGGGTCAGTTCGGTAAGGCGGATGTAGCGCTGGATTTGTCTGCCGCTTTCTCCTACATCTCGACCAATAACGTCGGCACTTTCTAACTTCCCGACAAGTTGTCGGGAAGTTAAGTCAGTTCGCTGTCCTTGCCGATTCATCGCCTCCAACTTCATCTTATAGGCGAATGCTTTCTCGCTTGGCGCAATATTTTCCCGTTGCAGGTTGCTGTCCACCATAATGATGGTCGCCTGATCGTCGTCCAGTTCGCGGACGATACAAGGCATTGTTTCCTTGCCAGCCAGTTCGCTCGCTTTTTTACGCCGATGCCCGGCTACCAGTTCATAGCCGCCGTCCGCCTTCGGGCGTACCAGGCCGGGAACAAGAACGCCGTATTGCTTTACGCTGTCCGCCATTTCCAGCATCGCTTCATCCGCCTTCACCTTGAACGGGTGGTCGGGAAAATCGCTGATTTCCGACAAATGGATTTCCATCACTTTTTCCCGCTTTTCATCGGCGCGGCTCTCCTCGGTGGAGAATAAATCAGCGACTGTGGTCAGTTTGATGCTGGCGCGCATGTCGTCTTTCGCTGCCAATGCTCTGCACCTCCTTCGTAAAGGCGGCATACGCTTTTGCCGTTTGACCATTGGGGTCATGAGCATAAATGCTTTTTCCCTTGGCGCTCGTTTCCGCCGCGCGAACGGATAAGGGAATTTCGGTGTTGAACACGCGCAGCTTGTCGCCGTAGTCGCGCCGAAGAATATAGGAAATGTCTTTGGCGAATTTCGTCCGGCTGTCTACCATCGTGAGCAGCACGCCGTCCAAAACCAACTTCGGATTGATCTGCCTGCGCACACGGGCAATGGTTTGCAAAAGTTGGGTCATTCCCTTGGCGGGCAAATAGTGTGCCTGAACGGGGATAATGACGCTGTCCGCTGCCGCCAACGCGTTGATGGTCAACATGCCTAAACTCGGCATGCAATCGATCAGCACGTAATCGTAATCGGCTTTAACGGAGTCGATGTACGAACGCAAAATCGTTTCTCTGCTCATCGTGTTGACGAGCGATACTTCAACAGCAGACAGTCCAATATTGCCTGGCATCAGGTCAACGCCTTCATGGTGATGCAATATACCTTCCCGCGCTTCATAAGATTCTTCCAGCATCGTTTTTGCCAGCAATGTGGCTAAAGATACCGACAGATTATCCGGTTCGTGGAACCCTAACGAATCCGTCAGGTTGCCTTGCGCGTCGGCATCGACCAGCAAAACCTTTTTCCCGTCGGCTGCCAATCCGATCCCCAGGTTGACCGCCGTTGTGGTCTTGCCCACGCCGCCTTTCTGATTGGCGAGGGCGATCACCTTGGTCATCTTACACTTCTCCTTTCACGCAAAAAGCCGGTTTGCGCTGATATTTCAGGGCAACCGGCTTTTTGAAATGTATTTATCCTGAATTTCGAAAGTACGACTCTTTGAAAACGTGAAAAGGGCTCCGAA
>CAMIVR010000169.1 GCA_946402065.1 uncultured Brevibacillus sp. | reverse complement strand
TTGTGAATTCTGCCGGGATTTTTGGCGAGAATGTAGAGACGGTCCCCCATCGCCACGGCTTCGGTCAAGTCATGAGTGACGAGAATGGCGGTTTTCTTCTGTCGGCGCAATGTCTCGAGAACGAGGTCCTCGAGCTTTAGCTTGGTCTGATGATCAAGCGCCGAAAACGGTTCATCCAACAGCAGAATGTCAGGTCGGCAGGCGAGTGTGCGAACAAGCGCCACTCGCTGTCGCATGCCCCCTGACAACTGCGCCGGGTAGGCGTTGCGGTATTCGTACAGGCCCATCTCATCGAGCAGATGCAGTGCGTAATTTTCTGTCTCCGGATGGCGGAGGCCCTGGATTTCCAAACCGAGGAAAATATTCTCCTCGATCGTGCGCCAGCCAAACAGGTAGTCTTGCTGCAGCATATAGCCGATGCGGCGGGAGGTTCCGTGTATCGCCTGCCCGTCGATCCGCACTTCGCCTGCTGTCGGGCGCTCCAGGCCGGAAATCAGCGACAGCAGCGTCGTCTTGCCGCAACCGCTCGGTCCGACGAGGCAGACGAATTCCCCCTCTTCTACGAACAAGTCGATCTCTTTTAGCGCCATAAACGTACTCGTAGAAGAGAAGAAGAGGTGTGTCAGCTTGCGAAGCTCGATCTTGGCAAGTGAAGAGGGTTTGCTCTGCATCGCCGCTTACCTCCCTTCTTTGGCTTTCTCGGCAAACGACGTGTCGACCAGCTTGCTGTAATCAGCGCGCTGTTTCAACTCGCCTGCTGTCTCCATGATCGCCTGCAGATTGTTCCATTCTGCTTCGTCGAGGATGGGGTCGGTCGCGTATGAGCCTTGCTCCAGATAGCGCTTGACCGCACTCTCCAGGATGGCGGGGTCGATCTGATCGAAGTAGGGCTTGATCGCTTCGGCCGTTTCTTTCGGCGTGTGGCTGGCGACCCACTGCTGGCCTTTGTAAATCGCGTTGGTAAACTTCTGGATTGCCGCTTGATGCTTTTCGATATAGCTTTTTTTGGCCATAAAGCTCGTATAGGGAACGTTTCCGCTTTCTTTGCCGAACGAGGCGATGACGTGGCCGACGCCTTCTTTTTCAAACTGGGACGCTTCCGGCTCGAACAGCTGGACGTATTCACCCGTACCGGAGGCGAACGCCGCCGCGATGTTTTTGAACTCGATGTTTTGAATAAGCTGCAAATCCTTGTGCGGGTCAATCCCGTTTTTCTTCAGGACAAACTCGCCGACCATTTGCGGCATGCCGCCTTTTCGCTGGCCGAGAAACACGGTTCCTTTCAGGTGATCCCAGGAGAATTGGCCGACCGGCTTGCGGGAGACGAGGAACGTGCCGTCGGTCTGAGTGAGCTGGGCAAAATTGACGACGGGATCGGTTGCCCCCTGCTGATTGACGTAGATGCTCGTCTCCGAACCGACGAGGGCGACATCGATGCCGTCGGAGAGCAAAGCGGTCATCGTTTTATCGCCGCCCCAGGTCGTGGTCAGCTCGACATCGAGACCTTCCTCTTTAAAGAACCCCTTCGCCACCGCGATATACTGTGGAGCGTAGAAAAGCGAGCGGGTCACTTCGCCGATGCGCACTTTTTCCGGATTGGCGGAGGAGCAGCCCGCAAGCAGAGCGGTCAGGCCCAGACCGATGGCAAGACCGAGAGAAAACCAGCTTTTCATATCGTTCACCCCTTGCATTTTTCTCCTGTAGGCTATGCGCCCAAGAAAAAAAGGGTGAATGCCTAGCTGCACATATACCATGCGTCATGATCGAAAACGAGGTGAACAACAGCAAATGATTCTTACCTTTTTAGGAACAGGTTCAGGGGCGCCTTCGACCAAACGAAACGTCAGCGCCACGGCTTTGACTATGCGCAAGACGGGCAAATGGTGGCTGTTTGACTGCGGGGAGGGCACACAGCATCAGATTTTGCACTCGCCCTTGCGCGTCAGCCAGCTGGAAAAGATATTTATTACGCACATGCACGGTGACCATCTGTTCGGCTTGATTGGCCTGCTCGCCAGCCGTTCCCTGCAAGCGCGGGTGGAAACGCCGATTCAGCTATACGGTCCCCGAGCCCTGCAGCAGTACATAGAAGCCGTCATGGCCGTCAGTCCGATTCATTTGCAGTATCCGCTGACGTTCCATCCCGTGACGCCGGGAATCGTGCTGGAAACCGGCGAGATGATCGTCGAAGCTGCGCCCGTTGAGCATCGGATGGAGTGCTATGCATATGCCATTGTGGAAAAGCCGCGGCCAGGTGCGTTTCAGGTAGAAAAGGCAAAAGCCGCCGGCATCCCCCCGGGACCGCTATACGCCGCGCTCAAGCGTGGGGAAACCGTAGAGCTGCCTGACGGGCGCATCGTCGACGGGCGTACGCTCGTCGGCCCGCCGCAGCCCGGTCGGAAAATCGTCGTTAGCGGCGACACACTGCCATGTGAATCGCTTGTCAACCTCGCACGAGAGGCGACGGTGCTCGTGCATGAGGCGACGTTTGCTCATGACCAGCTGGAGCTGGCGACGCGCAGCGCCCATTCGACGGCAGTGCAGGCGGCGGAGATCGCCCGTAAGGCCAATGCTCGGCAGCTAATATTGACGCACATCAGCCCGCGCTATGACGACGAGGAGGGCGGCATCACGACAGTACAGATGCTTGCAGAGGCGCAAGCGGTGTTTGTGCAGACGCTGATTGCCCACGATTTCTTCCAGTACGAGGTCAAAGCTGCACGGAACACCGTATGACTGAGCCAGCGCAATCAAAAGCTGTGGCAAAAAGCTTGCCGTATCGACGTTTTCTACATATAATGGGGTATTATTGCACGATCGGGGTGAGCGGGTGAAACGAATAGCTTTTGCAGAGCCTCAAGCGCTGGGCGATTACTGTGCCCAAGAAGCGGTGACGCTGGTCATCGAGTATCGCGACGAGCACGGCAAACAGCGCCAGGTGACGTTAGCCGGTGAATCGCTGGGGGAATTGGGCAGCTACTTTTCCAAGGACGACGTCATGGCGTATTTTCGCAAGGAAGGCATTTTTTATGAAGTAAAGGCTGAATGGTTACAAAAATAGAGCAGCTTCGGAGAGGAACAGGTGGAAGAGGTGTCAAGTGAAGGGCGACGGAATGCGTTACTCGTTCGCTATGCGATGTTTGTGCTGGGACTGGCGTTGATGTCCTTTGGGGCAGCCGTAATGATCAAGGCTGATTTGGGAGTGACGCCCTGGGATACGCTGCACATCGGTTTGCAAAAAACGTTTGGGCTGACCGTCGGCATGTGGACGCAGATCGCCGGAGCGGTGATTATTTTCCTGGCCTGGGCGCTGGCAAAAATCAGGCCGAACCACTGCATGATTCTCAATATGATTTTATGCGGACTGTTTTTGGATCTATTTCTCTGGATGAACGTTATTCCCCACGCCGAGACGTTTGTCGAGCAATTGCTGCTCTTTCTTGGCGGTTTGCTGACGTTTACCTTTGGCATTGGACTGTACATATCACCGCGCTTGGGGGCGGGGCCGCGCGATACGTTTATGCTTGCCCTGCATGAGTGGATGGGCTGGAGCATTCAGCGCGTCAGGCTGTTCATCGAGGTCGGGGTACTGGTTGTCGGCTGGCTGCTGGGCGGTCCGGTTGCGATCGGGACATTGCTGATTGCGCTGCTCACCGGCCCGATAATTCAGCGGACGATTGTGATGTGGGAAAAACTGCTGGAGAAGCCGTACGGCCGAAGCGTGGGGAAGAAACAGGTAACTGTGAACACGGCACACGAGGCCTAAGCGAAACAGCTTGTCGCCGGATCAGCAAACCACGGCGGCAAGCTGTTTTTGCTTTTGCCGGCTCAGTGCGGTGCAAGTGATGCTCATTGATGCATCGGCGCAGGCTCGTAATCCTGCTGTACGCGAAACCAGATGTTCAGGTCGTTGATGATGCTGGCCAGCTCGGCAATGTCACTGTTCAGTTGGCACGCGCGGGGAAAGTCGTCTTCCTCGTACAGCGCAGCCTGCTTGTGATTGATGAGCGCTTCGAGGAAAAGAATCCGGTCGGGAATGCGTGCGCGAATCTCTTCCCACTTCAGCAGGATATCGGCACGCTCTTCCGGGGAATACTCTTCCCAGGCGTGCTGCAAAAGCGGCAGGGCTATGCCCAGCCGGTCATCGGCAATGAATTGGTAACGCAATGTATCGCTCACTCCTCTCACACTCCATCATACCACAGCGGCATGGCTGGGTGTGACATGACGAGGCTTTTGTGGGAACAGGACGTGCGACTTACGGACCGCAAGATTGAAGGAAATTCGTGACAAATAGAGGAGAAGCGGCAACGACAGAGAAATGCTGTACAAACACCTGTCAAAGGAAGTGACCGTCTCATGCAGCAACCCCGCGTGCTGATTGATGCTGACGCTTGTCCCAGACAAGCCCTGGCAATCGCTCAAGCGCTCTGCCACGCCAACGGTTGGCTCTGCATCACCTACGCCAGCTACAATCACCAGTTGAAAAGCGACCACCACATCGTCGTGGACGCCGAGCCGCAAGCAGTGGACATGAAAATCGCCAACGATACCCGTACAGGCGATATCGTCGTCACGCAAGACATTGGACTGGCTGCGCTGATTCTCGGCAAACAGGCCATGGCGCTCTCGCCCCACGGCACGATCTACCGTACGGACAAAATCGAATTCATGCTGGAGGAGCGCAACGAGAAGTCCCGTTATCGCCGCGGCGGCGGACGGACGCGCGGACCTGCAGCCCGGACAGCCGAGGACGACCAGCGCTTCTATGAATCTCTGCACCAGTTGCTGTCGCAAGAGGCGCACCATTAAACCGGATAACCGAATTCGTCCATCAGGCTCAGCCATTTTTCCACGCTGGGCCGATTTTTTTTGTCGGTTTCGCTGTTTTTTTCAGGGCGTGTCTGTCTCAAGGTGGTTCGAGAAAGCCGGAACTGACTGATCCTTTGCAGGAGAACAACTGTGTATCGGGAGGCGTTTTCCGCCTCGTTGCCTAAATATTTACAACTGCTGATTTACGAATAAACACTTTTCAAGTATGATAGCAGTGAACAGACAAAAAAAGGGTGGCGTATCCAAATGAACAGGCAGACGTGGCGGGAAACCCCAATGGCTGTTAAATTGTTGCTGGTAGTTTCTTTTTTGATGAATCTCGGGTTTTATGCACTTATTCCGTACTTAACACTTTATATGACAGGAAGCATTGGATGGACCTTGGCGATGGCGGGCTTAGTATTAAGCGTACGTCAGTTTTCGCAGCAAGGTTTTTCGTTTTTAGGGGGGATTTTGTCTGACAAGTTCGGCTACAAGGGTGCGATGGTGTTCGGCTTGGTGATCAGGGCTACCGGGTTTGCCAGCTTCGCGTTCTGTACCGAGACGTGGCACTTTTTTGCCGCTGCGATTCTGTCGGGATTAGGGGGAGCGCTGTTTGAACCGGCGGGTTCGGCTGCCTATGCGATTCTGACTCCGGAGGCGGTCCGCAAAGAAATCTTTGCCTTCCGCAATGTGCTGGGAAACGTGGCGGCCGTCGGATCGCAAGTGATCGGGACGATTCTTTCTACGGTGGACTTTTTCTGGCTGTCGTTGTTTGCCGGCAGCCTGTACTACGTTACAGCAGTGGTCTGCTTCATCTATTTGCCGGCGGCGGCGACGAAAAACACCAGTCAGTCTGTCCATGACAGCATAGTCCACGTCTTGAAAGACCGGCCGTTTATCCATTATACGCTGCTGTTGGTCGGCTACTACTACCTGTATATGCAGTTGTTTTTGTCGATCCCGCAGTTTACGGAGGATACGCTGGGCAAATCCTCCGTCGGCATTATCCTCTCGACCGTATCGCTGACGATTATTGTCTTTCAGATGAAAGTAACCAGGTGGCTGAGCGGATTTCAGCAGCGCTTTACGTTGATCGGCCTGGGCGGACTGGTGATGGGCATCGGGCTGTTCTGCTTCTCGTTTTCTGATTCCTTGTGGATGATTATGCTCGATGCCGTCATCTTTGCGACCGGCACGATGATTTCCATGCCGTATTTGATCGACATGGTGCCGCTGTTTGCCCCCAAGGAAGAGCTGGGTGCATACTACGGCTTCAACGGGTATTCGCTCGCCATCGGCGGATCGATCGGAACCCTGTTCGGCGGGTATATGTACGACCTGGGCATCAAGTGGCATATGCCGTGGTTTACCTGGTCGATCTGTCTGTTGGTCGGCTGTCTCGTGGCGGTCGGGCTGTACCAGATGCAGCTGAGCCTCGGCGTGAAAATGCAAAAACAATCGGCTTGAAGCAATGGCAAAGCACGCACGTCGTACAAAGAGACTGACGTGTGCAGAGGAGCGTCCGGACGATAACAGAGAAAATTTGGCGCAAGCTTGCCTGGGTAGCAGCACTTGGCTTGACTGTCTGCAGTGCAGCACCCGGAGCAAATGCTGTACAGGCAAACGAGCAGTACCGCACTGTCGAACTGATTGATCGACAGCAATTGCAAACGGACTTGTCAGGTGGTTCGCAAGCTGGCGGGAGCGAAACCATCAGATGCATTTTGTCTTCAGCAGTGGTGAAGTAAGGGATTCATGCGTCTGGGCTTTGCCTGCAAGCGGAGCATGTTAATGGATGCACTGGAACGGATTGAATCTGCCCTGAAATAGTTCACAGCGAGCTGACCTATCTTCGGCTTTCGCCTCAGGAACCGGGGCGAAAGCCGGGTTAAATAAAAGGAAGATGGTAATTAGTGAATTCCCATACCTTTTTCATTATTAACAACCACGTTATTTACAGTGATTATCTTTAATTTGCTCTGTGTCAAATCAATTAGACAGATGTATTATACGTCCATTCGATATTGGAAACTATCACTTGCTCTAATGGTGTTAACATTAATAGTATTTGTTCTCTGTTTTTTTTGTACGGATTTGATTGGCGGTTCCGCATACAATTCATTGGTAATGGGAGTGGCGAAGGGGAGTGAATTTTTCACGAAGACAGATGTTTATTTTTCAATACTTCTAACCATATTTCTGATGATTCCTACATTGCTGAAGATAAAAATCAAGCTTAGAAAATCAATGAATTGACCAGAAGATCATCTACACGCGCCGAATCAATAGGATTGGCGCGTGTTTTGCTATTATGGATTCAGCATGGACCCCAGATCGGGAACGGATTGCTCCAGAAGGGCCGGCGGGAAGCATGACAAAGTGGCGAAAGAGCGTTCCGGACGACGCAGCTGTGGCAGCGAGGTGCATAAGCCAATCGAAGGTATTCTGCAAGAGGCTGAAAGACCGCTATTGATGAAAGAATTTTTTCAAAAACTAACGTATACGTAAATATATTGACGTTAACGTTAATTTTTCGTATGATCCTGATAGGAGGTTATGCAAAGTGAATTCCAGCAATTTCGACAACTACAGCTATGTCATTTCCGATCTCGTCGAGGAGCTCGGCATCAGCCCGCGGACGATCCGCTATTATGAAGAACAAGGGCTGATTCATCCCAAGCGCTCGGCAGGCAATCATCGCCTCTACTCCAGAAGGGACCGGGCCCGGCTCAAAATGATCCTGAGGGGAAAAGTACTCGGATTCTCCCTGCAGGAGATCGCGACGTTGCTAAGCCTGTACGATCTCGACCCTTCGCAGAAAACACAGTATCAAGAGGGGATTAAGTACGCTTATGAACACGTCAAACAGGTTCGTGGGCGGATTCAGGAGCTGCAGCTGCTCGAACAGGATTTGCTGGATGCGATCCAGATGGCGGAAGCAAGGTACAAAGCGTTGAACGACGAGGAGGAAGCGTAGATGAGCGATAAGGTGTTGTATGAACAGGACGGTCAGGTTGTGGTGATCTCGATCAATCGGCCGGAAAAGCATAATTGCATTGATGGGGAAACGGCACACGCGCTTTACGCTGCCTGGACCCGGTTTCGCGACGACAAATCGGCCAGAGTAGCGATTTTGACCGGAAAGGGCGAATCGTTCAGCTCGGGGGCCGACCTGCATGCCACAGATACGCTTGGCCCCGCCGATCAATACGATTCCGATTTTGTCTATAATGGCCCCGGCTATCTCGGCTTCACCCGGATTACGGATATTTTCAAACCGACGATTGCGGCCGTGAACGGGTACTGTTTTGCCGGCGGGCTGGAAATGGCAGCGTGGTGCGACATCCGCATCGCCGCGGAGAATGCGGAATTCGGCTGCCTGGAAAGGAGGTGGAACGTTCCTTTGATCGATGGCGGGACACAGCGAATTCCGCGCATCGTCGGCTGGGGCCGCGGGATGGACCTGATTTTGACAGGCCGCCGGATCGACGCGAAAACGGCATTGGACTGGGGATTGGTTACTGAAGTCGTGGAAAGCGAAAAACTGCTGGCCAGGGCCAAACAATTGGCTGGCATCATGGCCGCTTATCCGCAAGGCTCGCTCGTTAGCGACAAGCAGGCCGCTGTGCGCGGCTGGGGCCTGCCGTTGGAAGAGGCGTTGCGGATCGAATGCCAACTGGGCATGCCGCACGTGCGGAGTGAGGAAACACGAATGGGCCTGGAGCGATTTCAAAAGCGAAAATAAAGGGGGAATCATATCATGCTGGCTGCAGAGCTGATCAAACGAGGGGCGGTTCATTATCCCGACCGGACAGCAGTCATCTTTCAGGAGAAAGCGCTTACTTTCAGGGAAGTCCACCAGCATTCCAATCAACTAGCCCATGCCCTGTATGCACTGGGACTGTCCAAGGGAGACCGGGTGGCCTTTCTGTTGGCCAATTCGGTTCAGAGTGTGCAAATCGATTTCGCCATGATCAAGTCCGGTCTCGTGCGCGTCCCGCTGAACACCCGCCTGTCTGAAGAGGAACATCTCCACATGGTCAATGAGACGGGAGCGAAAGCCATATTGTTTACGGAAGAATTCGCCGAAAGGGTGGGAAAGCTTCGCTCCCGGCTGACGACGGTCAAATGGTTCTGCCAAATGAACGGAACCCCCCGATATGAGTGGATGGTTCCGATCGCGGAGGCGATGAACCAGGCAGGTGATCATGACCTGGAGATCAAGCTGGATGAAAACGATCTGGTCACGCTGCAATACACATCCGGAACGACCGGCAAGCTCAAGGCGGCCATCCATACGCAGAAGACCTGGGCGGCGATCGCGACGAACATTCTCTCGTCAATCCCCATAGGAAGCTGGGATATCATGCTGCATTCCGCGCCGCTCACCCACGCTTCCGGGCTGCTCGTCCTGCCGCACTGGCTGCGGGGAGCCGCAAATGCGATTTTACCCGGCTTTGCTCCCCTCGAATTCCTCCAGACCGTGCAACAGGTAAAGCCGACCACGTTGAATCTCGTGCCGACGATGATTTTGATGCTGCTGTCCCATCCCGACGTGGAGCGTTATTCGTTCGAATCGGTAAAGCACATCATCTACGGCGCGTCCCCTATGCCGCGCGAGGCATTGAAGCGGGGGATCGAGCTGTGGGGGCCGAAATTTATCCAGTACTTTGGCCAGACGGAAGCGCCATTGATCCTCACCGTGCTGGGCGTAGAAGACCATATCGCCGCCCTGGAAAAACCGGAACATGAAAACCGTCTGCTGTCGTGCGGACGGCCGACGGTCACCACTTCCCTGGCCATCGTCGATGAGACAGGGGCTGAACTGCCCCCAGGGGAAATCGGCGAAATCATCGCATCCACTTCCCAGATGATGACCGGTTATTGGCAAGAGCCGGAGTTGACTGCCGAAACGATCAAGGACGGTTGGATTTACACCAGGGATATGGGGTATATCGATCGTGAAGGCGTGCTCTTTCTCGTCGACCGGAAATCGGACATGATTATCAGCGGAGGATTTAATATATATCCGCGTGAGGTCGAAGAGGTGCTGTACCGGCATCCTGCCGTGCTGGAGGCAGCCGTCGTCGGCGTTCCGCATGAAAAGTGGGTCGAGGCGGTGAAGGCCTTTGTTGTGCTAAAAGCCGGGCATAGCGCAACAGAGGAAGAATTGATTGAATTTTCCAAGCGCTATCTCGCTTCGTATAAAAAACCTCACTCCGTCGAGTTTCGCGACAGCCTGCCGAAAAGCGCGGTCGGCAAAGTCGTCCGCCGTCTGTTGAGAGAACCGTACTGGACGGAAAAAGAGCGGAAAATATAACAGAAAAGTCTGGATATTGTGGTCGACAGAGAAGGGGATGAACAGGGAGATGCAATTCGATTACACACCAAAGGTGCGGAGCCCGTTAAAATCCCTCCCTTGCTTGCATTGGCGATATCCTGGAAATCAAGCATCCTGTTTCACTTTTGATAGTGAACCGGGATGTTTTTTGCATAATTGAGGGCTTGAAAACTGTGCCGATGAAGAGTAGATTCGGGCAACAGTTAATCCATGACAAAGAGTATCTAGCTGCCGAAAGAGTAGGTGACGATCGTTGTCTGAATTCTCCGCAAGCCGGTAGCGTGCAAAGGCGGCAAGGGGTATGTCGCCGGCTACTATCTAAACGCATTGCGGGATGAGCGGGTGTCGTTCGATGAAGTGCTCCGCGATTCACCTGAGCGCTTATGGCCGGATGCGATTGAGCAGGAGGGCCGCAATGTATACCTGCAAGCAGAAAAACTCAATCTGGAATGGGCCGAAGTTCATGACCGCGGCGGCTTGCAGCAGGCGCTCAAAGCATATCCGTAGCAGGACGTATGGGTGGAGTGGACGACACAGAAACGGGCGCGGAAAACAGCCAAGCCCACGCGGAACGGGTTGCTGCAGGAGATGAACATCGCTTGGGGCAAGACCAAAGTATCGGAAGCCCGGGCACTGCAAATCTCGCTCGCCGATACGGCATCCGGCGAGGAATGGGAAAACGATCCGCTGCTGATCGATTCTGCCGATCACATCGTTGATTTTACGCTGATAACCGGGGATAAAAAAAGCAAATCGACTGGCGACCATGCCAACCACACTATGGGAACCAGGTGTGCAGTATACGCTGCTGTACCGGCAGCTGCCGATCGCGCCTTTTACCACTGCTACCAAACCGCCGATCGACACAAAGGGCCTTCGCATACAGTCGCCAGCCGAGCAGGTAGCGGCAGATGGGCCATTGAAAATCGCTTTTTCCAAAAAACTGGACGACAAGACAGCAGTTGCAAAAAACGTCTGGCTGGAAGAACGATTCTGTTTCAAACGGATATCCCTTAAAAACTTAAAAAATGTGAAACTTTTACAGGCGGTTTTTCGTATAACAAGTAGGTGGGATTAACGAGGCGTTTGTTGATATGCCATAGCCAGGAAAGTGAGGTAGATCGTGGTGGATGATCACAAAAAATTAAAGCGCCTGCTGTTCGTAGCGAGTACGGCTGGATTGTTCATTTTTGCGATGGTTGTTGTCACAGAAATTATTCGGATTTCCCGATTGCATGCAATCATCTAGGACACACATAAAAAGAGGCTTGTCGGTCAAAAAGCGGACAAGCCTTTTCTATTACAATTTGTCGATTTTCCCGGCTGATGTATGATCAAAACGAAAGGGAATGCGACAAATTGCCATTTTCCCCAAATTATTTATCGACAAATAATGACATTGTGTGGATAACACGGATAAGAAAATCCACATCGGCGTTACTGATTTTTTTCCTTTTGTACACAATCTATCAACATCTTACTCACACGATGTCCACAAGGGCTGTGGATAGCGGTGCGATTGTTCTGTGCCTATCGCGCGTGGTAGAATCGATTCATAAAGAGGAGGTGACGAACGTGAGATACTTAAGTGACCAAATATTAGTAGAAGTATATCAGCGTGCTGTCGCCCTCCAGTTAGACCCAGATTTTATTGAGCTCATCTACAGCGAAATGCAGCGCAGAAAGCTGGTCGATTCTGAGGCTACAGCCTAGTAGTGGCTCACATTGAAAAACCATCCACTGCGTCAGTGAGCTGCACCCAATTGTTAGAGCCAACGAACATTGGAGGTGCAGCTTACAGTGGATGGTTTTTTTGCTATTCGAGAAATTCAAAAGCGGTGATTTGATCGATCGGAGCCTGTTTCTGTTTCCACGTATCCGGCAGGTAGAGGTAGGCCGGGCCACGATCGCGCAACGGCTTGCCGTCTTTGGAGAACTGCAGGATCGCCTGGTTTGCATCCGCGAGGCTAACCGTTACGCTGTCGCCGTTCGCCCGGTGGATCCTGACATGGCTTACGCCGCTATGTGGCTCGGCATTTTTGATAAACGGCGCGAGCGGCATGGCATAATCTCCCTCCAATGCTTTACGCGCTCTCATCATGCTGTTCGATGCTGATGGCAGCTGTGCCCCTTCGGCCATTTCTTTATCCCATTGGGCCCCTGTGCCCTTTATGTAAGCTTGTTGGTCGGACTCGTTCGCGGTCAATTCACCGGTGAAGGTAGCGAGATCGATTTTGCGCTCGTCAAAAATCCACACGCTCGGATCAAGGGTGATTTTATACTGGATAGCGCCTTTCATGACGATGACGTCGGACATCTTGTGTGCTCCTCCTGCTTCTTTATCTTCTTGAAATGCTTCACCTTCATTTTAGCGTAAAGCTCTTGTTTCCGGCAAACGATTACGAGTAGAATCAGGGTAAGCAGCTGGGAAGTTAGGGAAAAAGCATATTGTACATGCATCGCCTCTTTTCAAATGGGTGAGAATGACGTACTATGTATGTTAAGGAAGGCGGCAAACGGAGGGATTTGTTTTGACAGAGGTTAGGATTCCAGACAAGGCAAATAAGGCACTAGCATTGCTGCGCGAGGATGCAGAAAAAATATACAAGCTGATTGATGTTCAGATGGAAAACCTGACCATGCCACAGTGCCCGCTCTATGAAGAGGTGCTGGATACGCAGATGTTCGGGCTATCTCGCGAGGTAGAGTTTGCGACTCGCCTCGGGTTGATTGACGAAGAAGATGGGCGTGAAATTATGGGGAGTTTGGAACGAAAACTGGCCTACCTTCACGAACTGTACAATACCAAAATGTAAGCGAGGCGGATAAGTGCCTCGCTTTTTTTCATCTTGCAACCGCGGGTGCGGTGGAGACGAGGGGAATCGCCAGGAAGAGAACGCTCCGCAAGTGACAG
>CAMIVR010000168.1 GCA_946402065.1 uncultured Brevibacillus sp. | reverse complement strand
GCTCTGCTGCTCTACGTTTCTTGGCGATTTTGAACCGGTGTCGATCAAAATGGCCAAGGACCAGAGCCTGTCCCTCAATCCGGCGAAAATCTCCGGCTTGTGCGGTCGTCTGATGTGCTGCCTGAAGTACGAGAATGATAACTATGAGAGCTCCAAAGAAGAGATGCCCGAGATTGGCTTGCAAGTAGGCACTCCGATGGGCGGAGGGAAGGTCGTAGGTATTAATTTGCTTGACCACTCGATTCAGGTTGAACTCTTTGATGCAGCTCGCGTAATGGACTTTTCACTGGATGAAATCACAACAGGATTTCCCATGACGGAATAAAGAAGCGATCGGTATTGCGGGGATGGGGTGGAGAAGTGGATAGACGAGAGATCTTCGTCAAGATGGCCAGTATTGAAGAGAGAATTGGCGACTTGTACCGAGAAATTGGTGAATTAAAGGATGTCATTGTTGTCCTGATTGAAGAAAACGGTCAACTACTCGTTGAAAACGAACACCTTCGCAACCGTTTCGATAAGCAGATCGACATCCAGGTTCCACAAGCCAAGGCTAAATCAACGAAGCAGCCAAAAGAAAAAGTACTGGCGCAAAAGAAAAAGGTAGTGGGGGAAGGCTACGACAATTTAGCTCGCCTGTATGCAGAAGGCTTTCATATTTGCAACGTGCACTACGGGAGTCTGCGCAAGGAAGGCGATTGTCTGTTCTGCCTCTCTTTTCTCAGCGGAGGTACACATAAATGAGCTGGTGAAGCGACCTGAACCTCACGTAGGCAGGTCGCTTTTCGCATAGACAAGATCACGGTGAAGGAGCCAAGCCCAAGCGATGCCTAACGCAAGCAAAGTGCCGTTATACGATACCGAGCGAATCGATGATTTGCTCACCCATGACTTGAAAATTATTCAAAGCCACGAAGTGTTCTGCTTCTCGATGGACGCTGTCTTGTTGGCCCGCTTCGCCTCGGTTCCGAAGCGCGGCCGGGTACTCGATCTGTGCACAGGCAATGGGGCCATCCCGTTGATCATGAGCACGAGATCGCAAGCGGCGCAATTCGACGGCATCGAGATTCAACCCCGGCTGCATGATATGGCACAGCGGAACGTTCAGCTCAACGACTTGCAGGCGCGGATCGCCATGCATCTGGGCGACGTGAAAGAGGCGGTCACGCATTTTGGTTACGGTGTGTTCGATCTGATCACGTGCAACCCTCCGTATATGTCTCCCGGCAGCGGGCGGAAAAACATCAGCGAGCATTTTGCCATCGCCCGTCATGAAATCATGCTGAACCTCGAAGACGTGCTGCGCGTCAGCAGCCAATTGGCGAAAAATGGCGGAAAAATCGCGCTGGTGCACAGAGCAAGCCGGTTGATCGACATCGTTACGCTGATGCGTACCTACGGGATTGAACCAAAGCGTCTGCGCTTTGTGCATCCGCGCCGCGACGCGGAGCCCAATATGGTGCTGATTGAAGGCATCCGCAACGGGAAGCCGGAGCTGCGCATTCAACCGCCGTTGATTGTTTACGAGCAGGGAGAGGAATACTGTGAAGAACTGTACGAGATCTATTACGGAAGACGGGATGCCCTTGAATAAAGGTCACTATGTGTACGTCTTGCGCTGTTCGGACGGTACGCTGTACACGGGGTATACGACGGAGCCGATGCGTCGGCTGCAGCAGCATAATGAGGGCAGAGGGGCGAAGTACACCCGCGGCCGGGGACCAGTCGAGCTGGTTTATTTGGAAGAAGGATCCGACCGTTCGGCAGCACAAAAGCGGGAAGAAGCGATCAAGCGGCTGCCGCGCGAGCAAAAAGAGCGGTTGATTGAACAGGGGGGCTCGTTTAGGAATGAACGTTCAGCGCAGCTTTACTGATGAGCATCGGGGCATTCTGTATCTGGTAGCGACCCCGATCGGCAATTTGGACGATATGACAGTGCGGGCTTTGGAGACGCTGCGACAGGCCGATGTGATCGCATGTGAAGACACGAGGCAGACACGCAAGCTGCTGACCCATTTTCAGATCGAAAAGCGCACGGTCAGCTACCACGAGCACAACAAGACAGCCAGCGGTTCCGGTCTGCTGCAGTGGTTGGCAGAAGGGAAAAGCATTGCCTTGGTAAGCGATGCCGGGTTGCCGGCCATCTCTGACCCTGGTGCCGATCTCGTCAGGGATGCTGTCGAAGCGGGGTATCCGGTCATTCCTGTCCCGGGTGCAAATGCAGCTTTGACTGCCTTGATCGCATCGGGATTGCCGACGGACCGGTTCGTGTTCAACGGTTTTCTGCCGCGGGAGAAAAAGGATCGCCGGCTGGAGCTGGAGCGGCTGAAATACTATCCGGAGACGTTGATTTTCTACGAATCGCCCCACCGGATTGTCAAGGCGCTGGAAGCGATGCTGGAGGTTTTGGGCGAGCGCCGGGTAGTGCTGGCCCGCGAATTGACCAAGCGATACGAGGAGTTCGCCCGAGGCAAGTGCTCCGAGCTGCTCGAATGGCTGGAGGCTGGCGAGATCAGAGGGGAGTTCTGCATGATCGTAGAAGGGTTCCGGGGAGAAAAGGATCCGGAACCACAGGACAGCTGGTGGAGTGCCTTGCCGCTGGCGGAACACGTCGACGTTTACCTTGAGCAAGGGCTGAGCAAGAAGGATGCCCTGAAGCGAACGGCAGACGATCGGGCATTGGCCAAGCGGGAAGTCTACAACGAATACCATCGGGAAAGAGAATAGGTGCTATTATAATGAAAAAAGAGGCGATTGCTTGTCCGCAAAAGCCTCTTCATTTATGTATGTCTTATTTTTGGTTGAGGTTGATCATTTCTGCCAATTCCTTCACGCATTCTTTGCTGATCATTTTGCCTTTGTAATAAATCAGTTCTTCTGCATTTCCAGTGAAGATACAGGCAGGCTCATATTTTTTCAAAATGATGCGCTCTCCGTCGACAAAAATCTCCAAAGCGTCTTTCTCAGCAATACCCAATGTGCGGCGAAGTTCGATTGGAATAACGACTCGTCCCAATTCATCTACTTTTCTTACAATACCGGTTGATTTCATCATATGCTCTTTCTCCTCCCAAAGTAGCGATTGTCGAGCTGCTGAATCTACGTGTTCTATTAATCGCCAACATTCGACAATTTTTGTTGGATTAATCATACCAACGATTCCCAAAGGTGTCAATATTCCATTTACATTTATTTGCATTGATGTCTGTTTCTATCTTCATTATAATGCTAGATTGTAGTGTTTTTCTGCATATTAACAAGGATGAATGTGAATGCGACGGGCTGTTTTGAATGTTCTGGCGGATCGGAAATGGATAATTTTTACTGGTAAACTTTTTTGGATATAAAAGGCAGTATTTTGTCGAATGGTTGTCGGTTGATTCGACAAAATACTTCTTTCTGCAGTCGACCCCTGAAATGAACCAGCAACGATTTGCTCGCAAAGAGTAACTGGGCAGGGTTTACAACAGACAGAGGATGTGTAAAATAAAATATAGAGTTGCAAACCTAACGATACCCATCTGACGATGACGGGAAGAGTACGCTTGCCAGCCTTATCAAAAGAGAGCCGGACCAGGTGAAAGCCGGTATAAGCCACAAGCGGAAGATGGCCCCCGAGTTTTTGTACGTGAACCATGCGCGCGTTCTGTAGAGCCGCCGGGCAAGCGTATGACGTCTAACCTGCGTTAAAGGAGAGTCGCTTGCGACTTGCCAAGTCCATTTCTGTGAGGAAATGGAGCATTTGGGTGGTACCACGAGTATAAGCTCGTCCCAACTTCGGGATGGGCTTTTTCTATTTTCTACGCGTTTTTCCATTATGTTGAGGAGGAGTACGACTCATGACCAAGCCTTCATTTTACATCACCACCCCGATTTATTATCCCAGCAACAAGCTGCACATCGGAAATGCCTATACGACGATCGCTTCTGACGCGATGGCCCGGTACAAGCGGCTGCGCGGCTACGACGTCTACTATTTGACAGGGACCGATGAGCACGGCCAAAAGCTCCAGGAGCGCGCAGCGCTGGAAGGCCAGAAGCCGCTGGAATTCATCGATCCGATCGTCGACTGGATTAAAGACCTGTGGGATCGGCTCGATATCTCGTACAACGATTTTATCCGTACCACCGAGCCGAGACACAAAGAAGTCGTGCAAAAGATCTTTCAACAGCTGGTCGACCAAGGCGATATTTACCTCGGTGAATACGAAGGCTACTACTGTGTTCCCGATGAGGCATTCTGGACCGAGACACAGGCCAAGACAGACAAAGGCTACTTCTGCCCTGACTGTGGCCGTGAAGTGAAAAAAGTCAAGGAAGAGAACTATTTCTTCCGCATGTCAAAATATCAGGACCAGCTGCTGCAGTACATCGAGGAGCATCCCGAATTTATCCAGCCGGAATCGCGGCGCAATGAAATGGTCAACAACTTCCTCAAGCCAGGCTTGCAGGATTTGAGCGTATCGCGCAGCACGTTTGACTGGGGGATTCCGGTGCCAAGCGATCCGAAACATGTCATTTACGTCTGGATCGACGCGCTGGCCAACTACATTACGGCACTGGGATACGGCACGAGTGACGACAACAAATACCGAAAGTACTGGCCGGCTGACGTCCACCTCGTCGGTAAGGACATTTTGCGCTTCCATACGATTTACTGGCCGATTGTGCTTTTGGCTTTGGGCGCTCCGTTGCCGAAAAAAGTGTTCGGGCATGGCTGGCTGCTCATGCCCGACGGAAAGATGTCCAAATCAAAAGGGAATGTCATCGACCCCAAGTTTTTGATCGACCGCTACAGCTCGGATGGCGTACGGTACTTCCTGCTGCGTGAGATCGCCTTTGGACAGGATGGCGTGTTTACGCCGGAGAGCTTTATCCAGCGGCTCAATTTTGATTTGGCCAACGATCTGGGGAACCTCGTCAGCCGCACGGTGGCGATGATTGAAAAGTATTTCGACGGAATAATCCCTGCCCCTACCCAGGCAGGCGAGTTCGACGACCAGCTGATTGACTTGGCGAAAAAGACGAAGCCGCTTGTGGAAGGGCATCTCGACGACATGCGCTTTAGCAATGCGCTCACCCATATTTGGGAGCTGATCAGCCGGACGAACAAGTACATTGACGAGACGCAGCCGTGGAATCTGGCCAAATCCGAGGAGAACCGCGAACGGCTGGGAACGGTCATGTACAATCTCGCCGAAAGCATCCGGATCGCCTCCGTATTGCTGCAGCCGTTCTTGACCAAGGCACCGGCAAAAATATGGCGCCAGCTGGGTATCGTCGATCAGACAGAAGTGCACAGCTGGGAGTCGGCCGGAAGCTTCGGCGTATTGCCGCCAGGAAGCCGCGTCAATCGCGAAGAAATGCTGTTCCCGCGCTATGACGTGGAAAAAGAGCTTGCGTTTATCGATGCTTCGACAGCAGACGCACGCAGACAGGCCGAGGAGAACGCCCGCAAGCAGGCCGAACTGCAAGGGGGGCAGAGCTCGCCCGACGCTGGCAAACCGGCAGAGTCTGCTGCAGCCGCTAATGCCGAGAAGCCTGCGGATGGCAAAGAGGAGATCGGCATTGATGAGTTTGGCAAAGTCGAGCTGCGTGTGGCGCAAGTGACGTCTTGTGCCAAGCATCCAAACGCCGACAAGCTGCTGATTTTGCAGCTGGATCTCGGATACGAACAACGACAAGTCGTCTCCGGCATTGCCAAGTACTATACCCCCGAAGAGATGGTCGGCAAAAAAGTCATTCTTGTAGCCAACCTGAAGCCGGTCAAGCTCCGCGGAGAAATGTCGCAGGGAATGATTCTGGCTGCGTCGTCAGGCGATCAATTGACCCTGGCTACGGTTGACCCCGGCATGCCGAACGGAGCGATCGTGAAGTAACCAACAGAAAGGAAGGGCTGCTCGTGCTAATTGATACGCACGCTCATCTCAATGCAAAAGAATTCGACGAAGATCGCGATGAGGTTATCGCCCGCGCCAAAGCAAACGGTATTGGGACAATTGTCAATATCGGGTTTAATGAAGAGACGATTCCGACCTGTCTTGCGCTTGCGGAAGCCTATGACTTTATCTACGCCGTAGTCGGCTGGCATCCACAGGACGCCAAAGACATGCGCGATGAGCATCTGGAATGGATCGAAGAGTTGAGCCGTCATCCCAAGGTAGTCGGCCTCGGAGAGATGGGGCTCGACTACTACTGGGATACCTCGCCAAAAGATGTGCAAGCAGAGGTGTTTCGCAAACAGATTCGCCTTGCCCGCAAGCTGCAGCTGCCGATCGTCATCCACAATCGCGATGCCCATCAAGACATCATCACCATTTTGCGCGAGGAGAAGGCGGACGAAGTGGGTGGAGTGATGCATTGCTTTTCGGGCAGTTGGGAGACGGCCAAGCTGGCGCTGGATATGAATTTTTACATTTCATTTGGCGGCCCGCTGACATTCAAAAATGCCCGTGTCCCCAAAGAAGTGGCCGCCAAGGTTCCGCTTGACCGGCTGCTCGTCGAGACGGACTGCCCGTATTTGACGCCAACGCCGTATCGCGGCAAGCGGAACGAATCGGGATATGTCCGATACGTAGCGGAAGAAATGGGCCAGTTGCTCGGACTCAGCTATGAAGAGATAGCCCGAATAACGACGGACAACGCCCGCAGACTGTTCCGCTTATAGCAAACCCAAACCTCAAACCTCCTACATCCCGTTGGATTGTAGGTGGTTCTTTTTTTTGAGAGTGAGCATAACATAGAGATTGTCGAACAAAAAAAGAGATGATCGACAAATGGCTCGACAGAAAATGGCTATTTTTCACGGTTTGTATCTGTTATTTTTGTACTGTGCTTTCTGGGAGGTAAGGCACGATATTTGTCAAGGGGATCATGTGTTCGTTGAAAAAGTTGACAAATAGACTAAAGTAGCATAAAATCATTCCTGATTTGCTACTAGCCTACTTAAGAGCACTGAAACAACAGTGATTTGTGCCGTTTTTACAAAAAATACACGGACAGATCAACGTTTCGTGGAAGACGTCAAAGCGTCTTGCACAAAAAAACAGGCATGGAAGACTACTTTAAAAGAAAATGGGCTTCATGACAGTTTCATGTTCTTGTAAAGGAGTGTGGGGAATGGGGATAGGCAAGTTATGGATAAACCACAAGGCACTTTTCCTGATTGTCGTAAGTGTCCTTGGACTCGTGGCGTTATCCACAGTGTGCTACTTCGTGATCCAAGCAAACCAGCCGAAACACGTAAAGCTTTTTATCGACGGAAAAACATCAGCTTTTGAGACAAAGGCGGAAACAGTAGAGCAATTTCTCGCCGAACAAAACGTAACGTATTCAGGAAATGATATTTTAATACCGGAAGCGACAGCGCCACTGGAAAATAACCTCACCATTGTCTTGCATACAAGTTGGGCTGTACCTGTCCTTGTCGATGGACAGACCAAAATCATACACACTCTCAAACGAAATGTAGCAGGTGTATTGGATCAGGCTGGGATTACGATGAATGGCCGAGATGTTGTGGAGCCTGCTTTGTCCGCTCTTCTCTCAAAAGAGACAAAGATTAAGGTCTCCCGAATCGACGAAAAAGTCGTACAAGTCGAAGAACAGGTACCTTTTCAGGAGATTCGCAAAAACGACGGCTCACTGGTAAAAGGTGAGACGCGCATTGTACAACAAGGGCAGCAAGGAAAAGTAGTGAACCACTACAAGGTGGTGCTTCGAGATGGAAAGGAAGTAACCCGTCAGTGGATGAAGCGCGATGTGCTGGCGTCCAAGCAGGATCGGATCGTTGCCGTCGGTACGGCAAGCCAAGCGCAAGTGAAAGCGGCGACCAGCAAAAGCCCGGTGACGATTGCAGCACTTGTCTCCCGCGGCGGCAAAAACTTCCGACCGCACAGCGTGCTGAACAGCGTAACGCTCACCGCCTATTCGCCTAATGAGGGCGGAGGGTACGGACGAACGGCAACCGGCGTAAAGGCAGTCGAAGGGCGCACGATCGCTGTTGACCCGAGCGTCATCCCTTTGGGGTGGTGGGTCTTTATCGACGGCATCGGATATCGCCGCGCCGAAGATACAGGCGGTGCAGTAAACGGTCAAAAGATCGATGTATACTTTAACAGCTATGCGGAAGCGATGCAGTTTGGCTTGAAAAGAGGCAGGACCGTCTACGTGATCGGTCCGACCAAGCCTGATTGATCGCACGTCCATTTCCATTCAGGCGACGGGAAAGAGGAAAAACGTCGAGCCGTTTTTCCAAATCGAGGCAGAGGAGCAACCCTCTGCCTTTTCTCTGTTGTCCGGATGCAAAGGCTTGTCTGGCCGTTCGTTTTCTTGTAAGCTGAGTTGGGTAAAATAATGGAGATTGCAAGGCGCGGACTTTGTACCAAAACAGACAAAAGTTGCAAGCGATAGAGTGAAGCGGAAGCGGTGAAGATAGCGATGAAAATTAAAGAAATAATCGTCGTCGAGGGACGTGACGACACAGTGGCCATCAAACGGGCTGTAGATGCGGATACGATTGAGACGGGTGGATCGGCGATCAATGAATCCATTTTGCAGCGGATACGTCTGGCGCAGGAGCGGCGGGGCGTCATCGTGCTGACTGACCCGGATTACCCCGGTGAGCGGATTCGCAAAATCATCAGTCAGGCCGTACCTGGCTGCAAGCACGCGTTTATCCGGCGCGAAGACGGCACCAGGCATGGCGATGTGGGGGTGGAAAACGCTTCTCCCGAAGTGATCATCCGTGCGTTGAGCAATGTTCGTACCGAGATGGCTGAACAGCAGGAAGCAATTACGTTTGAGGATTTAGTCGCCCACCGGTTAACCTCTGATGCCGATTCCAAAGAGCGGCGGCTTCGCCTGGGCGAGCGTTTGGGGATCGGCTACGCCAATGCAAAGCAATTGCACAAGCGGCTGAATGCGTTTCAAATCAGCCGCGAGGAGTTTTTGCGGGCAGTCAACGGTCTCGATAATGGAGGAACAGCGAAATGACAGATACAAATAGAAAAGATATTGCTACACCCACGCGGACGAGAGACATTCTGGAAAAGCATGGGTTTTCGTTTAAGAAGAGCCTGGGACAGAACTTTCTCGTCGACACCAATATCCTGCACAATATCGTGGATGCTGCAGAGCTATCCAAGCAAAAAGGGGTCATTGAGGTCGGTCCGGGGATCGGTGCGCTCACAGAGCAGCTTGCACGTGCGGCGGGCAACGTCGTCGCTGTAGAAATCGATCAACGCCTGCTGCCGATTCTTGCAGACACGTTGTCGCCGTATTCAAATGTACAGGTTGTGCACGGCGACGTGTTGGACATTGATTTGCGCGAGCTGTTGGCTGTGCATTTCCCCCAGTATGAAAAAGTCAGCGTCGTCGCCAACCTGCCCTATTACGTGACCACGCCAATCCTGATGAAGCTGCTGGAGTCGCGCTTGCAGCTTGAGCATATCGTGGTGATGATCCAAAAGGAGGTTGCCGAGCGGATCGCGGCAAAGCCCGGAACGAAGGATTACGGCTCGCTGAGCGTGGCTGCACAATTTTACGCCCATGCAGAAGTGACCATGATCGTCCCGGCCAGTGTGTTCGTCCCGAAGCCCAACGTTGATTCAGCGGTGATCAAGCTGTCCGTACTGGAGAAACCGTCGGTTGAAGTGAACGATGAACAGCTCTTTTTCCGCGTTGTACGAGCGGCGTTTGCCCAGCGCAGAAAAACGCTGCTGAACAACCTTATGAACAATCTGTTTAAAAAAGACCAAAAAGATTTAGTAATACAGATTCTGAATCAGGTCGGAATCGATCCGGGGCGTCGGGGGGAAACGCTTACACCAAAAGAGTTTGCAATATTGACAAACGAAATAAAACGTACAGATCTTTTGTCATAACGACACCAAACTACGAATTTCTCTAAAAAATCCCCGTTGACAAAAAGTCAAACTGATTGCTATAATTTTTTATTTGTTTGACAAACTATAAGGAGGCTGTTATAATAAAAACAAGCGAGGTGGATGAAACATATGGCTAGGAACGCGTTACTTGATATCAAACGCAGTTTGGACGGGCACATTGGTCAACGCATCATGCTGAAGGCTAATGGCGGTCGTCGCAAGACTGTTGAGCGGTCGGGCATCCTCGAAGAAACGTACCCATCTGTTTTTGTTGTAAAGCTTGACGATGATCAACTGTTTGAAAGGGTATCATACAGCTATGCTGATATTCTGACGGAAACAGTGGAACTTACAGTTTGTCGAGAACATGAACATATTCGCATCACCTACATCCAACAGTAGAACTTTGTTCTACTGTTTTGTTTTGCCTGGAAACGTCCATACTAAGAGGGTCAGCGAGTAAAAGGGGGCTGTTAGGAATGGGTCGTCGACGCAGTATCATGTCTGACCAGTTTAAAATGGAACTCGCAAAGGAATTGGGGTTTTACGACACCGTCAAAACGGAGGGTTGGGGCGGCATAACCACTCGCGATGCAGGGAATCTCGTCAAACGGGCTATCGAAATTGCGGAGGAAGCGCTAGCCAAACAAAATTCCAATTCATCTCGCTGACAGAAGTCCGGGGAAACCCGGATTTTCTTCATATTCGGACAAAAGAGTGAATTTTCTCCGGTTTATGATTTATACTCCGTTTCAAACACGTTGGATTTTGAAATAATGAGATACATACTCCCTGCAAAACAGCAGACGTGACCAAATGAAATTCCACTGCTATTTGTGAACATGCTAATTTTTGTGCATTGACGAATGGGGGTAATTTGGATGACGATGAAACGGTTGGTTATAGAACCAACCTGGCTCTCTCCCACCACTACAGTTCGCTACATGATTCCTTGTCTTCATGTACAACCGGGTTTTCTGTAGCATGGCAGATTCTCCCTATGTTACAATAGACTACTAGGGAAAATAGAAAGTAGGCAGAGGTGAACGTGTTGCATATCTCCGTAAAAGCGCCGGCCAAAATTAACTTAACATTGGATGTGCTTGCCAAGCGTCCTGATGGCTATCACGAAGTCGAAATGGTAATGACAACCGTAGACCTTGCTGACCGCGTCGATTTGACTTTGCGAGCAGATCAGGATATCAGGCTGGAGTGTTCAGCCAGCTTTGTGCCGGATGACAGCAGGAATCATGCCTACAAAGCAGCTATGATTTTGCAGGAACGATTTAACGTCGAAAAAGGAGTTTCCATTTACATAGACAAACAAATTCCCGTTTCAGCTGGGCTTGCCGGCGGGAGCAGCGATGGAGCGGCAACATTGCGCGGGTTGAACAAATTATGGAATCTGGGCCTGTCGCTGGACCAGCTGGCCCTGATCGGCGAGGAAATTGGCTCGGACGTACCGTTTTGCGTCTACGGAGGTACAGCGTTGGCGCGTGGGCGAGGAGAGCGGCTGACGCCTCTGGTGACGCCTCCGTCGTGCTGGGTGGTAATGGCAAAGCCGCCCATTGGCGTTTCCACAGCAGATGTGTACGGCAATCTGGCTGTTGACCAAATTCAGAAGCATCCTTCCACCAATGAGATGGTCCGTGCCATCGAGACCCAGGATTTTTCCATGATGTGCCGCTCGCTCGGCAACGTGCTGGAGGAAGTAACCCTCCAGCGTTACCCGCAAGTCCGGCAAATCAAAGAGTTGATGCTGTCATCAGGTGCGGATGGCGTACTGATGTCGGGGAGCGGACCGACAGTTTACGCGCTTCTGCAAAAGGAAGCAAAAGTTCATCGCATCTACAACGCGCTCCGCGGATTTGTCAAAGATGTATACGTGGCGCGCCTGTTGGGTGGAGCAGAAGTGAAGGTACTTGCTTAAATCCGCACAAAAATGATACAGTAACAACATAATATTCGGGATTTGGGGGAAGGAAAATGAAAAAATTACGCAGGAGTGCGCGCCTGGTGGATATGACGCAATACTTGCTTGCTCATCCCCAAACGCTAATTCCGCTTACCCTGTTTTCTGAGGAGTACGGTTCCGCTAAATCGTCAATCAGTGAAGATCTCTCTATCATCAAAGAGGCGTTTGAGAGTCAAGGCGTCGGCGTGCTCAAGACGGTGGCTGGAGCGGCCGGCGGTGTAAAATATATTCCGCAGATGAATGAAGCGCAGGCTCTAGGTTTTATGCAGATGTTAATCGAGCATCTGGAAAAGCCGGAGCGGTTGCTGCCGGGCGGTTATCTCTACATGTCTGACATTCTTGGCAATCCCGCGACGCTGACCCAGATCGGCAAGCTGTTTGCCACTGCGTTTGTCGATAAAGATGTGGAAATCGTGATGACTGTCGAGACGAAAGGAATCCCGCTGGCCTACGCAACTGCTTCCTATCTGAACGTACCGGTCGTGATCGTCCGCCGAGACAACAAGGTGACGGAGGGTTCAGTGGTTAGCATCAACTACGTTTCCGGTTCAAGCAAGCGCATTCAGACGATGTCGCTTGCCCGTCGTGCGCTGCCGGAGCATTCTCGCGTCCTGATCGTCGACGATTTCATGAAGGCCGGCGGCACAGTGCGCGGCATGATCGATTTGCTGCAAGAGTTTCAGGCAACGGTAGTAGGCTGCGGCGTCATGGTCGAGACAGCGGACGTATCAGAGCGGCTGGTCGACGAGTATATTTCCTTGGCCAAGCTGAATGACGTCGATGTGAAAGGCAAGCAAATCGAATTGGAACTGGGCAGTTATTTCACCAAGCAGTGAGAGGGGCATCCCCCCTTTCACGCTTTCACAAGTTCGCTTGCTGAACATAGCGGCGATTGTGATGGATAACATAGAGTAAGATCTATTTCTAAAAAGAAAGGGACGATAAGCATGAGTAACATTCAATTTGTTT
Organism: uncultured Brevibacillus sp.; assembly: GCA_946402065.1. Classification (GTDB taxonomy): domain Bacteria; phylum Bacillota; class Bacilli; order Brevibacillales; family Brevibacillaceae; genus Brevibacillus_D. The sequence continues at coordinate 420 of CAMIVR010000168.1, read as the reverse complement.
CAACTGATCAAGCACCGGCGGCGATTGGGCCGTACAGCCAAGGAACAAAAGTCGGCGATTTCCTGTTTTCCTCCGGGCAAATTCCGCTGCGTCCAGACGGAACACTTGTCGAAGGAGATATTCGCGTTCAAACGCAGCAGGTTTTTTCCAATTTGAAAGGCGTACTTGCTGCCGAAGGCCGTTCCCTGTCAGATGTGGTCAAAGCAACGGTGTTCATTAAAGATATGAATGACTTTGCTCAATTAAATGAAGTATACGCTGAACATTTTGGTGACCATCGTCCCGCTCGTACGACAGTAGAAGTAGCCAGATTGCCTAAAGATGTATTGGTGGAAATCGAAGTTATCGCGTATTTAGGAGAAAAGTGAATCAATTTCATAATTCAGAGTCCTACGGGCTCAAGGGTTTTTGTGCATAGAA
>CAMIVR010000167.1 GCA_946402065.1 uncultured Brevibacillus sp. | reverse complement strand
GGTATGATCGGAATCGTCAGGTTGGAGGCCAGGTGCATGATGAAAACGACAGCGAGCAGAAACCGCAACCCGCGATTGTGCATCAACGAGCGTATTTTTGCGTTCAAATCTTCACCTCGTTTTTAGCTGGATTGAGCAGATTCTTCTTCATGCTGATGCTTAGTATGGCGGAAAGCAAAGCGGATTTATGCATCGAGCCGCTGCCAGAAAATTAGGCAAGCGGTTAGGCTCCTAACCATTTCCAAACAATCACACTGTTCATATACCTATAGCGAAGGCAGTCTCGATGTTTCTACAAATGAGCCAAGGAGGGAGAAACCGATGAGTGGATTATTTGATAATGACTTGTTTGAGATTATCATTTGGATCTTGGTTATCATTTTTCTTGTCTTCATTTTCTTTGGATGGGATTAGTGCGTGAAAAGGGGGGACGTCAAAGGGAAGATGACATGCTGCGTGAAGCATGTCTTTTTTGCGTTTGCTCCTTACTCCTCCCCCGAACATTCTGCTTGAACAGTTCACGTATCCTCGTTCGCAATGCAAATTGCAGAATATTTTCGCACGTTGATTCTGGTCAGTTGCTCAGAGAGAGGAAAGAGGAATGGGCTTAAGGCCTTTTCGGCTTAGCCAAGGCGGAGCGGAAAAAACGGCACAGCTTTATAGACCAACTCTACGTCTGAATCATCTTCTGCGGAATTTTGGTCGACGTGCCGTTTTTGGAGCGGAGCCGGGCAGTGATTGCTTCCTTGCAGAAGCCGCAACGAACGTAGCCCATCCTCATTTCTCTCTCCCACCACAGCAGCCCGGGACAAAGTCTGTTTTTGGACCGAGCTTGGCTTAAAGCGAGGGGAATTTCTCCAAGCTGGACAACATATTTGTCCAAGGAGCAGCGTAGGGATAAGCATACGGACTTTCTGGGAGTGTATGCGAGATGGGACAGGTGATTTTAACGTTATTCGTAGCGTATGGCATTGTCATCGGCGGTGCGATTGTTGGCGGGCTTGGAGCCTTTCTCAGCGAGAAAGCACCCCTAGTCGCAATTGACGAATTGGCCGACCAGTTAAAAATTTGGGGGCTGGTCGGAGCATTGGGCGGAACCTTCGACTCGTTCTTGCAAATCGAGAAAATTTTTGTCGGCAACTTTTCTCCCGTTTTGAAGCAGCTGATTTTGATCCTGGCGGCGTTTGTCGGGGCACACGCCGGGACCATAACCATACACTGGCTGATACAGGTACGCTCATGAAAGACAAGGCGGAAGTAAAGCGGTTCGCGTGGATGCGATACGTAGCCGTTTTTATGATTGGACTCGTCATCGGCAGCTCTGTTTTTCTGATTGTTTACGGTCAGCGCATGGAACAGCTCATGCTGTTTAATCGCAACATGCGGCTGTTGAATGAACGGCTCAATGACGAGTTGGACAATTTGAAACGATCGCAGAAGGTCGCGAAAAAACGCCAGGATATGGTCGTTGAAGAGATTAAAGTGACGATCGTCGACCCGATCGACCCGAAGATGAACGAGTTTACGTCAGCGGAAGTGATTCGTCGACTGGAAGTCGATCTCGCCCAAATCAAAGGGAAAAAAGTCGAGCAGGTTGGGGAATTTCAATCACTTATTCACGAAATGCTCAGGCGCCGGGAATACGTCATCGAGCGAAAGATTGCCGAGGCGCGTGTGAAGACAGTAGTTATTTCGCGAGTTCTGCACATTTTTGTAACGGTCCAGATAAGAAGCCTGGAAAGTGAGGGAGTGGGGTGAAACCGATCGGCAGATCCAACCGTATTAGTTGTACACGGAAAGAAAAACAGAGAATGGACGAGAGGAAGAAGTACGGATGTCTGTCATGAAAAGACTGCTTGCAAGTGTAGGGATTGGCTCGGCGGCCCCATCCGATCATGGACAACGTACTGATGGCTGTAAAAAGCCTTGGGTTTCAGTTGTACAAAGTGGCTTGCGAATACAAAATGATTCAGAGCCAACTGGAGAAACATTAAGGATAAGGCTTGCGTTCCCATCAGCCAAGCACGGCAAAAGAGCCGTTCCCCATGCAACAGGGCAGACGGCTCTTTCATTGTGTGGTTCACACGCGCTTGACATACTAGCGGATTGGAGCGTGCGTATGTACGTTTGGTGCCTGAAGGCAAATTAGCTGGTGGTTTTGAGGCGTTGCAGCTCCGTGTGAAACTTCTCGTTCAACACTTTGATGTAGGTGCCTTTCATTCCGAGCGAGCGGGATTCGAGGACACCGGCACTGGCGAGTTTGCGCAGGGCGTTGACGATGACCGACCGGGTCAATCCGGCCTGATCGGCCAATTGGCTCGCTACCAGCAAACCTTCGCGGGCATCCAGCTGCTCCATGATTTTTTCAATGGCAATCTGCTCGCTGTAGGACAGGGAAGATAGAGCGATTTTGGCAAACGTTTTGTCCCTGACCTCGTTTTCGATCTGCTCTGTACGATGGCGAACAATTTTCATCCCGATGACAGTGGCGCCGATTTCGGATACGATCAGATCTTCCACTTCAAAATCACCGTAGGCACGCAAGAGCACCAGCGTTCCCAGACGGCTGCCTGCAGCATGAATCGGCACAATCGTCGTTCTCATGTGCGGGAAAAGCGATTTCCATTCAGCGGGAACCATGCTGTACACGCTGTCTACATATTCGTTAGCGAGTGATTGATGCACTTCCAGCAGTCTTTGGTTGAAGCCTTCTGGCAGCAGATTGGTCAATCGACCTTCTTCATGCAGGGTAAAGTCTTGTTGCAAACCGGTTCCCAGGACATTGCCATCGGCGGTGATGATGTAGATGTTTGCATACGTCACCTCTGACAGCAGTCGTGCGATATCCTGGTAACCAACCCCGCTGCCGCCCATCGTTTTTTGCAGCATTGCATTAATTTTTCTCGTTTTTTCAAGTAAATTCATTTGGAAATTTCCTCCCTATTTTGTTTATAATAGCATTATTGTCAGAAAAATACATTCACATACATCGTTGTACAAAAAAAATGAACATTATAACGGCCTAGTCTGCCAAATGGAGAAAATTGCTGGCTAGGTCGTTCTCATGTTCACTTTGCTAACGGTATGCAGGATAGAAAATTCCTGTCCTTTTCCTTTTATATGTAACATTTGAAAGTCTAGCCAAGCAAGATATTTCAGACAACATGCATCGGCTGTGCTATGCTATAGAATGGTGTGTTGTCCGGAGTGCTGTGGATAATCGTTAGAGGGAAATAAGGTCTCATCATAATATGGAAAGAAGGGTGCACCATGCCTCGCGGAGTATTTGTCAGTCTGTTTTTGCTCAGCCTGATTTGGGGAGCTTCATTCTTTTTAATCAAACTCCTGCTGGCTCATTTTCAACCGTGGACGGTTGTCTTTCTTCGTTCTGTGTTTGGATTCGCCACTTTGCTCGTCGTCTGTCTGCTGCGCAGGGAGAAAATATCGTTCAAACAGACGCCCTGGCTTGCGCTCGTATGTATCGGTCTGTTTAATACGGCAATTCCCTGGGGGCTGATCAGTTGGAGCGAACTAAGGCTGTCAAGCAGCATGGCTTCGGTCTTAAATGCGACTACGCCACTGTGGACGCTCGTCATCGGGCTGGTGGTTTTCCGGATCAAATCAAGTCGAATGCAGTGGCTGGGAATTCTCATCGGCTTTGTTGGACTGCTCATATTGCTAGACATTAATCCGATCAGCATCATTTCTGCCGATGGTTGGGGGTTTAGCGGCATGATGGCGGCAACGTTTTGCTACGGTGTGGCAGCTCATTTGTCGAAAAAATACGTCAGCGGCTTCTCGGTCTTTTTCAGTTCGCTCGCTACATTGGCTACGTGCGTGGTGTTTAGCGGAGTCACGGCATTTTCCGTCGAGACAGTCAACCTGACGTGGATAGCGGATTGGCCGACGATCTTTGCGCTCGTGGCACTCGGCGCTTTCGGGTCGGGAGTAGCGTATTTGCTGTATTACTACATCATTCAGGAAGGTACGCCGGAGCTGGTTTCCATGGTAACCTACCTCGTGCCTGTCACAGCGATTCTCTGGGGATACTTGCTCTTAGACGAGACAATTCACTGGACTTTGCTGCTGGGACTGGTATGTATACTGCTTGGCGTCTTTACTGCCAACCGCCGCTCACAACCGGATAAAAAAGTTGAAGAAACAGCCTCGTGATTTCGTTCACATGGCTGTTTTCTATTTAGCTCGGAGACACTCAACTGATCTGCGTTTTTCAAATAATTAAAATAATATATTTAATAAATAAAAAAGTTGAAAAATAAGATGGTTTTATTATAATAATTACAAAGAAATAATCGCTACAGGGGAGAAGGGGTTCATGCTTACACTTTTGAAACAGCCATCATTTCGCTGGTATTGGCTCGGATTGTTCTTGTCCGGGCTTGGCGATCAATTCGGGTGGATGGGTTTAACCTGGTACATAATGAACAAAACGGGTTCTTCTCTGGCGATGGGCAGCGTAGTGTCCGGGTATTTTTTGCCCGGTCTGATCGCCGGACTGCTGGCAGGCGTTCTGCTCGACCGCTTTGACCGAAAAAAACTGATCATCGCCGACAACGTGATTCGCGGCTGTCTGTACATCCTGATCGTCTTCATTTTGGCAAGCGACACAGCGCCGCTTTGGGTGATCTATATTTTGATCGCTCTCGCCGGCATGCTGGCACCGCTCAGCAATACGGGAGCGGCTACGATTCTGCCGCAGCTCGTTCCTAACCAGAAGGATTTGACCAAGGCAAACAGCCTGATGGAATCGCAGTGGCAAATCATTTACCTGTTTGGTCCGGGGCTGGCAGGTGTGCTGATCAGTTTGGTCGGAGAACGAGTGGTGTTGATTATGGACGCAGTCAGCTTCTTTCTTTGCGCGATCTGCTTTTCTTTCGTAAAGCTCGTTCCCCATGTCGTGGCAGGAGGGAGCACAGCGACTGTTTCTTCGCTGTGGACGGATATAAAAACAGGCTTTGTCTATTTCGGCAAGCAACCGGTGCTCGTCTGGCTGATTCTGACAACGTTCTTCTTCAATATGTCATACGGCCCGATCGAGGTAGCTTTGCCGCTGTTTGCGAATGAATCGCTGGGAGGGGCAACCGCATTGGGCATGCTCTGGTCATCGCTGGCTGTTGGGTCATTGAGCGGCACCGTACTGTTTTCCGTCATTTCCTGGCGCGTCTCGATCGGCACTACACTTGCGGGGATCATTTTGCTCTGGGGGGTAACGACCTTGCCGTTGGCGCTGTCCAGTCATATCGGCGTTGCTGTCATTGCGATGGGCTTTGCCGGATTGGTGTATGCACCATATGGACCGCTTTACCGTACTTACCTTCAGAAAGACGTTCCTCCGGAGATGCTCGGTCGGGTCATGACGGCTGTCCGCACCATCACCGGACTGGGAATGCCGCTTGGGGCGTTTGTATCTGGCCTGCTGATTCCTCTCCTGCAGGTGCGAGGATTGTTCGCCGCATCAGCGATCGCCTGTATCGCAGTCGGCATCGCGGCATTCCGGTTATTAGGGAGAATGCGGTAGTGCTCGGGGAATCTTGGCGTTTATTTGCGGTTGATCAACGGTGCCATCCAGCGCTTGATTGACTGCGGGAGTCCCATATAGAGCGATGACATCAGTCGCAAGCTGAACGGCATGCTTACTTCCGGCTGCCTGGCGTTGACAGCGCGAACGATTTTTTTGGCTGTGACGGCTGGAGAGAGCAGATAACGCCGGACTTTTTGGCGGTAGAGACCGACCGCATCAGCGCGGTCGAGAAACGGCGTATCGATCGGTCCAGGCATGACACAGGTCACGTACACCTTGCTGCCAGCCAGCTCTTGCCGCAAGCCTTCGCTAAAGCGGATTACAGCCGCTTTGCTGGCTGCGTAGACCGCTGCCTTGGTCGTTGCCACTTTTCCGGCGAGCGAAGCTACGTTGACGATATGTCCGCCGCCTGCGGAAAGCATCATCGGCAAAAAAGCCCGCGTCATATAAATGGGACCATCAAGGTTTGTCCGCAGCGTCGCTGATATGTCGTCCAGACTCATGTCCAGGAATGGTTTGAACACAGCCGTTCCGGCATTGTTATAGAGGATGTCGCAGCGTCCGAAGCGAATGTGAATCCAGGCACAAAACGCTTTGACCGCTGCATTATCAGTGACGTCGAGCTTGTACACATGCACGTCCCGGCAGTTTTTTTCCGCCAGGACCGCTTTTAGCTTTCCCTCGTCACGGCTGGTAATGACTACTTGATCACCCATGTCCAGGTGGAGCGCGGCGAGCGCTTGTCCAAGCCCGCCCGTTCCGCCTGTTATGATAACCAGTCGTTTGTCGCTCGGCATATGATTCCGCCTTTCCTCGTTACGGTAAGCCCATCCTAGCACGTTTGGGCATAATCTACAAAAGGTTTTCATCGCATAAACCACTCTCCGATGGTGAAGCCTAGCCCTAGGAGGTGAATTACACATGCCAGATGTAAAATGCAGCGTTTCGAATTGCACATACTGGGGAGAAGGAAACAACTGCAACGCCGATTTGATCATGGTTGAGGTCGACGCTCACTCCAAAAAGAACTTTTCTACAGAGTTTGCCGGCGAGTACGGCTACGATTCCGAGCACAAGGACGTTGCCAAATCTTCGGCACAGACCTGTTGTCACACCTTCAAAGCGAAAAGCAAATAACACAGCAGAAAAAAAGACGTCCGCCAGCAAATGGAGGGACGTCTTACTTTTTTCACCGTACTTTGTCGGGGACAAGCGACAGGTCAATCTCTCGCCAGGAGGAGATGCGGTGAATGAGCGGAGGCAATGCTCCTTGATTGTACGGGGTGTCAAATAAAAACACGGGGATTTGCAAAGCGTCTGAAAGCTGCAAGGCATTTTCCAGCCGGTCCTCGAGGAACAGATCGACCTGCCATTTGGTGGCTGCCTTCAGTTTGTCATGCGACCCAATCAAGTCTATATAATGAAAGGGAATGTGCGTGCGATTAAACCATTCGACCGTAACATCCATGTGCTTCGGATCACGGGCACTGATGTAAACCAGCCGGTGCTGTCCATGCCACTGGCGCAAAAACTGATCGGCGAGCTCATGAACCGGAGCGGAGCTGTACAGTCTTTCTCCGTATTCGTCAAGCCATCTGGCAAACTCCTCGTCGCTGATGCCATATACGTTAGCCAAATTGTATTCATAACAGTCGGCCAACTGCAGGTCTCTGCCAAATGCTTCATTCATCGGTGGCACGATACTGCTTGGGCAGGTGACTGTGCCATCAATGTCGATTCCAATTGTTAGGGGTCTCTGTGTGTTCATCCTCTCGCCTCCAGTTTAAATTGTACACCGAAGGCAGAAAATAAAGCTACTTCCTTCACCAAACCTTTATAAAAAGCTTTCTTGCCAAGTGCGCCCGACAGGGCATTGCGTGCTTACAGAAGCTTTTGCCGTTTTGGAAAGTTTGCTGCACCAGTCCACAAATTTTCCTATACGATTGTAAAGGGGATGAGCATAACATGGCGTACGATTCAAACGAACGTATGGATGCTAAGCAGAAGGAAGACAGGCTTGGCGATAGCGGCATTGCCGATAACCCTTCGCCGCGTGCGACGATCCACTACAATCCGTATACCCAAGTGGAGCGATTTCACGGAGAACAGGTTGAGGACGTTGGTTCGTCCCGTACATCGAACGAAGCGAAGCGACACGCGGAGCTGGATGATCGTACGAAATACGAGATGAGTGCTGAGGTGGCCGATCCGCTGCCTGCCCGAACGACGTCCAAACCGATTGCCGAGCGCAATCCGGAAGCGAAAGGGACGGGCATCGGGCTGACAGCACTCGGATTGTCCATCCTGTCGTTGTTCGTCCTGCCCTATCTCGTAGCGCCGGCCGGGATCATTCTCGGTTACATGGCGTTTCGCCGCGACAATCGCACATTGGGGACGTGGTCGATGGTCATCGGCGCGATTTCGATGATCGGCGCACTGATCATCTATCCGTACATCGCGCGGTAGGGCGGCATAGAGCGTATCCCAAGCAAAAAACCTCTTCGCGGCACAGTCGTCGCGGAGAGGTTTTTCAGCTTTTTCTAGTCTTGATAGAGCTTTGACACCAAGGGTGTGAGGGCGGCGATGACGGCATCGCGAAACACTTCGGCGCGCTTGATGCGGCCATCCGTCAATAAAGCGTAAGCGCCACCTCGATGATTACTCCCTGTCACTCCGCTCAAATCATCGATGATATGCCGCAACTCGATGCCCTCTCGCTTGACTCGCTCGCCTATCTGGCGCGGAATCGGAAAACTGAGGCCTTTCCCGACAGAGAGCTGCTCTCCGTTCCATGCCGCACAGATTGAGATCAGATGCCATTGGCCGGTGTACGCTTCGTCATAGCTGAGGCCGCCTTCCAGACCGAGACCGATGGCTGCCTCGGGTGTTTTTTCCAATGCTGTCTTGGCCCGGTGAACGGCTCCCTCGATCGTTTCGTGTTCGCTGAGGGGCTGGTCGGAAACGCCTGAAGGCACGGCGAGACATATCGGCTCGACTCCTGTTGCCAGTGTGACCGCTTCCCGTTTTGCTTGATTTTTTGTGCCAAGCGCAATTTTCATCCTGTTAATGTCGAGCATTTCGTTCATCCTTCGTCTTTCGTTATGTACAGTACAGGCTTTCCCATTGAACAGTATACCATGCGTCACTATTTCATGCGCCGTGCTTCTGTGATAAGATGAGACCAATGAACAGCTAGGGAATCGTCCCTCGTAACTTGACAAAAGAAAGAGGCTGCCAAGATGAAATTTACCAAAATGCACGGACTCGGTAACGATTATGTCTACGTGAATTGCTTCGAGGAACAGCTTGCCAATGTCGATTTGCCGGAATTGGCCAAGCGGATCAGCAATCGGAACTTTGGCGTCGGCGGGGATGGGTTGATCTTGATTATGCCCTCGGAATCAGCCGATTTTCGCATGCGGATGTTTAACAGCGACGGCAGTGAAGGAAAGACGTGCGGGAATGGCTTGCGCTGCGTCAGCAAGTTCGTCTACGACCACGGTTTGACGAAGAAGCCTTCATTTACGATAGAGACGTTGGGCGGGATCGTTTCGCCACGTGTAGAGGTGGGCCCGGATGGCAAAGTCAGCAATGTGACGATCGACATGGGCGAGCCGCGGTTTCTGCGTGAAGAAATACCGATGGCCGGTCCCGTGGGGGAGAAAAGCATTGAACAGCCTATCGTCGTGGATGGCCGACAGTACCTGATGACGAACGTGTCGATGGGCAACCCGCATGCGATTTTCTTTGTGGATGAGATTACCGATGAAGACGTTCTGGTGACAGGGCCGAAGATCGAAAGCCATTCGCTGTTTCCTGAGCGGACGAATGTCGAGTTCATCAAGGTGCTTAATCCCAGGGAACTGCAGTTTCGCGTCTATGAACGCGGCTCGGGTGAAACGCTTGCCTGCGGGACGGGAGCGTGTGCCGCCGCTGTTGCCGCGATCGTGACTGGAAGAGCCGAACGGGAAGTAACCGTGCATTTGCTCGGTGGAGATTTACGCATTGAATGGAGAGAAGATGACAACCGCGTCTACATGACGGGGCCGGCGACGGAAGTGTTTCAAGGTGTTTATCAAGCGGAACTGCCGCTCGTATAATTCCGAATCTACTGAAAAAGAGTGATTATCTCACTTGGTGGGATAATCACTTTTCTATGTGTCATTCAATTTCACGGCTGCTTTCGTCATCTATCCGTTGTAAACCTCTGTCAGATACATATCCGTCTCGACATGCTCGAATCCGTTGGCGGGGGTAAGAACTTTTTCCAGCTCTGCTCGCAATTGTCTGATCTCATCTTCCATTTGTCTGATTTTCTCTTCCATGATTGCAGTTGTCATGATGCTCCTCCTTTTTATGATAAATTTAAAGACTATTCTAACAATTACACCCTCGCAAGTAAAGATGTTTGTCGAGATGTAAGCGGTTGCTTTTATGAACAATTTGCGAACCGCTTTCTTGAAAGGTAGGTCATCCATACAGATTTTCCGGCAGAACAGGGAACAATAAGAATTCTTTCGCAAAGTGTTCATCATGCTGGTAATGAGGAATGCTTTTCGGTTAAGATGAAAGATAGGACTTTTCTTCAAAAAATAACGGTTTTCATTGTCAGGAAGGTGGCTATTGTGATTTATCTCGACAACAGCGCCACAACGCAGCCTTACCCGGAAGTGATCGACTCGGTACAAAAAGTCATGCAGTCGTATTATGGAAATCCTTCCTCTCTGCACAAAAAAGGCGTCGAAGCGGAAGGACTGTTAAAACAGGCGCGAGCAGTGGCCGCTCAAGCACTCCAGTGCAAACCTGCAGAAATTATTTTCACTTCAGGTGGAACGGAGAGCAACAATTTTGCGATTAAAGGGGCTGCTTTTCAATACCAGTCTCGGGGCAAGCATCTGATTACGTCAGAAGTCGAACACCCGTCTGTTTATGACGTATACAAGCAGTTGGAGCTATTTGGATTCACTGTCAGCTTTTTGCCGGTAAATCGCGACGGCAGAGTCTCTCTCGACGACTTGAAAAAAGCGATACGCGAAGATACCATCCTCGTCTCGCTGATGCATGTGAACAACGAACTCGGAACGATCCAACCGATTCATGAGTTCGGTACGTTTCTCAAACGTTTCCCGCGCATCCTCTTTCACGTGGACGCGGTGCAAAGCTTTACCAAGCTTCCGTTGAAGCCGCACGAGTGGGGGATTGATCTGCTCAGCGTCTCGGCGCACAAGTTTCACGGCCCGCGTGGTGTCGGCATCCTTGTCAAGAGTGAAGGCGTTACCCTGCAGCCGTTGTTGATGGGCGGCGGACAGGAGAGCGGCAGCCGTTCAGGGACGGAGAACGTCCCGGGGATTGTCGGCATGGCCAAAGCCATCCGCATGTCGATGGACAATCAAGTGGAAAAGGGGAAGCGCCTGTTCGAATTGGCGAGCAGATTGAGGGAGGGAATAAGCGGGATAGACGGCTGTGTGATAAATACGCCCGCTGACCACTCTGCTTTGCACATCATGAACTTCTCTGTGCCCGGCATGAAGGCGGAGGTGCTCCTGCACGCACTGGAAGAGCAGGGAATGCTGGTCTCGACCCGCTCAGCGTGCTCAACGAAATCAAATGAACCAAGCCGGGTGTTGATGGCGACTGGAATGGACGTCCGTCAGGCATTGTCGGCGATTCGCGTCAGTCTGAGCGGAGAAACCACGCGAGATGAGATTGAGCAATTTCTGATTGCGCTCCGGACAAGTGTTGCACGTCTCCGCCCCTATATGAATGTGTAAAGGATGACAGTTATGAAATACGATGCCATCATGATTCGCTACGGCGAATTGGCGCTTAAAGGAAAAAATCGCGATCAGTTCGAAGAGACGCTGATGCGCAATGTAAAACACATCTTGCGGCCCTTTTTTAAAATAAAAGTAAGGCGCAACTACGGTCGGATGTACGTTGAGCTGAACGGTGAGGATCACGTCGAAATCACCGAGCGCTTGCAGCGTGTGTTCGGCATAACGTCGCTCAGCCCGACGGTCGTCATCCAGCCGAGTGACGATACCCTCAAAGATGCTGCACTGGAATTGATTCGGTCGCTGCCGGCAGTGCCTGCCACCTTTCGCGTCGAAACGCGCCGTGCGGACAAACGCTATCCGATGTCCTCGATGGAAATAAGTCGGCTGATCGGTGGACACATTTTGCGCAATGTACCGGAGATCAAAGTTGACCTGCATCAACCACAGGTCGTCATCAGCGTTGAAATTCGCAGTGAAGGCACCTTCCTGAGCTGCGAAAGAATTCCTGCATCTGGCGGATTGCCGGTTGGCGCCAGCGGCAAGGTCATGCTGCTTTTGTCCGGAGGGATTGACAGCCCGGTAGCCGGCTGGATGATGCTGAAGCGGGGGGTTACGCTGGAAGCGATTCATTTTCACAGCTATCCGTTTACCAGTGAGCGGGCACTGGAGAAGGTTCGGGATCTTGCCCACAAGCTGACCCGCTGGGGCGGGACCGTTCGCTTGCACGTCGTGCCGTTTACGGAGATTCAGACGAAGATTCGCGAGCGCTGCCCGGAGGATTACACGATTACGATTATGCGTCGCTTCATGATGCGGATCGCCGAACAAGTGGCGAAGCGTTCGGGAGCCCTGGCACTGGCTACAGGTGAAAGTCTCGGCCAGGTAGCATCGCAAACACTGGAAAGCATGAACACGATCAATGATGTCATCCGTACCCCGGTGCTGCGACCGTTGATTGGGATGGACAAGCACGAAATTACGGAAATCGCTCGGAAAATCGATACGTTCGAACTCTCGATTTTGCCATATGAGGATTGCTGTACGATTTTCACCCCGAAAAAACCGGTAACCAGACCGAAACCGGCAATCGCTGAGCGCTTTGAACAGCAATTGGACGTTGAGGCGCTTGTGCTGGATGCTGTTGAACGGACCACGAGCGAAGAGATTACGACAAAACCTCGCAACAGTGTAGTCGAGGAGTTGTTTTAGTTATAAAAGAGGATCTGTTTTAACAGGCCCCTTTTGAAAACGGTTCAGAAGCATCGCGGTGCAGCTATTGTTGTGACGAGGGGAGACAGCAACACACTTATGAAATTCGTACAGTAAAGGTTAGAATTTCGCAAAAAACACCCCCTTGCAGGCACGGGGGCGTTTTTTGCGGGGAAACAGCGGCAAGCTTGATTACAGATCGGGGTCGTCGTGGGTAGGGTGTGCTCCGGGATATTGTCGCTCCAGATTTTCATGCATTTCTCGTGTTTCATATGTGAACCGAGTTGTTGTGGAATGCTGACCCTCTTCCCACGGCGAGGATTTTCCCAAGTGCAGCGCGTCGGTTGCTGCTCCGTAAGCTCCTTCAGGAAATTCTTCCTGGAGGATTTCGTTTCGCTGTGACTGTACAGTTTTTATTTCTTCAAAGTGCTCTTTTTTTCCGGGTGCTGGTTTATACCATCCCATCAGTTTCACCTGTCTTTTCCGTATTTTTTACTAGTATGTTGAAGCAAGAAGAAAATATTCTTGCTTCAAAAAAATGCTATTGACTCAAGAGGGAGTGATTTGTTATATTAGTCTTCGTCACCACATCGGTCTTAATGATTAAAAAAAGTTCTTGCTTTTTGAAGGTTGATGTGATAGTATTTTAAGAGTCGCCGCGTGATAGGCGAACGACATGAGGTGTTCTTTGAAAACTGAACAGCGAAGCGTTTTATAGTAATAAATCACTAGCCAA
>CAMIVR010000166.1 GCA_946402065.1 uncultured Brevibacillus sp. | reverse complement strand
CGCGCCACACTGGCATCCATGAAATACGTCCCTCGAGGCTTTTGGGGCGCGGTTCCGTTTTTTTGGCGGAGTCGGCCTTGAGATACTTCCATGTGCGATGTCACTTGCGGAGTGTTCTCTTCTTGGCGATTCCCCTCGCCTCCACTGCACCCACGATGTCTACCCGTATCATTAAGGCATTGAAAAAGGGCCATGTATCGGCCCTTTTCATAAGAAGAAGATGAAACACTATTCCAGAAAACGCTTGAGAACATTGTCGGTGATGCGGGCGACGTTATTGTCATAGTCGTTCCAGGCCATACTTCCTCCCCAGTTGATAGAACCGACGGAGAAAACGCCTCCCCCACCGACGATGTCAAAGTACGTCATATCCGCGCGCACCAATGGATTTTCTTCGCCTCCCTGTCCCGGAGCTGAGAACAGCTGATCTTCGTGCACCAGCTGATAGCGGTTATCCAACCCGATAGATGTCGCCAGCCATAGCGCATGGGCAGGCGTCCCAAGCCCGTAATCGAGGCGGTCCACCTCATCGCCAGCTGCGCCACCCATGACCAACCCAAAGTCACCGATCGTCTCATTCTCGCCAATCCCCTCAAAAATAAACTGTGCTCTTGGGTCCATGCTATCCGGAAGCCGACGGTATCCGCTGCCCGGGCCCCAGCCCTGTGCGGTAAAACCGATGCCGACCAGTTGCTGTGGTACGAACCCATAATGGCGCCACAAGCCACCTGGCTCACCCGTCGTGCTGTGGAACAGTTCCCCTGGCGGCGAATCCCAGGAACGCGTGCCCGCGTTGCCCCGGCGGACTTCGATCATGTGCGGCCGATCCCGATCCAGGCTCGTCACCCAGTAAAATCCGTTGGCCCCGAGGTACATCAGTCTTCCTCCATTGGCCAGATACTGCTTGAGGGCATTCATCATCGGACGCGTCCAGTACTCCGGATGGCTGCCTGTAATCAGTACGCGGTACGACATGAGCAAGTCGATCCCTTCCCGGTCAAGATCCTCATCCGTAGCGATATCGTAGCGCTGTTCCCGTTTTTCCAGCCAGCCCGTGATGTAGAGATCAGCGGCCAGATGGCGCAAAGCTCCGTTCAGCCAGTTGCGGTAGTGCGGCCGGATGTTCATGATCGGCCTGCGGCGGGAAGAGTAGTGGATGCCGCTGCCGTCGCTGTGCGAATCGTAAATGGATTTGCCCAGCTCGGGATGCTCCGCAAGATAGCGATCCTGGACAGCCAGCTTCATTTCGTGAGCCATAAAGGCGTCCAGCTCTTTCTCAAAGAGCCGCTCGTTGGCGTAGGCGAGATACGTGTTGGTCGGTGCAAGAAAGAGAACGGGTGCCAACTCTGCATTGCTTGCTGGCCGGACAAAGAACGGGATGTAATCTGTCTCCCCCTCTACATCCAGCTTGAGCGCATATGTGCCACCGGCCAGATCTTCCGGCAGTCTCCAGGTAATGTCCGCCTCCCAGCCGGCGTCCTCAATGTCGTCTTCGTGAAAATGGACAGCTGCATAATGCTCTGGAGCCGTGCGAAAATCCAGTTGTTCTCCTGTCCAGTTGTGACTCGTAACGGCACGGGTCGGGGCCTGATAGAGAATTCCGTGATAGCTGCCTGTGGACCGATCCACAAGCGCTGTAGAAGAAATTCCGGCGCTAAAATCATAATCAGCGACAAGCTCAACGCCAGTGAGACTACTGGCGTCCATACCGGTCATCAGCGCCTGCAGCTGTGTCTGTTCCAGGGCAGTGCGGAAAAACCGTGGATCTTCCAATTTTCCATTCAAATGTTGATGGGTACGATCTGGAGCGTCAGGGCGCACTTGTGCCGCGAGCAGGACGTGAGGCACGATGACATTTGCAAAATCCAATCTCGCAGTGGTGCCGCAAATTTGCGAGTCTGCGGTCGACGTCCAGCCGTCATAGCGGTTGCTTTGTATCGTTAGCGTCGATTTATGTGCCGAATACTGCACAGCGACAAAGTACCACGCGTTTGCAGACAGAGGTTTACTGGTGCGAACGCTGGCGCTTTGCCCGGAGCCATCCGTAAGCGAGAAGACGAGCTGGCCGTCATGATCCAGTGCCAATTCCGCCCCTGAGGCATGGTCATCTGAGAGCGCAGACCAGATCGTCTGAATCCGGTCGCTTGCCGGCGTAGTCGGCCACATCCAGAGCTGTACGGTAAACTCGCCGGCATTTAGCCAGTTAGAGGGCAATGGCAGCTCAGCGTACGATCCGGCCTTGGCTATTTGATGTCTGCCCGGATACACGCCGGCACACTCGGCAGGAACCGGCTCGCTTGGCAAATTGCTCGTTCCAGCTTCCGTTATTCCGCCTGTGAGCCGTACTACACTGGCAGAGTAGGAGGGGCTGGTCGTGCTGATCATGAAGTTGATTTCCTCGCCCGGACGTACACTGAATTGGTCTGCATATCCTACGATTGACAACGTGTCTTGCTTCATACTATCTCCTCCATTCACTGTTGAACTTGGCTGATGAGCCATCGTCGATTCCTCCTGTCACTGCAGTTCTCCGCAACAGACTTACACACATGCAATGTGAGACAAGGTGCATTCTCTTCCGAAAATTGGGAATACTCAATTAATTTTACCCAAACGGCAACGAGTCCTCTCTGTTTTTTGCCACCACTCCTTATTCTTTATCTCCTTCCTTTGGAGTGTCTCCCATAGTTGCATGCAGTTTTAATGCCAATATAAGGAATTCCCCTGGTTTAACAGCCACTACTATGAGTCACTTGGACTAAATGGTTTTTTAGCAAATTCACATCGAAACGGTTAAATTGGGCCAAATAAGCTTTTTTGGGTTAAACGGGATAAACACCCCAATTATTAATAAAAAAAGTTAATCAATATTAAAAAAATCACGTAATTAAACAAATTTTCAAATAAATAAGAATTGGCATTGAACTTGCAAGCCCCGAGAATGTAACCCCTTACTTATATCCTGGGCAAATTCTACATGAAAAGAGGGTGATTGTTTGGAAATGGATAACGGGTAGCCATTAGAAGTCGATGAAAACTCGCTGAGCGTTTACTGCTGCAAAACTTAAATCACATGAGCAATACTCTTATTGACCCTCCAGGGGAATCCAAAAAATGTAAATGGAGAGGGAACATGACCTACTTTTTACTCAAGCGTATACTTCAGGGATTGATTGTCGTATTGGGAGTCACTTTGACCATTTTTATGATTATGCGGGTGATCCCCGGAGATCCAGTCAGGCAAATGGTCTCTGTCTCCACGACTTCAGAAGAAACGATGCAGAAAGTGCGGGAGGAGCTTGGCTTGGACAAGCCGTTGCTGATCCAGTTTGGGCGTTATTTGCAGCAGGTGTCGAAGGGAGATCTTGGAACATCCTTTTTCAAAGGAGCAGAGAATGCAACTTCAGACGGTTCTTCCAAAGCGCCGGTGCTTGCTCTCTTGACCAGCCGATTGCCACTGACACTCAGTTTATCAGGTTTTGCTTTGCTGTTTGCGATCGTCATAGGGATTCCAGCGGGTTTCCTGGCGGCGATTTACCCGCGGTCCTTGATTGACAGGATCGTCACCTTCGCTTCCGTCGTTTTTCAGTCGATTCCCAATTTTTGGCTCGGAATCATGGCTATTCTTTTGATCACGGTAAAGCTCGAGCTCATCCCCTCGATGGGATATAAAGATCCACGCTATTTAATCCTGCCTGGCATGGTCTTGGGTGTCTCCCTTTTGCCTGTCTTGATGCGGGTGATGAAAGCAGCCGTGGTCGATATCCTCGAATCCAACTTTGTAAAAGTGATGCGAGCGCGAGGAATTTCAGAGTGGCGCATTCTCTTTAAGCACGTGTTGAAAAACGCCTCGATTCCGCTGATTACGTTACTCGGCATCCAGCTTGGCTACTTGTTGGGCGGAGCATTGATCATTGAGTATATCTTTGATTTTCCAGGCATCGGACTGTTGACAATCTTTTCCGTCCTGCAACGCGACTTCCCTGTCATTCAAGGTGTCGTCCTGTTCTTTGGTACCGTTTTTGTCGTGATTAACATCGCTGTAGACACTGTTTATGCCTATATTGATCCGAGAATCAGGTAAGGAGGGAGAAGGATGAATAACGAAACCGTTGCACCAAAAGGCGAACGAACAGAAATGGTTGCGAAAAAGCAATTGCCCATTCTTTTCCTGGACAAAACGCTGCTGTTTGGCTTATGCGTCGTCACATTCGTTGTTTTGCTGGGATTAATTGGCCCGTTTTTTGTCAGCGACCCTGGCAAAATGGATGTTGTTAATCGGCTGAAACCCCCGGCATTTCTCGAAGGCGGTACTGCTCAACACCTGCTCGGTACGGATCAATTAGGCCGCGATTTGCTTTCCAGACTCGTTCACGGCATGAAGTACTCCGCTGTCATTAGTATTGTGGCCGTCGCCTTTTCCGTCATTTTCGGCAGCCTGATCGGCCTGTGCTCGGGATATTTCGGCGGTTGGGTCGACACAATTTTAATGAGGATTACAGATATTCAGCTCGCGTTCCCGTTTATTATCTTTGCTGTCGCCGTCCTGTCCGTAACGGGCCCGTCTTTTCTGATGATCACGCTCGTTTTGGCGCTGGTGAACTGGCCGACTTATGCCCGGGTCATCCGCAGTCTGGTTCTGAGCGAAAAAGAACGGGACTACGTAAAAGCAGCCAAAATTCTCGGCGCCAGCAGCCGAAGAATCGTCAAAAACTACATCGCGCCCAATATTATTCCGAATGTTCTCGCGCTCTCCACCCTTGATATTGCTGCGATGGTGATAGCGGAATCGATTCTCGGCTTTATCGGACTAGGGATACAGCCGCCCGATCCTTCCTGGGGGAACATCATGGCCGACGGCAGACAGTATATAGAGACGGCTTGGTGGATTACCACGATTCCCGGCATTTTTATTTTCATCTCGGTTTTAGGAATCAATCTGGTTGGAGATCGACTGGCTAATCACCTCGGCAAGGCTCGATAAGGAGGCGTGTATGACTTCTATATTGCATGTTGAAAATGTAAGCGTTTATTTCCCCACGCCCAGCGGCCCGCAATATGCGCTGCGCGACATCAATTTCGAGATTCGCAAAGGGGAAATCATGGGCGTGGTCGGAGAAACAGGCTCCGGCAAGACCGTACTGGCACTAAGCATCTTGAATCTGGTCGCTCCCGGAGTGATTTCATCAGGAAGCATCTATTATAAAGGACGAGACATCGTCACCCTTGGTCGCAAAGAGCTGTCTACCCTGCGCGGAAAAGATATTTCCATGATCTTCCCTGATCCAGCGACGTGCTTTGACCCGTTATTCACTGTCGGCCAGCAAATTTCGGACACGCTTCGAACGCATGAAAACCTTAGCAAAAAAGAAGCCGAAGAAAAGGCCATCCACCTGTTGGAAATGGTCGGGATACCATCTCCGCAGAGGCGCTTGAATGATTACCCTCATCAGTTTAGCGGCGGCATGATCCAACGGGCCATGATTGCTGCAGCGATATCGTCAAATCCTGAGCTGATCATTGCGGACAACCCGACCCAGGCACTTGATGTAACGGTACAGGCACAAATTCTCGAGCTGTTAATTGATCTCAAGGAACGTCTCGGTACATCGATTCTTTTCATTAGCCACAACTTGGGCGTGATCTCCGAAATCGTCCATGACGTGATGGTGCTCTATGGTGGGCGCTTGGTCGAAAAGGGGGAAAAAAGCCGCGTTCTGCATCACCCCGGTCATCCGTATACTCGTGCCCTGATCGAATCGATTCCGAAAATGACGGGAGAACGTGTAGGCCGGTTAAAAACTGTCTCGGGAAGGCCGTCCAAAGACGGGCAAGGCTGCTCTTTCCGCTTGAATTGCCCAATCGCTGTGCCCCAATGCGGTGATACTCCTCCGCTTCAAGCGCTGCAGCCACGACATGAAATTGCCTGTTGGAATGCGACAGCTGCAGCAGTAGGAGGCGCAGAATCATGAATCTTCCGGCAAACGATACCTTTATTGAAGTAACCAACGTATACAAAAGTTACAAGCTCAAACGACAGAGTCTGCTGAAACACCCGGAGGTGGTCCAAGCCGTACGGGGCATTTCCTTTGCGATCAAAAAAGGCGAGGTTTTTGGCTGTGTGGGAGAGTCCGGATGCGGTAAATCGACTACGGCCAGGCTGCTGGTGAAAATGGATCAGCCGACAAGCGGTACCATTACGATTAACAATCAGGACATCGTCCACTTAAAAGGCGCGCAGTTAAAGGATTTTCGCCGCCGGGTGCAAATGGTTTTGCAAGACCCGTTTTCCTCTCTCCCGGCCAAAATGACGATTCGCGAGATTCTCATGGAACCGCTGCTCATTCATGGCACCGCCAATCGGGCCGAATGCGAGGACAAGGTCAGAAAGATCGCCGGATTGATCAAGCTGGATCTGGACGACCTGGAGAAGCTGCCCTCTGCCTTTAGCGGCGGTCAGCGGCAAATGATCAACATCGGCCGAGCGATTATCCTGGAACCCGAACTGGTCATTCTCGACGAGGCGACTTCGGCCCTGGACAACTCCGTTCAAGCCGATATCCTCAACCTGTTTGACGATCTCAAGAAAGCTTACGGGCTTACGTACGTTGTCATTTCTCATGATCTTGCCATGGTTCGGCACATGTGCGACACGATTGGCGTGATGTATCTGGGCAAGTTTGTCGAGTACGGCGCCAATGAAGACATTTTCTTCAACCCGCTCCATCCCTATACGAAATCACTTCTCGCCTCGATTCCTTCGATTGAAACAGGAATAAAAGGGCTGCGCGAAGGCAACCTGTTGCGCGGGGAAGTACCGAGTCCGATCAATCCACCAGCAGGCTGCAGCTTTTGTTCACGCTGCCCCGCCAAGACGGACATCTGCGAACAAGTGGAGCCGGAATTGCGGCAAGTGACAGCGAATCAGGCTGTAGCGTGCCATCATGTATAAACAAGTGAGACGGTAGAGTTACTTCTTCTACACCTACCAAGAAAAGGGGTCAGTACACAAATGGGAAAATGGTTTAAAGTCGTTACAGCTCTGTTCATGCTTGCCAGTCTGCTGCTAGGCTGTTCATCATCGCCGGAAACAAAAGGAGGGCAAGAGTCGGCTTTTCCAGCCAAGCAAGGCACAGAAACCACTGTAGAAAACAAATTAAGAACACCCGCGGATACACTCGTGTTTTATTCGGCAGAGGGACTCACCGGACAGTGGGACCCCATGCAGCATGCCATACTCGGTCAATATCGTCTGGAGTCGCTGATTTTCAACAGGCTTTTTGATGCCAAAGGGGAAGAATCTGCTCCTGATCAGCTCGAACCGTCGCTTGCCCTGTCAGCCAAACAGATTGACGACAGGACGATTGAATACAAGCTGCGTGAAGGAGTGACCTTCCAGGACGGCAGTGAATTTACCGCAGAGGATGTCAAAGCCACCTTTGAATATGCCTCACAGACGGGGAAAGTAGCTGCCGGTAATCTGCCTGGTGTAATCAGCGGCAAAGTCATCGACAAGCACACGGTACAACTGAGCACGGACAAGCCAAACGGCTCCCTCTGGTTTTCCGCCGCCTATATCCCGATCGTCTCCAAAAAAGATATCGAAGCCGGAACACTAGGACAAAAACCAAATGGTACAGGGCCTTTCTCCTTGCAAAAACAGGAAGGTGAGACGACGATCCTCGACCGGAACGAATCCTACTGGGGAGGATCTCCCAAAATGAAACACGTCCATTGGAAGTACGTCCCTGATGCAAGCACGCGGTTACTTGCGTTAAAAGCCGGAGAGGCTGATATCATTGACCGTGTCGAACCGGAACAAGCGGCTGATCTGGAGGTTTCCTCCTATGCCGACGTGCAGAAAACAAAAACCCCTGAACATAAATGGCTGATGTTTAAAGGCAGCAAAGCACCGTTCAAAGATAACCAAAAATTGCGTCAAGCAATCGCCTATGCGCTTGACCGCGAGTTGATTCTGCAATTGATGGGCAATGCCGGCGTACCTGCGAAGAACTTTGTCGCTCCAGCCAAGTTCGGTTACAGCGATATGGACTATCCTTACGCGTACAATCTGGAAAAGGCGAAACAACTGCTTGCCGAGGCGGGTTATCCAAATGGCGAAGGCTTGCCTGAACTGGAGTACATCACCTCCACCGGGCTGTACCCGAAAACGAAGGAGTACGGTGAGTTGATTGTCGCCATGCTCAGTCAAGTCGGTGTCAAAGCAAAGCTGACGGTGCTTGAGCCTGCGGCATGGGTTGAAAGAATCTTCAAGCCTGACGCGGGCGATATGCTCGATGCCGGTTACATGACGGGCAATCCTGAGCCGGATCTCGTCATTAGAAGCCTGTTTTATTCCAAGCATGCGATTGGTACCTTCTTTAATGATCCCGAGCTGGATGCTGCACTTGATCGGGAGGCGGGGATTACAGATAAGGAGGAAAGAAAAAAGGTGCTGCAGACCGAGACCTTCCCGCTGCTGTATGAAAAACTGCCTGCTATCCCGTTATTCAACACTGTTATGCTGACTGGTGTACGTAAAGAAGTGAAGGGCTTCAAGATTTACCCGACGGTCATTACTGTTGACATTCTGGAAGCAACCAAAGAATAACCGCTATACGTTAGAAAACTTGGCTACGCCAAGCCTTTCGGCGTAGCCTTAGTTGCGCTTATGTCGATAGGAATTTTTATAAATTCCTATCGACCAAAAAGCCCCAACCATTTTTCCGGTTGGGGCTTGCGAGCGTTGATTAAATCTTCGGTCCCGCCTCGGCAATCTCGGCTGCCGAAGGGAATTTTTTCGAGAAGTTTTCTACAAAGCGACTTGCCAATTCACGCGCTTGCTTGTCGTAAGCGCCTTTGTCTTCCCACGTATTGCGCGGCTGCAGCAGCTCGCTTGGCACTCCCGGGCAGGAAGTCGGCACTTGTACGCCGAAGATCGGGTCAGCGACGTAATCGACGTTTTCCAGTTCGCCGTTCAACGCTGCTGTGACCATCGCCCGCGTGTAGCCGAGGTTCATCCGTTTACCGATGCCGACGGGGCCACCCGTCCAGCCTGTGTTGACGAGGTAGACATGGGCGTTTTGCTCAACGATCTTTTTCCCGAGCATTTCTGCATAGACTACCGGGCGCAGCGGCAGGAACGGAGAGCCGAAGCACGTCGAGAATTCCGTTTGCGGTGCCGTTACACCGCGCTCTGTTCCAGCCATTTTGCTTGTATAGCCAGACAGGAAGTGGTACATCGCTTGTTCTTTGCTTAATTTCGAGATTGGCGGAATGACGCCGAACGAATCGGCTGTCAGGAAGATGATCACGTTCGGTTGGCCGCCTACTCCCGGAATGACTGCCCCCGGAATCATTTCCACCGGATATGCCGCGCGAGTGTTTTCCGTGTATTTATCGCTGTCGTAATCAGCTACGCGTGTATGTTCGTTGACGTCCACGTTTTCCAGAACGGTGCCGTAATTGATCGCTTTCCAGATCTGCGGTTCGCCTGCTTCCGAGAGATGGATGCATTTGGCATAGCAGCCGCCCTCGATGTTGAACACACCGTTGTCAGACCAGCCATGCTCGTCATCGCCGATCAGATTGCGGTTCGGATCGGCGGAGAGCGTCGTCTTGCCTGTACCGGACAATCCGAAGAAGAGTGCGACATCGCCCGCTTTGCCGACGTTGGCCGAGCAGTGCATAGGCAGTACGTCTTGCTCCGGCAAGAGCAGATTCATTACGCTGAAGATCGATTTCTTCATCTCGCCCGCATATTCGGTGCCGCCGATCAAGACGACTTTCTTTTCAAAGCTGATGATGATAAATGTCTCGGAATTTGTTCCGTGAACGACTGGATTGGCTTTAAAGCCCGGCGCAGAGATCACGGTAAACTCTGCTTTATGGCCGGCCAATTCGGCTTCGGTCGGGCGAATGAACAATTGGCGGACAAACAGATTGTGCCATGCGTATTCGTTGACGACACGTATCGGAAGACGGTACTTCTCGTCTGCTCCAGCAAAGCCATCAAACACAAACAGGTCTTTTTCCTGTAAATAGTCAAGTACTTCTGCGTACAGTGTTTCGAATTTTTCCGGGGAAATCGGCTGATTGACAGGGCCCCAGTTGATCTTTTCATGGACAGAAGCTTCGTCCACAACGTATTTGTCTTTAGGTGAGCGGCCAGTGAACTTCCCTGTCAACGCATTGAGTGCGCCTTTGTCGGTCAGCACACCTTCTCCCCGCTTCACAGCAGTTTCCACCAATTGTGATACAGATAAATTGTAGTGTGTATTTGCTGTAGCAAGTACGTCAGCCAGTTGTTGAACCGTCTTCGTTTGCATCTGTGAACGATCTCCTTCCCATTCATCACGGAATGTCAGTAGTAAATTGCACTCTCTACGTCTTAGATGTAATTAGTATATCACATTTAGCTAAATAAGCTACAAGATTTTACCCCTACGTGTGAATAAAATGTGAAAGGATGTCCACAGAGCGGCGAATCGGCGTGGATACGCCAGTCAAACAAGATCGAATGATACCCTCAAGGATAGTCGAAAAACACTTCGATTGCCAGTCTCAATTCGCTGACATTTCTTCATTCGCCTTGGCAAATGCACGCACGACCACATTGGCGAGTATGTTCACGCCTTGAGCCAATGCGCTATGCTCAAACCTCATCTGCGGATGGTGCAGGCCTGGCTGCAAATCACAGCCCATGGCCAGCATCGCTGCTTTAATTTGCGGGCGCGATACGGTGTAGAAATGGAAGTCTTCCGCGCCCGGGGTGACTGGAGCGGGCTTCAGATGCGCTTCCCCGAGCACATCGACGATCGCTTCCGCCATCAGCTGCTTCGCCTCTTCAGAGACGACAGCGGCGACCATGCGCGATTCGTATTCCAGTTCAATCGTCGCTCCGGTCATCATCCTCACGCCGTCGACTACTTTTTGTATGCCTGCGAGCAGTTGATCCATCGCTTCATTTGTCTGTGCACGCAAATCGAGAGCGAAGTGCGCCTTGTCGGGGATGATATTGGTGCTCTCCCCGCCGGCGTGCAGCCTGGTCATCTTCGCCGTCGCAGGGACCATCGGATCCGTATGTATGCTGCCTAGTCCAGTGACGATGGCACTGGCCACTTCAATGGCATTGATCCCGAGATGCGGCCGCGCCCCGTGAGCAG
This sequence comes from uncultured Brevibacillus sp., assembly GCA_946402065.1. Taxonomy (GTDB): domain Bacteria; phylum Bacillota; class Bacilli; order Brevibacillales; family Brevibacillaceae; genus Brevibacillus_D. Next base: position 2,167 of record CAMIVR010000166.1, on the reverse strand, counting down.
CTACGCCGGTAATGACTCCATTAATGGACAGCGCCGCGCCATTGTAGATCGCCGGCCCGGCATCCCCCGCCCGCATCTCCTGAATCGGCCGCAAGTGCACGCCAAAAAGGTAGTCAATGTCGTCAACGACCCCTTTTTCAACCAATTTTAAAGCGCCGTCGCCTTTTTCTTCAGCCGGTTGGAAGAGTATCTTTAATGTACCCTGCGGCTGGTAGCCTGATTCTTTTAACGCTGCAACAGCTTCTGCAACCATCGTCATATGGGCGTCGTGACCGCAGGAGTGATTCGCCCGCCACTCGCCGTCTACCTCCTGCCAGAGCGCATCAATATCCGTGCGCAGGGCGACAACCGGTTTGCCCTCGCCCCACGTCGCGACCAGTCCGGTGCAATCCGGAAACGTCGTGACGGCCAGTCCAAGCGCGCGCATCCGTTCCGCCCAATAACGCGTCGTCTCCGTCTCCTTCCAGCTGATCTCCGGATGCGCATGCAGGTGATCAAACGTCGTCTGGATCACCTCGCTGCGCTTGCTTACGACCTCGCCAATTATTCGATTCATCATTGCCGCTCCTTTCCCGACTGCACATCTTATCATTTAGTAGCATTATACCACTAACGCGAAAATAGTTTATGAAACAATCGCACCTCCAAGTTGTTGGAATTTCACCCATGTATAGTATATTTAAAAATTTTATTGGGGAGAACTGCAAAAACGTATTGACCAATTCATACTTTTCCTATAGGATTTAAAAATAAATCACATCGAATTAGTTGCATTAATTGAGAAAAGGGTGAAGACATGCATTTTGCATTTGACCACTTGGTCCATTTCGTTAACAGCCCGCAAGAAGCTGTTGAGCAAATGCGTCGCATCGGGTTATATGCCTTGCTCGGCGGTGAGCACGAAAAATGGGGCTCCTGCAACGCTCTCAGTTACTTCGATTTAAGCTATATTGAATTTCTCGGTCTGAACAAGCCTGCCTTGGCCAAGACAGTAACCGATAACGATCTGGTCCGCCAAGCAGTTCACGCTCTTCCGGAAAATCAGGGCTTTGCGCGAATCGCGATCAGAACTGACAATATCGAAGAAGCTGCCGCTGCCATGCGCCAGCAAGGTCTTGAAGTCACCGGCCCGTTTGCCGGAAGCCGCAAGCGCGACGACGGTACAACCCTTATCTGGTCCATGTTCTTTATGCGCGATCCGCACGCTGATGAGCTTCCCTTGCCGTTTGTCATCCAATGGGGGGAGGGCGACGAAGTGAGACGCGAAGATTTGCGCAGCCGGCGAGTCATCGCACCACATCCGGCCGGAGCGGCCGCGTTCCGGACACTCGCCTTTGCCGTTCAAGAATTGGAGGTTACCGCAGCAAAGTGGAGCCGTCTGTTCAACCTGCCGGCAAGCGAACCGTTTGTCGACGAGCACCTCCAGGCACGCTGCATAGAAGTAACGCTTTCGGGCGGAAATCTGCTGTTCTGTTCCCCCCACGGAGCGGGCACGGTATCCAAACGGTTGGCAGAAAAGGGAGCAGGACCGTTTCTGCTGCGTCTATCCGGCACTGACCGAGCTGGAACGAGTGAGCTTTTGCTAGGCGGTACGTTTGAATTTACGAAATAAATAAACGAAGCTTCAGGAAAAGGAGAAATGGAGAATGAAAGCAGCCTTAATCGTCAAGCATGGAGATCGCAGCAATGTCGTTATCGGGGAATATCCAACACCGGTGCCACAGTCGGGAGAAGTAATTATTTCTGTTAAAGCATGTGGGTTGAACCACCTTGATATTTTTGTCAGACGCGGTATCCCGGGTCGCCATCTGGAGCTGCCGCACATCTCGGGCGGCGATATTGCCGGTGTCGTTGCTCAGGTAGCAGACGACGTAACCAATGTCAAAGTTGGCGATCGCGTACTGATCGACCCATTGATCAACAACCAGGCGCTTGGCGAAGACTTTACCGGCGGACTTGCCGAGTTTGCCAAAGTTCCTGCAGCCAACTGTATTCCACTGCCAGACGACGTATCCTTCGAAGATGCTGCGGCACTGCCGATCGCTTACGGCACGGCCTGGCGGATGCTGATCACCCGCGGTCAATTGCGCGCTTCCGAAACGATTCTGATCCTCGGAGCGAGCGGCGGCGTGGGCACGGCAGCCGTCCAAATCGCCAAATTGGCTGG
>CAMIVR010000165.1 GCA_946402065.1 uncultured Brevibacillus sp. | reverse complement strand
ATGTGTTCTCGACAAACACCATTCTACCAAAGATTCGGAGCCCTTTTCACGTTTTTAAAGAGTTGTACTTTCGAAATTCAGGGTAATTTTTATTTTATAAACAGGGACGCATCCTAAATGTGTAACTATTCTAAACTATCTGTTACAATCCTATCGCTATTACAATTAAAAGGGATGCTTTCAACCAGCCATCAATGGAAAAACATTCTGTGTAAGGCAGAACGATCCATTTAGGGAACAAAAGATTATTTACCTACACGTTCTGACAGTAGATCTTTGCAACCAGTTAAATATCCCCCTATTTTTTCAACCAGTAGATCATTCCCTGATCAACATTCGCGAATAAACAGGAACTCTCGAATTCTCGTCGAAATGTAAGGCAATTCACCATCTACCCACTCAACGAGGAGTACACCATGCAAACAAGGAATATTAAAATACTGGGCACAGGCAAATACCTGCCTGGCCATATCGTCACTGCCGAGGAAATCGCTCACAGGCTGGGGGTCACCACAACCTGGGTGACAAAGACATCCGACGTGGCCATCCGACATTTCGTCAAAGACGAGACGGCTGCCGAAATGGGCGCGATCGCAGCGAAAGCCGCTTTAGCAAATGCCAATCTTACCTTTGACCAGATCGATTGTCTCGTCTGCACGAGCGGCACGATGGAACAGCCGATTCCCAGCACGGCATCACTGATCCAAAAAGCTATGGGCGCGGAACATTCCGGTGTCCCCGCGTTCGATATAAATTCCACGTGCCTAAGCTTTATTACCGGCCTTGATGTCATCTCGTATCTCGTCCATGCCGGGCGATACAAAAAGGTCCTGCTGGTGGCAACTGAAATTGCCTCGATCGGGCTTGACTGGAGCAATAAGGAGAGCAGCGCCCTGTTTGGCGATGGCGCTGCAGCAGTGGTCATCGGGCAAACGGAACAAGGCGGGCAGGCAAAAATTGTCCATGCCGACATGCGCACCTATAGCAAGGGCGCACACATGTCTGAAATTCGCGGCGGCGGGACGAAGCTTCCCGCGAGGCAGCATACGGCTGAAACGGCAGGGGATTTCCTCTTTCGCATGGATGGCCAGGCGATCTTTCGGCTTGCCTCGCAGATCCTCCCCGGTTTCGTCGCCGGCATGCTGCAAGCGGCAAACTGCTCCATGGAAGATATTGATCTGGTCGTTCCCCATCAGGGCAGTGCGATGGCGATGCGACTGTTACGCAAACGATTGGGAATTGCCAAAGAGCAGCTCATGTACATCACACCCACGCACGGAAATACGATCGCTGCCTCCGTGCCGATGGGGATTCACGAAGCGATCGTACAAGGGCGGATGAAGCGCGGCGACCGGATTATGCTGCTGGGGACGTCGGCAGGGCTCTCCGTTGGAGGGATCATTCTTGACTACTGATCCGAACGCCGCCCGCAATATTTTGCTGACTGGCGGAAGGGCGCCTGTTACGCTGGATGCAGCCAGACAGCTGGCGCTGGCCGGGCACCGCGTCTTTGTTGCGGAGAGCGTTCCGTACCATTTGTGCCGACGCTCCCGGTACGTGACCGGCAGCTTTGCCGTGCCCAGGCCGAATGCAGAGCCGGATCGCTACATCGAGGCATTGGCGGGAATTATTCAGCAGGAGCAGATTGACCTGCTGGTGCCCATGTGCGAAGAAATCTTTTTTGTTTCACGCGGGCTCGCCCGCTTGAGCGCCTATTGCCGCGTATTCGTCGATGCAATCGATAAACTCGGCATGCTGCACAACAAATGGGCTTTTAATCAATATGCAAAATCGCTCGGCCTGTCCGTTCCGGAGACGAGGTTATTGACGTCTGCGGACCAGTTGCAGGGGATGCTGTCGCAGGCTGGCACAGCGGGTGTTGAATCGGTGGTGCTGAAGCCTGCCTTTTCGCGCTTCGCCGCGAACGTCATCACGCTTGACCCGAGGAAAGCCGCAGCTCCGCAAGTCGCGACTGGCTCATCATCTGTACCGTTGCAGATCTCCGGGCAATTTCCCTGGCTCGTGCAGGACTATGTAAATGGCACGCAGATCTGTACCTACAGTGTGGTCCATCGCGGCAGGCTGACCGCCCATGCTGCCTATGCCGTCGATTTCACTGCCGGACGGGGGGCATGTATTTCCTTTTCACCGGTTGAGCAGCCAGCACTTATGGACTGGGTCGCTTCCTTTGTCGCTTCGCTGCAGTTTACCGGGCAGATCGCGTTCGACTTCATCCTGACCGAAGCAGGCATCATTTACCCGTTGGAATGCAATCCGCGGGCAACAAGCGGAATTCACCTGTTTCAACCGGCAGATCGGTTGGACAGGGCATTTTTGCAGGCGGAGAACCGGACAGACGGGCAGAATGTCATCGTTCCTCAAATGGCTTCAAAAGCCATGTTGTCCGTGGCCATGCTAACCTATGGCCTGGCGTCAGTACGATCGTGGAAACGACTGAAGGAATGGGTTCACACGTTTGCCCAGGCACGCAACGTCATCGCTCCGTGGCGCGATCCGCTGCCTTTCCTCGAGCAGTTTCCGCTGCTCCTGTCCATGTGGAAAACAAGCAGGCAGCACCGCATCTCGATGCTCGCGGCGACAACGTTTGATATTGAATGGAATGGTGAACGATGAGAGCTTTGATAACGGGTGGAACCGGATTTCTCGGACAACGCTTGGCGAAAACACTGGCCGCCCAAGGTCACGATGTCACGGTGACAGGCCGCAATCCGGCAATCGGCCGGCAGTTGGAGTCGGAAGGGATTCGCTTTTGTCAGGTAGAGCTAAGTGATTCGGCACGTATGATCGACGCCTGTGCGGACCGTGAGTACGTTTTTCACTGCGGCGCGCTATCGGCACCCTGGGGAGCTTACGAGGAATTTTATAAAAGCAACGTGCTGGGGACGCAAAACGTCATCGCGGGCTGCCGGAAACACGGCGTTCGCCGTCTGGTTCACGTCTCTACTCCGAGTATTTATTTTGACTATTCCGATCGGTTTCATATAAATGAAACGGCACTGCTGCCACGCAAGCCTGCGAATGCTTACGCACAGACCAAGCGGTTGGCCGAAGAAGCAGTGGATGAAGCGTATCAAAGCGGATTGGCGGTCATTACGATTCGCCCCCGAGCGATTTTCGGGCCTGGCGATCAGACGATTCTGCCGCGGCTGCTTGCCGCTAACAGTCAGGGCCGCCTGCCGCTCATTGACGGCGGGCAAGCATGGATCGACCTGACGTATGTGGACAATGTCGTCGATGCCCTGCTGCTTTGTCTGACTGCCCCGGCGAGCGTATTGGGCCAAAAATTCAACATTACAAACGGCGAGCCGCGACGGTTGGTGGACCTCTTGCAATCACTGCTGGGGAAATTGGAGCTGCCGCTGCGCAGCAAGGCGCTCTCGTACCGGACGGCTTATGCGATTGCCAGCCTGATGGAGCTGTCCGCCCGTATCCGCAGGACGAGCCGCGAACCGCTGCTCACACGTTACACCGTCGGGGTGTTGGGCAAGTCCCAGACACTCGATATTTCAGCAGCAACGGCCCAACTGGGCTATACACCCCGAGTCAGTATCGAGGAGGGGCTGGAGGCGTTTGCTCATTGGTGGAGGGAAACAGATGATCACTAAAAAAGTAGGGGCAACGCTGTTTGCCGCCGGCTATTGCACGCATGCGGAAAAATGGACGATCAAGGGCGGCACGAGCCAAATCTGCAAGTTCCCCGCGATTTTTGCCTGCATCGAGCATCCCGAGCTGGGACCGATCCTGTTCGACAGCGGTTATTCCGAACGGTTTTTTACAGAGACAAGCGAATTTCCTTACTCGCTGTATCGGCGTACCACGCCTGTCTTCTACACGGAAGCCGAGAGTGCAGCCAATCAGCTCCGGCAGCGCGGCGTTGACCCTGCTGATGTCAAATACGTGATTCTCTCCCATTTCCATGCCGATCATATCGCTGGCCTGGGTGACTTTCCCCACGCCTCGTTTATTTACTTGTCTGCCGCGTATGAGGCTGTCAGGCATCGCCGTGGCTTTGCCGCCGTTCGGGCAGGCTTTCTTCCCGGTCTGCTGCCCCCGGACTTTGCAGCGCGATCGCTGCCGATTGACGAACGGCAAACCGTCCCGCTGCCTGTCGGCTTCCCGTTCCCGCGTGGGCTGGACGTCTTTGGCGACGGCTCCATTATCGCCGTCGACATCCCCGGACACGCCGCCGGACAGATCGGGCTGTTGCTCGCAACGGATGAGCGGACGTACTTTTTATGTGCCGATGCCGTCTGGTCGAGCAAGGCGTATCGCGAGCTGCTGCCGCCTCATCCGCTCGCCGGGTTGATCATGTCCAGCCGCAAGCTGTACATGCAAAGCTTTCGCAGCGTGCATGAGCTGCACAAGCGCTACCCGGATATTCGCATCGTCCCGACTCACTGCGTGGAAGTGTGGGAATCGCTCGCGATGGGCGGTGTCCGCCTGTGAACAAGCTGCTGCTCCTGTGGCATTACCTTCGCACAAAGCAAACGGTCAGGTGGAGCGACCGGGAAAAACTCCTGCGCTGGCAGGACATCAAGGTACAGCGCCACGTGCAGGCCATTCGCCGCACATCGCCGTTTTATCGGGAGCTCTGGGGAGACTTGCCTGCTTCGGCATGGCGGCAGTTCCCAATCATCGACAAATCAATGATGATGACTCATTTTGACCGCCTGAACACTGTGGGGATTACAAAGGACGCTGCTTTCCGCATCGCCCTGGAGGCAGAGGGCAGCCGCGACTTTTCACCGATGATCGGTTCGGTGACGGTCGGACTGTCTTCCGGTACCTCCGGCAATCGCGGCATTTTTCTGGTCAGCGAGCGGGAACGGAGCGCCTGGGCAGGAACGATTTTGGCCAAGGTGCTGCCTGGTTCTCTGCTGCAAGCTCAGCGGGTGGCCTTCTTTTTGCGCGCCGACAGCAATTTGTACAACAGCGTCAGCAGCACCAGACTGCAATTCGCCTTTTATGACCTGCTCGTTCCGCTGGAGCAGCACATCGAACGGCTCAATCGCTACCAGCCGACTCTGCTCGTCGGACCGCCGTCGATGCTGCGCCTGCTTGCCGCCGCTCAGGCAAACGGCAGCCTGCAGATTGAGCCGCGCAAGCTGATCTCTGTCGCCGAGGTGCTTGATCCGCTGGATAGCCGGTTCATCAGTGCAGCGTTTCACGGACAAGTCGTGCACCAAATCTACCAATGTACAGAAGGCTTCCTCGCGACCACATGCGAATTCGGCACGCTTCACTTGAATGAAGACGTCGCAGCGATTGAAAAACAGTACCTGGACACGACACTGCGCAAATTCGTTCCGATCATTACCGACTTTTCCCGCACGACCCAGCCAATCATCCGCTATCGGCTCAACGATATCCTGACCGAAAGCAACCAGCCCTGCCGCTGCGGTTCTGTCTTTACGGCGCTGGAGCGGATTGAGGGGCGCTGCGACGATCTGTTTTACTTTCGTACGCAGGACAGCTCCCGGCTTGTACCTGTTTTTCCCGACTTTATCAGCAGAGCGATCATCTTCAGCTCTCCTGCCATCGAGGAATACCGCGTCATTCAGCACGCTCCCGATTCGATGGAAGTGTCGCTTGTCATCGACGAACGGCTGCGGCCACAGATGGAGCGAGAAGCGATCCAGGCGATACGCGCGTTGGCTGACAGGCTGGGCGCCGTTCCGCCATCCGTCGTATTTACGCCGTATACCCGGCCAGAACGCACTGCCAAGCTGCGGCGGGTAGAAAGGAGGTTCTCGCTTGAAACCGACGATCGCACTCTATGACGCCAGCACGATTGATCAACTGCCCTGGCCCAGGACAGCGGATGGAGCGTACGCCAAAGACTACCTGCTGCCTTTAATCAAGCAAGGGCCTGAACAGTTCGGGCAAAATATCCATACCCGGATGTTTGCCCTGCTCATCGATGATCTCGTCCTGCCAGTGACTGTCAATGCACGCGAATACGCGAATTCGTATGTCGTGTCGCCCTACACTCACTACGTCTCCTACGCGAAGGAAGAGCTGTACCTGGTGAAAAACCGCTTGATCAAGCAAGCGCTTGCCGGATTCGTCAGCAGTCTGGGCACCGTCATGAAGCTGGGCCGGATCAATCAGGTGGTCCAGGTTAATAACTGGCTCCTCTCGACCAATTTGTACCCAGTCGTTACTGCGGAACAGGTAGCAGCGATACTGGCGTTTTTGCGCGAGCGCTTTCCCCGGCATACGATTCTTTGGCGGTCAATCAATCCTTACAGCGACGGAGCGCTGTATCAACATCTACGGGAACACGGCGCGAGCATGCTGCCCAGCAGACAGACGTACTTCATTCATCCGTCTGTACCCGGATTCGTCCCGTCAAAGGCAAAATGGCTGACCAAGCGGGATTACGCCCTGCTGAACACCCACGGCTATGAAGTGGTACGGGCGGATGGGCTCTCCCATGAGGACATCCCGCGGCTGCTTGCCCTGTACAATGCCCTGTACGTGACGAAATACTCCGTCTACAATCCGCAGTGGACCGAGCGTTTTCTCGAACTGGCGCTGGATAAACAGATTCTGCACATCGCAGCCTTGCGCAAAGCCGGGAAAATCGATGCCGTACTCGGATATTTTTGCCGCAATGGCGTCATGACGACCCCGCTGTTTGGCTATGATACATCACAGCCGCAGTCGCTCGGCCTGTACCGGATGCTCTCAGCCGTGCTGCTGCAAATCGCCAGTGAAAACGGCCACCTGCTGAACGAAAGCTCGGGAGCAGCCCAATTCAAGCGGAACCGCGGTGCTGTCGGCGCAGGCGAGTACAGTGCCGTGTTCCATCGGCACTTGCCGCTCTATCGCCGGATACCGTGGATGCTGCTCACCTGGATCGTCGAGAAAGTAGGCGTGCTCATCATGAAAAAATACAAACTCTAATCGGGAGGGAAGCAGTATGGGACATTCTCCGCATCAGCCCGGACCTGTCGCCATGATTACCGGCACATCCAGCGGTTTTGGCCTGCTGACCGCGATTGCTTTGGCCAAGGCAGGCTACCGGGTCGTCGCGACGATGCGCGACCTGGCGAGAAGCGGCGGCCTGCTGGAGGCGGCCAGGCGAGATGGCGTCGAGCCGATGATCGAGTGCCGGCAGCTTGACGTTACGGATCACAGCACCATCCGCCAAACGGTTGAGCGCGTCATCGAAACACACAACCAGATTGACCTGCTGGTAAACAACGCCGGCTTTGCTGTCGGGGGATTTGTCGAAGAAATCCCCCTCACGGAATGGTCGCGGCAGCTGGAGACGAACGTCTTTGGCCTGATCGCGGTCACCAAAGCCGTACTGCCGCACATGCGCGCCCGCCGCCAAGGAAAGATCGTCAACATCAGCAGCGTTAGCGGGTTGTTTGGCTTTCCCGGCTACGCTCCTTATGCGACCTCGAAGTTCGCCGTCGAGGGCTTCAGTGAAGCACTGCGTCTGGAAATGCTCCCCTTTGGCATCCATGTCGTTCTTGTGGAGCCAGGCGCGTACAAAACCGACATCTGGGCAAAGGGCTTCGACCAGATCGAGACAGCCGCCGATTCGCCTTACCGCGAAAAGCTTGAGGCCGTACTCAGCTATTCGCGCCAAACGGCCGCAGCCGCTGCCGATCCAGCCGAAGTCGCAGCCCAAGTAGTCGCCATCGCCCGCTCCCCCTACCCCAAGCTGCGCTACCCGCTGGGCAAAGGGGCGCGCATGCTGATTTGGCTCAAGGCGATTTTGCCGTGGAAATGGATTGAGCAGGCCGTCGTCAAAAAGCTCGGGTGAATCAAAACCGCACAGCAAAAGGAGCAGCCTCTGTTTGGAGAACCCTAGAAATACTATTGTATTTTGCTTTTCTCATTTACTCACCACATTCCAAGCTTAAACCGTGGCAGTTTTACACCATTATGACCACCCAAGTAGCTGCCAAATTATCGATCATGCAAACGTACTCCTTTAGATGCTTTGTTAATTTTTGGAGTTCCATTTAACACCATGCTATTGAGAACTATTTCTTTAAGCCTATACATTCGTTTCGACAAACGGATATTGTAACCCACCTGTAAGCCCGGGTTCGACAGTTAAAGGCTAAAAGTAGGCACCCCGAAGTGTGCTGTGGATAACCAAAATGTTGATTTAGCGGGCGAGAAGATGACCTCCGGAAAACCAACGATCGAAGCGGCCCTTGCCCATCCGGGGCGCTTCAAGACGATTCGCGACAATCTGGAAGTCAAAGAGATCGTGATCGGTGACGGTGAAGCGCGGATATGTGCTTGTCCGCAATCCGGAAGAAGCCAAGCGGGATGCAGCACGGCGCGAAGTCCACTTGGAGCGGCTACGCGCAGAACTTGCCCGGCTGAAGGAACTCGATGGCGATGCACATAAGACGCTGCATTTGATTGAATACCGTTTGGACGCCGGTAAACTCAGTCAGCGGACCGAATTGACCGAAGAACATCGGGCAATTGTTTCTGTCCTAAAAATCGAAGAACCCCAGCAAATATGGGATATTTCGTTACTTTTATCCCTGAAATCTGTAGGCACCACACGAAGTTATCCACAACCGCCGCATCCCCTGTCCTAACTCGGCTCGCGGCGGTTCGTGCATCTACGGACTGTCGAAGCCGGGGTAAGATTGATAGGACTATACCTGTCTTGCTGGAGTTAGAAGCTAATTTCCATCTTTATACTGTTTGAATATGTCTACTTTTCAAATAATTTTATTATTTAGAATAATATTTTATAACTTGCGTATTTTGTAGTATTTTGGTACATTAATAAGCAATTACCAATTATTTCCTAAAAATGGAGGTTCGATCCAAAGTGATTAAGATTCTAAAGAACATTGTCCTCCCGTCTGTTGCTACTTCTGTATTTCTTTTCTCAGCAGTCCCGGCTTTTGCATGGACTGGTGTTTCTGCTGTAGCTACCATTTCCTTTTCTGAAGGGGGCAACTATTATACTGCAAAGGGAACAGGGAAATCTATTGCAAGTGGTACACGAACGGGTGATCAAAGGCTTATAAATCAAACGTATTTTGAATGCAACGCATATTTTGTAGATGGCGATATTATTTCTGATCGTAAGAGTCCTGTAACGCAATCATTTACTGGCCCAAAAGAAGGTGATGAACTGTATTGGTATTGCGATACTTTAGCTGAAATTGCAACTGGTAGCATTACAGAATACACAGACAATGACTCTGTGGAAAGAAAACACGCAGCAAAATAAAAAATTGATCGCTGAGTAAAAGGGAAAACTATTGATGAGAGCTTGAGACGTTTCAAAAGGAATCGAAATCTTCTAATCGTCCAATATTTTGTACAGTTAAATACAGTAATTTTGTTAACATTTTTCAACAAAAATGGAGGTTCAAGATAATGAAAAAAATATACGGAATCTTGCTAACGGCTGGATTAGTTGCCGTATTAGGAGTAACGGGGTATTCGGCTAATACCACGGCTCAAGCTGCTACTAAATCGCCTGACATTTCGGAGAGCATGGCAGAAAAGGCTTGGGATGAATATGCCAAAGAGGCGGTCTTAAAGAAAAAATTTGAGGCTTATAATGAAGCCTTCAATCAGTTTGATATTAACGATCAAGACTATAATTACTATCCCATGTATACTAATATTAAAGAATTTAAGGAATTATCCACAAAATCGGCCTTTTCGTTAAAAAAGGCAGTCTACCTCTCCCTTTCTGAGCAAGGGGATATAAAAACAGGGGATATCGCTCCAGGGCTATTTATTAAACACGACGGGTCCGAAGCCTTCGTACTATTTAAATCCTCCGATAATGGTGAGAATCATATTTATTGGTACAATCCAAACAAAGAAAATGACGCTTGGAATTTTGTTGACAAAAAACAAGATGAGGGTAAAGTACTGGAAAAACTAAAACTCACCCCGTTCAAAGAGTTTAAACAAAACTTAATTAACAATTCAAACTAAGTGTTTTTTGGCATATGACAAGGAATATCAGGTTCAGGCTATTTAAAGAAACGGACTAAACAGCTACCGATCATTGAATTCAGGATGCAGAGATTTCATTATGGAATAAACATTGCCAAGTACCGTGCTTTGCATGCGAATCTAAACGTATTTCACCGAATTGTAGTAAATCCCGACAAACCTACCTAAAAGCAGCGCGTCCTCTAGCTTAGAACGCGCTGCTTTCTTTCATTTTTACGTACATTTTTCCGATAAAAACATCTCTTAGCTAGTTAAATTCATCCGGGTCAGGACCAAAACGCTTGTCTTGATTCATCCCGCTGATTTTCTCCATGTCTTCTGCGCTCAGTTCGAAATCGAACACGTTCGCATTTTCAATGATGCGTGATTCCGTCACAGATTTCGGGATCGTAACCACGCCGTTTTGCAGATCCCAGCGAATGACGATTTGCGCCGGCGATTTTTTGTACTTCGCGCTCAGCTCATTCAGCACAGGCTGATCGAGATTTCCCTGCATCAGCGGACTCCACGCCTCAATCTGAATCTTGTTGTCTTTGCAGAAGCTGTGCAGTTCTTTTTGCGTAAGCAGCGGATGGTACTCCACCTGATCGACCATCGGCGCTATTTCACAATCGGCCAGCAAGTCCTGCAAATGGTGAACCTTGAAGTTGCTCACGCCAATCGCCCGGACAAGTCCGTCTTTGTACAATTTCTCAAGCGCTCTCCACGTATCCTTATACTTGCCCTGTGCCGCTACCGGCCAGTGAATCAGGTAGAGATCGAGGTATTCCAGGCCCAGCTTCGTCCGGCTCTCTTCAAATGCCGCCAGCGTCGACTCGTAGCCTTGGTTGGTGTTCCACACCTTGGAGGTAATAAACAGTTCTTCACGCGGTACGCCGCCCTCGCGAATCCCCTTGCCTACACCCTCTTCATTGCCGTAGATTGCTGCGGTATCGATGCTTTTATACCCTGCTCTGATTGCAGATGTAACAGAGTGAACAACCTCGTTCCCTTCGCTTACCCGCCAAACGCCGAGTCCGAGCCATGGCATTTTGACACCATTATGCAATACCGTCGCAGCTGAAAGATTATCGATCATGTACACCTGCTCCTTTCGATCCTGTATGTATTGTGAGACATAGATATCATACCACAGTTTTAGAAAGCTTTTACTTTGCACCTGCACTTTCGGTTGGGCTCCTTACCTGCCCTGCCTGGAGCAAGGAAACTGCTCGCAAGATCGCATTATTTCCATAGCTTGCGCGGATTCCGTCCATGGAGTAGGCGAGCGAGCGTTTTTTTACTATCGTCAAATAAGCTTAATTGTCGAATGTTATAAGGAACGAGTTGGCCCAGATTGTCGACGATGCTATTGGACACCCCGGTTCATACTGAGAGAGCTCTTTTCCATTTCAAACCCGTATTCATTTACTACAGGAATGCTACTTTTTCAAAAAACTATTAATTAAAAGTATTATTATGCCAGGAGCTACCGTATAAAACCACCAATTTGAAGAAGTTACCCCCAAAGGTTGAAGTATACCTAGCAATATGAATAATAGTCCCACAATTGACAATATCTTTGATATCCCTTTTAGATTCATTACTATTTCCTCCGTAAATGATTTATCAAGTACCATGACGCAAGTTTAGTTCTATTATCTATTCCTGTTTTTTCAAAAACTCTTGTAAGATGAGCTCTAACCGTTGAGATACTTATATTAATCCCGGATTTCGAAAGCTTATAATGGCGGTGTGTTTGTAACAACGTGAGCAGATACCAACTGGAAGAAACAGGGGAATATCCAGTCCTTTGAGGCATGATACTGAAATGAGGATATACCTTCCCCCTCCCCAAGTTGAAGAGACAAGCCGTTTCCATGTTACTTTTTGGAAGGAGGTCATTCGAGCGCAGCCACCCTTGTCGCCATTCGTTGCCACGAATAGCGGTACGGGAAGTCTTTCGCCAGTTTGAGAATCAGCTGTCGGCTGTGCTGGATGAGGGTTCCTGCACAGTCGAAGAATTCACGACGAAACCGGGCAATCGTATACCCTTGATGAACCGGTTCAGCAGCAGTCGCGTTTGAAGCGTCCATACAGGTTGTAGGCCAATCGTTTCATGAGCAAGTCGATTTCTTTTGCGGTAAATCCGCTGGCCGAAATCCGGCTGATGGAAAACCTACGCTTGGCTTCCTTGATGTAATTTTCCATGCAACAGCGCTGGTTGTAGAAACGCCACAAGTCAATCGGCTCCCAATCCAGATTGGTGACCATGGCTTCATATTCCCAGTCTGTATCAAGGAGAAGTCGAGTTTGCTCCCCGTCGTACACCTGTGCTTTACGGATGACAGCGACACGGCGTGCTTTTTTCCAGGAGGTAGCTTTGTAGATCAGGGTAATTCCCTCGATGATCCACTCCTCATCCACAAACCGTTTCCAGACTGTACAACGTTGCACTTCAGCCTGAAGCCGCTGGGTCCATTTCAATTTTCCCACATAGCCGATTTCTTTGGATTCCCAGAGGCCGTAAAAGTCCTCGCCGCCAAATCCCTTGTCAAACCGGGCGTACTTTACGGGACGGTCGCTCAGCAGTTCGAACGTCTGCTGAAGGAAGTCAACGGCATAGTCGTTATAGTATGAAGCTTCCACTTCAAATATAAATCCTTGTCCTAAGCCTTCGCGCCTATGTAAAGGCTTTTTTATATTGGCCGTAATACGTAGCACGAGCATTGAATGAGCGGATTCTAGCACACAAAACTTTCTGCTAAAGGACAAAAAAGAGCGGTTGGAATTGCCAAAGTATGGTAAAATAGAACATAAGTTCGCTTTTTCCCCAAAAAAACTTGTAGTGGTTGTTGTATTTTAGGCAAAAAAATTACCTACATAGTAGGGGGGATTTTATGGAAATGAGTGATAAAGAATTGCATGGTCTCGTCGAGCGGATCGCGTGGGGGATTCAGTATCAAGTCAAAAAGAAGAACCGCCAAAGCTATGAACATCTTCCATACCTTGATGAATTTTGCGGTGGTTCAGATAACGTACTTAAAGCGGTTGAAGAACAGCTATTTGTTGAGCAACTGCTTAGCACCATCCCCGAACAAGCGCAATTAATCATCCGAAGAACGGTGCTAGAAGGAGCCACTGATACAGAAGTAGCGAACCAACTCCACGTATCCCAGCAAGCGGTTAACCGCTGCAAGAGAAAATATTTACATCAACTAAAGAACTTACTTGTATCTGCCTAATTGGGAGGAATATGAATGAATCCAATGACCACTAACCAAACCGATCTATACGCCTTAGTCGAACAAGCTATCACCGACAATGAAGCAATGGAGTGCTTACTGCACCTACTTTCTCCGAAGATCAACCGCATGGCGCGATACATCAAACAACCTCTTGATG
>CAMIVR010000164.1 GCA_946402065.1 uncultured Brevibacillus sp. | reverse complement strand
ATCTTCTTCGGAATTTTGGTCGACGTGCCGTTTTTGGAGCGGAGCCGGACAGTATTTGCTCCCTTGCAAAAGCCGCAACGAACGGAGCCGATTCCTCTTTTCTCTCTCCCACCACTGCCGCTGAAGAAACGGGCGAAAATCCCCCTCTCCCTATCCGTCTTAGAGTAGATGCAAGAAAGAGAAATCTTCGGTATAATGTATGGCGTATAAGAGGAGAAGGAGGATTGCGCTTTTGAAACAGGCAAAAAATAATAGAGAAGATTACGTTCCACCGCAATCTCCCAAACAGCGCGTAAGGCGCCGTGCCCGCAGAATGATCGGCATGTTTTTCGGATTGTGCTTCTTATTCGTGTGCGCCGTTGGTGCTGCAGGATTGTATGTTTACAGCCAACTGCAACCGGTCGAAGCCAAGGGTGAACAAGAAAAGCTCGTGACGATTCCATCCGGTTCATCTGTCCGCCAGATCGGGAACATTCTGGAGCAGCAGGGGCTGATTAAAAACGGACGATTGTTTGGCTATTACGTTCAGTACAAAGGCTGGGGCGAACAGCTGCAAGCAGGAGATTACCGCTTTGTGCCCGGAGCGACGATTGACGAACTGGTAAAATCAATGCGTGATGGTGAAGTGATTGTCAATACGGTTCACTTTACCATACCGGAAGGCTGGAATGTCGATCAAATCGCCGCATCATTGGCGGAGAAATCGCTGGTCGACAAGCAAACGTTCCTGAAGGAAGTGCAAGAGGGGAATTTCCCGGAGTATCCGTTTGTCGCGGACATTCCTAAAAACAAGGACCGCAAGTATCGGCTGGAAGGGTATCTCTTTCCTGAGACTTATGAAATGGAAAAAGGTGCTACCGAGCATGAGATCATTGCCAAAATGCTCGGCCAGTTCCAAAAAGAGATCAAGCCGGAATGGCTGGAGGCACTCAAGCAGCGCAACATGAAGCTGGATGATGCTGTTAACCTGGCCTCCATCGTCGAACGGGAAGTCACGGTCGACAAGGAACGACCGATTGTGGCCGGGGTGTATTTCAACCGCCTGCACGCTGACTGGATGCTGCAAGCGGACGCTACCGTGCAGTTTATTCTGGGAAAACAGCGTGACCGCATTACCTTTGACGATCTGAAGATCAAAAACCCTTATAATACGTACGTCAACAAAGGGCTGCCGCCAGGCCCGATCGCCAATCCGGGACGAGCGTCCCTCGCCGCAGTCGTCTCACCGCAAAAGCACGATTACTTCTTTTATGTCACCAAGAAGGACGGTTCTTCGGAACACTTTTTTTCCAAAACCTTGGAAGAGCATGTAGCCAAAGATGCGAAGAGCAGAGGCAAATAGGTGAACGACAGGAGGCTAGACATGATTACGAATCCAAGGATTGAGGCGTACCTGGCTACGCTCGTTCCACAGCGCTCGGAGCTGCTGTCGCGTCTGGAAGAGGAGGCTGCCAAGGAAGGTATCCCGATCATCCAACTGGCGAGCGCTCAGGTGATGCGCATGCTGGTAAAGCTGCACAAACCGAAGGCGATACTGGAAATCGGCACAGCGATCGGCTACTCGACCATTTGGCTGGCTGAGGCTGCGCCAGAGGCGCGGATCGTCACGATGGAGCTGGACGCAGAGCGGATCAGCCGGGCGCGGAACAATTTCGCCGAGGCGGGGGTAGCGGAACGAATCGAGCTGATCGAGGGGGACGCCGGGCGAGGATTGGCGAAGCACTACCAATTCGACTGTCTGTTTATCGATGCCGCCAAGGGACAGTACAGAGCGTTTCTCGATCTGTACTTGCCCCACGTGCGCGACGGCGGCTTGATTATCAGCGATAACGTGCTGTTTCGCGGGCTCGTTACTGACCCGGAAGCGGCATCCAAGCGGCAGAGGCCGCTCGTCGATAAAATCGATCGCTACAATCGCTATTTGCTTGAACATCCGGAGTTGGAAACAAGCTTTATCCCTGTGGGTGACGGCCTCGCTGTCAGCCACAAGCGCAGTCTGGGAAGGAGTTAGGCAGTGTATGAGTCAACCTGTTTTAATCGGTGTAGCGGGGGGAAGCGGCTCCGGCAAGTCGACCGTCGCACGCGAGCTGTACAGACAGTTTCAACAGGAGAGCGTCATTATGATCGAACAGGATTCCTACTACAAGGATCAAAGCCAATTAACGATGGCTGAACGCTTACATATCAACTACGACCATCCGCTCGCCTTTGACAATGACCTGTTGCTCGCCCATTTGCAGGAATTGCAGGCGGGGCGGGACATCCTCAAGCCGGTTTACGATTTCAAAGTGTATACGCGCTCGACCGAAACCGTGCTGGTCAAAAAAAGCGATGTCATCATTCTGGAGGGCTTGCTCATCCTCGAGGATCCCCGGCTGCGCGAGATCATGGATATTAAAGTCTTTGTCGATACGGATGCCGACGTACGGATTGTCAGACGGATTCAGCGGGACATCGAGGAACGGGGACGCAGTCTGCAGTCCGTCATTGACCAGTACCTCAACGTCGTCCGTCCGATGCACCTGCAATTTATCGAGCCGACCAAACGCTACGCCGACGTCATTGTGCCGCAGGGCGGCTACAACCGCGTGGCCGTTGATTTGCTGGCGAACAAGATCAGCGCGATTTTGCAGGCCAAGCGCCAGTTGGCTAGTTCGTAGCGCCTGAATCGAACGTTTTCAACCCCCTTTTTCTGGAAAGAATAAAGTCAGAGAAGGGGGTTTTTCTATGCAATTGAGTCGTTTGGCCAAACGCCGCAGCTTTATGGTGCTGCTCTTGTTCGCCCTTGTTTGGGCAGGCCTTCTCCTGCGTTTGTGGTGGATTCAGGTCGCAGCTACCCATCACTTTTCCAAGCACGATGTCGACCTCGTGAAAAGCGCGGTGAAGCAGCGGCAGCAGCGCGTGATTTTACACAGTGGCCGGGGCGACATCCTTGATCGCAACAATCAGCCGTTTACCGGCTTGGAACAGCAGGCGCTGATTATTTTCCCGCTTGCTCGCGGCAGCATCGCCGGAACCGATGCGCTCAAGGATGTCGCCAGGATCGTCAACCAACCGGAGCAGACACTGCTTCACATGGTCGAAACGGGCAAGGAGCCGACGATGCTCCGCGATAGCAACGGCAAGCTGATCCCGCTCTCAAGCAGTCAGGCGGAGGAAATCAATCGCCTGCAGATTCCGGGCATTGTCGCGCTCGCAGTGACAGAGCGGTACCGCGCAGATGAAGTGGCGAAGCAGGTGATTGGCTACATCAATCAAAACCCTTCCCTGCTGCAGACGATGTATCAGCAGGAGCTTGAGGCAGGCACGATGAGCCTGGACAACTCCGTCGGCGCCGCAGGACTCGAGTTGAGCTTTGACCGCTTTTTGCAAGGGCTGGAGCCTTCCAGCCTGTCCTATTACGTCGATGGCAAGGGCAATCCGCTGCGCGGTCTGGATATTCGCTACAAGCAGCCGGAAAACCAGTTTTATCCGTTGGCGCTCGTGACGACGATGGATCGGCGGATTCAGCAAAAGCTGGAGCAAATCGCTGATGAATCGGGACTAAAGGAAGGGTCGATCGTCGTCCTGGACGCGCGAACGAGTGACGTGGTCGCAATGGTGAGCCGCCCGCAGTACGATCAGACCAGGGTGAACGTCAACGATTCCGCGTGGCAAAACCACGCACTGAAGCAAATCCCCCCCGGCTCCGTGTTCAAAACGGTCGTAGCTGCTGCGGCGCTGGGGGAGGGTGTGGTTTCGCCGACGGAACGGTTTTTCTGCGGCGGCTCGTACGGCAAGTTTGGCTTTTCCTGCTGGAACAAGGAAGGCCATGGCAATTTGACGATGGAAGAGGCGTTTGCCGAATCGTGCAACATCACCTTTGCCCAAATCGCCAAGCGGGTCGGGGGAGAGAAAATCGATGAATACGCCAAGCGGCTCGGAATGGAGACGCAGATCGGACACAGCACACAGCAATTGTTTAAAATTCAGGATTTCCGCCAGTTGACGGGTGAAGATCCTGGCCGCGTCTTTCATCAGGGAAAACCGACGGATGATGAAGGCATCCTGATCCAGACCGCGATCGGCCAGCGGGATGTCCGCATGACTCCGCTGCAGGCAGCCAATCTGATGGCGACGATCGCAAACGGCGGCAAAGTGAATCAGGTTCGGCTCGTCTCTGACATCCGCTACCGCAACGGGGTGAATTTTTACCATTTTGATCCTGAGCGGCTGGCTGTCGAGGGCATCGATACGGCAACCGCATTAAAGCTCAAGCATATGCTGCAAAGCGTAGTCGAAACGGGGACAGGCAAAGCGCTGCAGCAGGCAGCGTGGCCGGTTGCCGGAAAAAGCGGGACGGCACAACTGGAGGTAGCAGGTGAACCACGCATTGACCAGTGGTTCGTCGGGTATGCCCCAGTAACTGAACCGCAGTATGCGATCGCCGTCGTGGCCGAAAATCAGCCGACAACCGCTGCCAGCAAAGCTACGCAGGTGTTTGCCAAAGTGGTTAACGAGCTCGCCGCATGGCAAGCTCAATCTTCGGGATTGCACGCAGGGAACCAGCCATGATGTAGCCCCTCGCTTCCACCTGTGCGTGCCTGTTCAAACCGACGATCAGCATGATCGGCGACTTGGAGCCGTAGGCAGCACTCGCTGTCTTTTTCGAGATGGTCGCCTTATCCATCTTGCTTGGCAGCAACCGGCTTACGGTGTGGCTGTGCCAATCGCCGATGTACTGCCAGCGTCGAAAGCTGCGGAGCCGCATTTGGCTGACCAGTTTTTGCAGGTACGTATCGTCAAAATTGATTTGCTTTGCAGTGTGAACGGCTTTCGGTCCGGGTTCGCTGGCGTACGTGACCAGCCAATCCGTCGCATTGAGCGGATAGCCCATCAGAACCCCGCCCGTCTCGACAGAAGGGTTTTTCTTGACCGCCTGCTCGATTTGCCGCCACGCTCTGGGAGCGATATACAATGTCGTCATAAGTCCCTCCTTCTCCGGTCACATGGAAAAATGCGTAGTATCATCATATGTGGAGTGCGGCGCGGAGGGTGATATGCTACACAAATGTTTTTGGGTGGATGACCCGGTACGCTTTGAGCGCCAAGCCGAGAGCGAGAAGGAGTGAAACTGACGCGTCTGCTCATCGAGATTAGAGCGAACGCTTAAACACATCGGCGACAGTCAGTACGTAATTGGAATGGATCGACGTTATCGGCAGGATATCTCCTTCATGCAAGAGAAGGAGGAAGAGCTGAATAAAGTATAGAATATTTTTAAAATTACGGCTGATATGTGAACAAGTGATAGTGAGTAAGCTTGTTTAAACACGATTTCTTACATGGCAGGTGATAGGATGAGTCACATTCAATCGTTGTGGGCGGCGACAGCCAATGCCCATCAAACAAGGGTAAAATTGGAAGGGAGCATCACGACGGACGTGATCATTATCGGCGGAGGATACACCGGACTGTCGACGGCTTATCACCTCGCCCGGCAGCACGTCAACTGTGTCGTGCTCGAACAGCAGCAGGTCGGTTGGGGAGCCAGTGGCCGCAATGGCGGGATGGTGCTGACCGGGTACAAGTCGAGTATGTATGACATCGCCAAAAAACTCGGTAAGGACGCAGCGCGGGAGCTTCTGGCGATCTCCGTAGACGGGATTAACGTCGTCGCTGACATTGTCGCCAAGCATGGCATTGCGTGCTCGCTGGCCAACTGCGGGAATTTCGATGCCGCCTACAAGCCGGCGCATTTCGACGCTTTGAAAAAAAACCAGGAGTACATGCTCAAACACTTTAATTACGAGACGCATATCGTCGAAAAAAAAGACCTGAAGCAAGAGTTGGATTCGCCGCTGTATCACGGCGGACTGGTCGATCCCCACAGCTATTCCTTTCACCCGCTCAATTACGCGCTCGGGCTGGCTGATGCGGCTGAATCACTGGGTGCAGTCATTTACGATGAAACGCCTGCCCTCTCGATTCAGAAAGTCGGACAGCAGTTTATTGTCAAAACGCCATCCGGTCAAGTGAGCGCGATGCATCTGGTGATGGGCACGAACGGCTACACGACGGAACTCTGCAAACAGCTGGCGGTCTCCGTGATGCCGATCGGCAGCTATATCGTCGCGACGGAACGGCTGCCGCGGGCGACGGTAGAGCGATTGATCCCCAATGATCGGATGGTTGCCGACACGAAGAACTTTCTCTATTACTTCCGCCGCACACCCGACGATCGCATTCTGTTGGGCGGCCGGGTCGATTTTGCCGGAATGGAGAGTCCGGCGCTGTACAACACCGTCCACGGGAATTTGCTCGAGGTCTTTCCGGAGCTGAAAGACCGCAAAATCGAATACCGCTGGGGAGGGTTGCTGGGCTTTACGCTCGATTTCTTCCCGCATATTGGCCAGTTGGAGGACGGCACCCATTTCGCCCTCGGCTACTGTGGGCACGGCGCTTCGATTTCGTCGCTGATGGGCAAGCTGATCGCCCAAAACGTGATCGATCCGCTGCGGGAAAAAAACCAACTGGAGCGCATTCCGTTAAAGCGGATACCGCTGCACGGGCAACGGGCGATCGTGCTGAATCTGGTGTCGAAATACTATCATCTGCTGGACAAACTGTTTTGACAGCATCGCCGTCTGTGTGAGGAGAGACGGCAATGGGCATGAAGGGGAGCGGCTTGGGCAGTCGCCGGAAAAAGGTGTTACTTGCTCTCCACCTTGTACTGATCCAGCCCTTTTTTAAACAATTCCAGCAGCAAATCATGCTGGGTCTTGTTGTGGAAGTGCTGCCTGATCTGATCCAATTCGGCGACAAGCTCGGAATCGAGGTGCAGGTTGACCGTCTTGCCCCGGTCCTTGGGCAGGATTTCATACCCTTTGCCTTTGTCCTTGAGCTGGCCCTCAACGACGATGTCCTTTGTCAACATGGCCTTGTCAGGAAGTACGATCTGTCGGCCTTCAATGATAATCTCCGCCAGATCTTCGCTGAACGAAATGTGCAGAGCGGGTTCCAGATTGCGATTGGCGTCTCTGATTTGGCGTCCTTTTTCCTGATTGGGCAATGTATTTTTTAACGACAGTTTTGCTTTCATTCTGCTCCGCTCCTCTCTTGCGCTAACTCAAGCTGTGTCTCTTTGACGGCTTTGACGATCTCCCCGGTCGCCTCCAGCTGGACGGTGTAGTAAAATTCAGCGTCTGTAAGGGCAAACTGCACCACGGTGCCGATGTCTGCGTTTTCAGTTTGCCGGCTGATCCGCACGCGATCAAGCACCTCAAACTTCGGGTGAATCAACCCTTTTTCATATAAAAACGAATAGACTGTTTTTTTCGGATATAAAAAACGCTTCTTGCCCTGTTTTGAACGCAGCGTCCAGAACTTGTCTTTTTCGTCGACGACTTCTCCCAGGTAGCCCTCGTCGGCCCAGCGTTTGATCATCGACATGTTGCTCAGCTTTCCCGTATGGGCGAGGATCAGGTCGATGATTTCCTTTGATGAAATATAGTATTCACGCTCGCGCTCTTGTGCAATGAATTCTTCCCACTCCGCTGTCAATTCTCGCAGCTTGCGCTGGTACTCTTTGATTTTCTCTTCCACCGCTTTTATTTCTGCAGCCAATTCGGCTTTTTTCAAGGCAATCACTTCTCTTTTCACAAATCATCTTACATGCGGATATGCTCATTTCATGATTATAACAGAATTCCAGGTGGAATGTGTGTATCAATTCTGAATACAAGCTGCTCTGAGAGGGAACAGTGCGATAAAAGAGGCATAAATACTGCGTTAGGAAATTAAAATAGACAGAAGGTATTTTTGTTTTCTTTTAAAATATATAAACGAACTATAAAACGTGTTGACATTATATTATTGATAACATACAGTAAATATACAGAATAGTAAAATGATTTGTGCATTATTTAAACAGGAGGGGGCATTAACGATACGACAAGTGGCTGGTGAGATTTTGTCTCTAAAAGATCGGAGGGAGTAGATGATGAGCAACGTAATAGGATCGTTTATCTCAGTGGAGGATATCAAACGGAACTTTGCCGAAGTGAAGCCTGATCTGAAACCGAAGGAAGCGCTGGATGAATCCAATCGCTGTCTCTACTGCTACGACGCTCCTTGTATCAAGGCATGTCCGACGAGCATTAACATTCCGTCGTTCATTAAGAAAATCGCTTCCGGCAATCTCAAGGGGGCAGCGCGGGTCATTATGGAGGCCAACCCGATCGGCGCTACCTGTTCGCGGGTTTGTCCGACAGAGGAGCTGTGTGAAGGCGCCTGTGTCTTAAACGAAGCTTCTATGCCGATCATGATTGGCGATTTGCAGCGGCACGCCACGAACTGGGCGATCAGGAACGACGCGCAGCTCTTTACGGCTGGCGAAGCCAACGGCAAAACGGTGGCCGTCATCGGCGGCGGCCCGGCAGGCTTGTCGGCGGCGCGTGAGCTCGCCCGCATGGGATATGCGGTGACTGTATTTGAGGCGAAGGACAAAGCGGGGGGGCTGGATACATACGGGATCGTCTCGTTCCGGTTGCCGCAGGAGATCGCGCTGTGGGAAGTGGAGCAGGTGGCCAGGCTGGGCGTCGAGATTTGCACGAATGCAGCGGTTGGGAAGGATGTGGCGGCAGATGACATTCTCCAGTCATACGACGCCGTCGTGCTGGCCGTGGGGATGGCGAATGTGCCCATGCTCGGCATCGAGGGCGAGGAGCTGCAGGGCGTCTATGACGCGATACAGTTCGTCGAGGATACGAAGACAAAGCCGCTCAGCAAAGATTTTGTCGGCAAGCGCGTCGCGGTGATCGGGGCGGGAAATACGGCGATTGACGCCGCTACCTGTTCTGTGCGCCTGGGAGCGGCCAATGTAAAAATGCTCTACCGCCGCACGCAGGCGGAGATGAGCGCGTACGAGTTCGAATACGAATTCGCCAAGCAGGATGGTGTCGAGTTCCGCTGGCTGACCCAACCCGTCCGGATCATCGGGGATGAATCAGGCAGCGTGAAGCGATTGGAGTGCATCCGCATGGAGCTGGGCGAGCCGGACGCCTCGGGCCGTCGCCGCCCTGTGCCGATCGCAGGGTCGGCATTTACGATCGAGGTAGATGCAGTGATCAAGGCGATCGGCCAGACGCGCCACACCCGACTGATCGAAGCGTTCGGCCTCGAACACAATCGCGGGGTCGTCAAAATCGATGAACAGACGCTGCAAACGTCGAATCCGAAAGTTTTCGCCGCAGGAGACGTGATCTTTGGCGACGGACAGGGCGAGGCGATGGTGGTCAGTGCGGCAGAACAAGGCAAACAGGCGGCCTATGCGATTCATCGCAAGCTGTTCGCCACAGTTAGTGAAAGCGCTTCATTCCATTTTAGCGAAATCATGAAGGAGGCGTAAGTATGGCTGATTTGCGCATCAACCTGGCAGGTATCAAATCGCCGAATCCGTTCTGGCTCGCATCAGCTCCTCCGACCAATTCCGGCTACCAGGTGCAGCGGGCATTTGAAGCGGGCTGGGGCGGTGCCGTCTGGAAGACGCTGGGCGATCCGATCATCAACGTATCGTCGCGCTTCGCCGGACTCAACTTTAACGGCCAGCGGGTTGCCGGCTTCAACAACATCGAGCTGATTACGGACCGGCCGCTTGAGGTCAACCTGAAAGAAATCTACGAAACGAAAAAACGCTTCCCCAACCATGCGATTATCGCTTCGTTAATGGTTGAGCCCAAACAGGAGAAGTGGCATGAGATCGTCAAAAAAGTCGAGGATGTCGGCGTCGACGGACTGGAGCTGAACTTCGGCTGTCCGCACGGCATGGCCGAGCGGGGAATGGGCTCGGCATCCGGTCAAGTGCCTGAACTGGTCGAAAAGCAGACGTACTGGACAAAGGAAGCGGCGAAAACGCCGGTCATCGTCAAATTGACGCCAAACATTACGGACATTACCGCGACTGCCTATGCAGCCGTGCAGGGCGGGGCAGATGCGATCAGCATGATCAACACGATCAATTCGCTGATGGGCGTCGACCTCGATACGTGGAACACGATCCCGCACGTCGCCGGCAAAGGTGCTCACGGCGGTTACTGCGGCCCGGCAGTCAAGCCGATCGCGCTCAACATGGTGGCGGAATGCGCCCGCCATCCGGAGATCAACGTGCCGATCTCCGGCATCGGCGGCATCTCCAACTGGCGGGATGCGGTCGAGTACCTGCTGATGGGGGCGACAGGCGTACAGGTCTGTACGGCAGCGATGCATCACGGATTTGGCATCGTCGAGGACATGATTGACGGCTTGAACAATTACCTCGACGAAAAAGGCATCGCCGCTGTCACGGACATCGTCGGCGGGTCCGTGAAGCGGTACGCCAATTGGGGCGATCTCGACCTCAATTACAAAGTCGTGGCCCGCATCAACCGGGATACCTGTATCAACTGCAACAAATGCCACATCGCCTGTGAAGACACCGCCCACCAGTGCATCGACATGCTCAGGGATGAACAGGGCGCGAGCTATTTGCAGGTGCGCGAAGAGGACTGCGTCGGCTGCAACCTCTGCTCCATCGTCTGCCCTGTCGAAGGCGCTATCGACATGATTGAAATCGAAAGCAAGCTGCCGATGACCTGGAATGAGCGTCAGGCAGTCATTCAAGGCGTCAAATGCGATGTGCAAAAAGTCTGAAAACGAAAAGGGGTTGGAACAATGGCGAAGATCATAACAAACGGAACAGTGGTAACTGCGGCAGATACATATCAAGCCGATCTGTTGATCGAGGACGGTCGGATTGCCGCCATCGGGCACAATCTGCAAGCCGACGGAGCCGAAGTGATTGACGCGCAGGGATGTCTCGTACTGCCTGGGGGTGTCGACCCGCACACGCATCTGGATATGCCCTTTGGCGGCACCACGACTGCTGACGATTTTGAGACAGGAACGATAGCTGCTGCGTTTGGCGGGACGACGACGATCATCGACTTTTGCTTGACGAACAAGGGAAAGCCGCTGCAGTCCGCCGTGGAGACCTGGCATGAAAAATCGGCAGGCAAAGCCGTCATCGACTACGGCTTCCACCTGATGATCGGCGAAATCAACGACGCGGTTCTCGAAGAGCTGCCGCATGTCATGGAAAAGGAAGGGATTACTTCATTCAAAGTGTTCATGGCCTATAAAAACGTCTTTCAGGCTGACGATGCGACCTTGTTCCGCACCATGCTGACGGCAAAACAGCACGGCGCCCTGGTCATGGTTCACGCCGAGAACGGCGATGTCATCGAATATCTCGTCGAGCAGGCATTGGCACAAGGCAATACCGATCCGATCTACCACGCCCTGACCAGACCGCCGCAAGCGGAAGGGGAAGCGACCGGACGTGCGATCGAGCTGACGGCGCTGGCCGACTCGCAGCTGTACGTCGTCCATGTGACTTGCGCGGAAGCGGCCAACAGAATCGCCGAAGCCCGGCAAAAAGGCTACCGCATCTGGGGCGAAACCTGCCCGCAGTACCTCGTGCTCGATCAGTCCTGCCTGGAAAAGCCGGATTTTGAAGGTGCAAAGTACGTCTGGTCGCCGCCGCTGCGGGAAAAGTGGAATCAGGACGTCCTCTGGAACGCCTTGAAGAGCGGGCAACTGCAAACGGTCGGCTCGGATCAGTGCTCGTTTAATTTCAAAGGGCAAAAGGAGCTCGGCCTGGGCGATTTCTCGAAAATTCCCAACGGCGGTCCGATCATTGAAGACCGCATGAGCATCCTCTTCTCCGAAGGGGTGAAAAAAGGCCGCCTGACCGCAAATGAGTTCGTCAATATCGTCTCGACGAACGCCGCCAAGCTGTTTGGACTGTTCCCGCAAAAAGGCACAATCGCTGTCGGCAGCGACGCCGACATCGTCATTTTCGACCCGAATCGTGAGCGGACGCTCTCCGTTGAAACGCACCATATGAACGTCGACTACAATGCGTTTGAAGGCATGAACGTAACCGGTGAGCCGGTTTCCGTCCTGTCCCGCGGCGAGTTCGTCATCCGCGACAAGCAGTTCGTCGGAACGCCGGGCAGCGGCAAGTATTTGAAGCGGAAGCGTTTTGCCAGCGACAACAGCTAATCCATAACCAGACGAAAGAGGGAAGAGCAATGGTCAGCAAAGTGACAATCGGTTTGATCCAAGCCAAGCACGAGACGTCGGGCGATGAGCCGTGCCAGGTTCATATTGAAAATGCCAATGAAAAACACATCCAACTGATTGCCGAAGCAGCCGCCAAAGGGGCAAAAATCGTCTGCTTGCAGGAAGTGTTCAATACGCCGTATTTTTGCGCAGAGCAGAATCCGAAATGGTACGCCACCGCTGAAGCCATTCCGGACGGACCGACGACCCAGCTGTTTATGGAGGTTGCCAAAAAACACGGGATCGTGCTCGTGCTGCCCATCTACGAAAAGGCGGCTGAAGGCGTCTACTACAATACGGCTGCGGTGATCGACGCAGACGGGACGTATCTCGGCAAGTACCGCAAAAGCCACATCCCGCAAGTACAGGCGGGGCCGAACCCGAATTACGGCTTCTGGGAAAAGTACTACTTCAAGCCGGGCAACCTCGGCTATCCGGTGTTTCAGACGATCTACGGGACGATCGGCGTCTACATTTGCTACGATCGCCATTTTCCCGAAGGCGCCCGCCTGCTCGGCCTCGCCGGAGCGGAAATCGTCCTGAATCCGTCGGCTACCGTCGCCGGCTTGTCGGAGTATTTGTGGAAGCTGGAGCAGCCCGCCCATGCTGTTGCCAACGGCTACTACCTGGGGGCGATCAATCGCGTCGGCTATGAAGCGCCGTGGAATTTCGGCGAGTTTTACGGCCAATCGTATCTGGTCGACCCGCGCGGCAATTTTGTCGCGATGGGCAGCCGCGACCAGACGGAAGTCGTCATCGGCGAGATGGACCGCAATCTCATCGCCGAGGTGCGGGAGCAATGGCAGTTCTACCGCGACCGCAGGCCGGAAACGTACGAGAAAATGGTGCAGTTGTTGCCATAATCGTTCGAGCGATCCTGAGGAAATGGAGGGGGAATATGTCGGCCTATCAGGAATTTGCAGAGGAAAAAGAACGGATTGACCTGCTCATCCATCTCGGCTATGCCATTACCGGCGTGCATGAGAATCTGAGTGGAGCGTTTGTGGATTTTGAGCATAAGGAGCATCCTGCCGACCATCCGGAGAAGAAGAAGCAGCTGCACATTTTGACAGCCGATGCGCGAAAGTATTTCTGCACGGTGATGCTCGCTCAGCAGAGAGGGGTTTTGTAGGCAACGAGCGAAGGGATTGATAGAACACCGCTATTCCTATAGGGAATGGCGGTTTTTTAATCGAGCTTACACACGGCGCTATGGTGGAGGCGAGGGGAATCGCCAAGAAGAGATAAGCGGAG
>CAMIVR010000163.1 GCA_946402065.1 uncultured Brevibacillus sp. | reverse complement strand
CCGCTTTAAAGCGGCAGTTACACAGCGCAGCATCTCCAACCTGTACAGCATGTACGGGACGAGCGACATCGGGTTTTACTTTACCGCGGTGGAAATGAATGAAGCTGATTTGTGGGCAGACGAGGAGCTGCTGATGTCGCGTTCGCCTATTCGCTATGCCCGCAACGTCAAGACGCCCGTGCTGATCGAGCACAGCGAGAATGATCTGCGCTGTCCGATGGAACAGGCGGAGCAGTGGTTTGTCGCCTTAAAGCGCTTGGGTGTCGAGACGGTTCTGGTGCGGACACCCGATGAGGGGCACGAGCTCTCCCGCTCCGGCAAACCAAAGCACCGGATAGAGAGGCTGTACCACATCTTGAACTGGTTCGAACAGCACCGTGAAGATAGCAAGCAATGAAAAAAGCGTCGGCTCCCGCTGGGGAGTCGGCGCTTTTTGCTCATCAGAACCTGTTCAAGCCGCAGGTGTCTGCCTTGACGACGTTGGCGCTATTGGGCAAACACAAGATGTGCAAGGACTCGCGTTCAGAAGCTGCCGCAAAAAGCCCTCGCGACGGGAAGAGTTGAATCAGCCGGACTGCTGCAAGATTTAGGAAATTCCGAACGCTGCAGCCGGCTTGTTGGGCGACAATGCCGGAACACAAGCCGAGCGCAGTGGCGATTCCGGCTTGGCGTCCAATATTTGTCACGACAAGGCGGATGTCCAGACCGGGCGATGGGCCGGTCCCTTTAATATTCCGTAGCCCTTCTCATTTCGCTGCGCTTTTTCAGGCGGTTTTGGTTCGCCTTTTCATATAAATAGTAGATCACGAAATAGGAGATGAACCCGAGAATCGCTCCAAAGATCGTCATCCCGATAAGAATGTGCAAGCCTCCGTACAAAATATCCCAGAGTGCCTGGAAATTCCCGGAAAAAATATCCATAAACGATTGGTAAAACGAGACGTGCTTCAACGGATGCCCGCCTGGGGTTGCTGCCGGATAAATCAGTTTGCCCAGCTTTCTGGCGAATGGAATCAGGATGATCGGCAGAAACGTGAGCTTCCCGATGATGTTCCCGATGATTGCGGCGGGAAGTGAACCGCCGGATAGGCGGACGATCGGATAAAACAGAATGTAGATGAGCGATGCGGTCGAAATGACAATCATCTCCAGGCCGAACCCGAGGGCAAAGCCTAGCGAGATTTTTTTGACTCCGCCGGGGGATCGAAGCAGCTTGATGAAATTGAGTCGAAATGCGCGCATCAGGCGTTGAAAAAAGTTGTATTTTCTATTTGTCGGTTTTTTCACAAAATCACCTTTCATGAAAAAATATCATTCCTGAAAAAAGAACACCCTCACATATAGTAACTCACCTTTACCCTGTAAAACAAATGGGAAAAAAGGAACCTTCCAAGAGGTTCCTTTTCCAACCCGCCAGGTAGTTCTTTTTCTTTAGGAACGATAGTTTGCCAGAGCGAGAATTCCCTCTTCATCATCCAGGACGAGCTCGATAGCCGCTGCGTACGGATCGCGGTTTAACTGTGTTTGCAGCAAGAACCGAACGGCTTCGATCAAATTGCTCTCTACGAGAATTTGCTGCCGATCGAGCGCAAAGACTTCAGCGGAGAAACCGACCTCATCATCCCACATCAATTCGACAGTTACGTCATTTGGCGAAATTTGCTTTTTTTCTGCGATATATAGACATACTGCATTAATCAGCAGTTCTTCAGGCAGTTTTATCGTCTCCATCCTTCAAGCTCCTGTTTTTTGCGTTGGTTTTTAAAGTACGTAAATGCTTTGCGCAGCAGGGCGATGACGGCAACGATAGCCAACACATTGATCAGCAGTCCAAAAAGGGACCCCAGTGCACCCATATCACTGAACATGCTGCCAAACAGCAGTCCCGCCAGACCGCCGACGAGCATTCCTTTCATAAAACCGCCTTTGCTCGGCGCGGCTGGAGCCGTGTTATTTGCAGGAGTAGTGGTGTTTTTGGTCGTATTGGCGTTCACATTCGAGTCAGGTTTGCTGGGAGTGGCGTTAGAGTTATAGGATTTTTTTCCTGACGAGTACGATTTTTTCGCCTCGACCTGATCGTGGCCAAAGCCGATGGGAGCCAAGACGAGAGCAAATGCGACAAAGAACATGAGCAGTTTTTTCATGATTTGCGGTTCTCCTCTGCTTTTTTATATAAGTATATTCTAATATGACGGGCTGCCAAAAGCAAAGTTTATCTTCCCGTGTTCGCAGTTTGTTCATAGAAACGCGTGGATAGCTTTCTTTTGCCAAGGTTGAAAAATGCGCGGATAACCAACGGATTGGTAAAGGCAACAAACAGTTGCCTCTGCATATGATGAAGCAGGTATTGAGGAGGTGAGCAAAGTGGGCAACGAGGAAGCGGACATCCACCCATACCTGGTCAGCATTGTCGTGTTGGCATACAACAAGCTGGAATACACGAGGCAATGCATTGAAAGCATCTATCAATATACCCCTGACTCTATCAGCTATGAATTGATCGTCGTCAACAATGGTTCGACGGATGGAACAAGAGACTACTTCGACAGTCTGCCCTATGCAAAACCGATCCACTTGGAGCAAAATGTCGGACCTGTTAACGGCTTTAACGCGGGAATGGAGGCCGCTGCAGGCAAATACGTGGCCTGTATTTGCAATGATTTCATTTTGACGACCAACTGGCTGGACAACTTGCTAGCCTGTATTGAATCCGACAGGAACATCGGGTTTGTTTCGCCGGGTGCTAACTATATCAGCAATTACCAGCAGATTCGGGGCGACTATCGCACGCTTGCGGAGATGCAAGAATTCGCCAAGGCGTACAATGTCTCCGATCCGCGAAAGTGGGAGGAGCGCGTCCGGCTGCTGCCGTGTGTGCTGATGGTCAGACGGGACATTCTCGACGAGGTGGGACTGTTCGATCCGGTTTTTTATTTTGGCGAATTCGCTGATGACGATCTCAGCTTTCGGATCAGAAGGGCTGGTTACAAGCTCATCTTTGCCAGAGATACATTTGTCTACCACTTCGGCTCCGTGACCACCGGGGTCGAGCAGCGGGAAAACAACTCGCTTGGGATCAGCAGGGGAATTTTTCTGCAGAAATACGGCATCGACGTATGGGCCGACGCGATTTTTGATCCGTTTTTAGTCGATACCGTGAGTTACGAGCCGAAGCCGGAAGTCAGGATACTGGCGATCAACCCGGCATGTGGGGCGACTCCGCTGCAAATCAAGAACAAATACAGGGAGCAAGGGAGCGGCAAGGTGTCGATTACCAGCATCACTGACAAAATGACGTATTACGAGGACTTGCAGACTGTCTCAGACAGGGTCATCCTCGGGAACGTCAACTTTCCGAAAGCGGCGCTCGGCGCAGAGTCATTTGACGTCATTTTCCTCGGGCCGCATGTGGAGCAATTTGAACATATTGAACAGCTTTTTGCAGATTTCAAGACGATGTTGAGACCTGGCGGCCAGATCATTTGCGCGCTGTCCAACGCTTCTTACCACCAGACTGTTGCCGATATGCTGTATCCCACAGTGCAGACTGCGGAGCTGCGGCAAGTATTCGTCAACAGAGTGAAATTCATGCAGATGCTGCAGCAGCTGGGCTTTGAGCAGATTGAGGCGACGCCGTTTATGGCGGCAGGGCAGGTCGCTGACGCCAAAGCAGATGCCCTGATCGCGTTGAGTCCGGCTGTAGACAAGTACGAGGCCAAAGTGCTGCTTGGCACGATGCGTTATCTTTATCGGATCAGGTAAGCGCGGACTGTCGCGCAGGCTGATACCGGTACCTTGGCGGGAGGTGAGCAGATGAAGGCGGTTATTTTGGCTGGTGGGTTGGGAACGCGTCTGAGTGAAGAGACACACATCAAGCCCAAGCCGATGGTGGAAATCGGCGGGAAACCGATCCTGTGGCATATCATGAAAATTTACTCGCACTACGGCATTAACGAATTCATCATCTGCCTCGGGTACAAGGGTTATGTGATCAAGGAGTATTTCGCCAACTATTTTCTCCATCAGTCAGATGTGACGTTCGATCTGAACGACAATAAGGCGAGCATACACAACAACTACGCGGAACCGTGGAAAGTGACGCTGGTCGATACCGGCGAGCATACCATGACAGGCGGCCGGCTTAAGCGTGTACAGTCGTACGTGGGCGACGAGGCCTTCTGCTTTACGTACGGGGATGGGGTAACCAATGCCGACATCGCTGAGACGATCGCGTTTCACAAAGGGCAGCAGACACTGGCTACAGTCACGGCTGTCAGCCCGCCCGGGCGCTTCGGTTCCATGCACATAGAGGATCACAAAGTGAAGCATTTTGTCGAGAAGCCGCAGTCTGGCGCAGGCTGGATCAACGGCGGTTACTTTGTCTTGGAGCCGGGCGTATTTGATCTGATCGAGGGAGACAGCAGCATCTGGGAGGTTGGCCCTCTGGAAAAGCTGTCAAAGAGCGGGCAGCTCTCCTCCTATGAGCACACAGGATTCTGGCAGCCGATGGATACATTGCGGGACAAAATGAAGCTGGAGGAACTCTGGGAATCGGGCCAGGCTCCTTGGAAGGTGTGGTGAACCCGGTGTCATTCTGGCAAGGTAAACGCGTACTGATTACCGGGCATACCGGGTTCAAGGGCAGCTGGTTGTCGCTGTGGCTGCAGAGCCAAGGCGCGGCGGTCGTCGGCTACGCGCTCTCGCCGCCAACCAGCCCCAGTCTGTATGAGCTGGCCGGAGTGGCGGGCGGCATGGAATCCGTTATCGGCGATATCAGGGACCGGGCACATGTGCAACAGGTGATCGTCAGGCACAAGCCCGAGATCGTCTTTCACCTGGCGGCACAGTCGCTCGTCCGTAAATCGTATGAGCAGCCTGTGGAGAATTACGCAGTGAATGTCATGGGGACGGTGCATCTGTTCGATGCCATCCGCACGTCCCGGGATGTACGCGTGGTGGTGAATGTCACCAGCGACAAGTGCTATGACAACAAGGAATGGCCGTGGGGCTACCGGGAAACCGATCCGCTCGGCGGTCACGATCCTTACAGCAACAGCAAAGGATGCGCCGAGCTGGTTACCGAGGCGTTCCGCAAATCGTATTTTCAACAGATGGGAGTGCGTTTGGCATCGGCGCGGGCAGGCAATGTAATCGGCGGGGGAGACTGGGCCTGCGATCGGTTGGTCCCGGATCTGATCAGCTCGATCATGGCCGATCAGCCACCCAATCTGCGCAACCCACTGGCGACCCGCCCCTGGCAGCATGTCCTGGAGCCGCTCAGCGGCTATTTGCGGTTGGCTGAACGGTTGTGGCAGGACGATGGGGCGATCTTTGCCCAAGCGTGGAATTTTGGCCCTGTACAGACGCATTTGCTGACCGTACGGGAATTGGCCAGCCGTCTGTTGCTGGCCTGGGGGAAGCCCGCTTCCTGGGTCAGCGCTGCTGGCGAGCATCCACATGAAGCGCAAAGCCTGCAATTGGACAGTTCCAAGGCAGGCAGGCTCTTACGGTGGCGGCCGGTCTTGACCGTTGAAGAAACGGTCGGCTGGACGGTGGACTGGTACAAAGCATTCAGCGGGCAGCAACCGATGAGGGAGTTTACCCTCAACCAAATCAAAATGTATGACGAGATGAGGACAACGCGAGTATGAAAAATCATAAATGCCGCTTTTGCGGCCATACGCTGCAGCACAGTTTTCTTGACCTGGGTATGTCACCCCTCTCCAACGCCTTTTTGACGAGGGCTGCGCGGCACAAGGAAATGCGGTATTTTCCCCTCCACGCCTACGTGTGTGAGGCTTGCTTTTTGGTGCAATTGGAGGAATTCGCGTCGCCCGAGGGGATTTTTAGCGAGTACGCCTACTTTAGTTCCTATTCTTCGAGCTGGCTGGATCATGCCGAGACCTATCAAAAACAGGTGACGGCTGACTTTTGCCTGACCCGACAGTCTTTGGTGATGGAAATTGCCAGCAATGACGGCTATTTGCTGCAGTATTTCAAGCGGAGCGGGATTCCCGTGTACGGCATCGAGCCGGCGAAAAACGTTGCGGAGACGGCGCGTAAAAAGGGAATACCGACGATTTCGGAGTTTTTTGGCACCAGGCTGGCACTCGATCTGGTCGCGAGAGGCATCAAAGCAGACTTGCTGATTGCCAATAACGTCCTGGCCCATGTGCCCGACTTGAACGACTTTGTCGCCGGTATGAAGCAGGTACTGAATGAGCGCGGGCTGTTGACAGTGGAGTTCCCTCACCTGCTCAGACTGATGGAGGAGAATCAGTTCGATACGATTTACCACGAACATTTCTCTTACTTTTCCCTGTTGACCGTACAGCAGGTGTTTGCCCGGCATGGACTGACCGTGTTCAAGGTGGAGCAGCTCCCCACTCACGGCGGTTCGCTGCGCGTCTTTGTCAGGCATGACGCCGATCAGACCAAGCCGGTCGGGTCGAGTGTAGCCGAGCTGCTTGCGAACGAACGGGCGGCGGGGCTGGATCGGATCGATGCCTATCTCCATTTTAAGGAAAAAGTGGAGCAGACGAAGCGCAGCATCCTGCAATTTCTCATCAACGCCAAGGAAGCGGGAAAGAGCATCGCCGGATACGGCGCTCCGGCCAAGGCGAACACATTGCTTAATTACTGCGGCATCAGTACCGATTTTATCGACTATACCGTCGACCGGAACCCGTACAAACAGGATTTGTTTTTGCCCGGTTCCAATATTCCCGTGCATCATCCGGAAAAATTGCAAGCCACCCGTCCGGATTATGTCATCATCCTGCCCTGGAATCTGAAGGATGAGATCGTCGCGCAACTCGACTTCATCAAGGAATGGGGCGGCAAATGCGTCGTGCTGATTCCGTGTGTCGAGGTGCTGTAAATGATCTTTACGGAAACCAAGCTGCCGGGGGCGTACGTGATCGAGATAGCCCCGATAGAGGACAGCAGGGGGTTTTTTGCCCGGACGTGGTGCCGTGACGAATTCGCCCGGCAGGGATTGAATAGCAGTCTTGTGCAGTGCAATGTTTCGTTTAACCGCAAGCGGGGAACGCTGCGCGGGCTGCATTATCAGGCGGCACCGTACGGGGAGTGCAAGCTCATCCGCTGCACACAGGGGGCAATCTACGATGTAATCGTCGATCTTCGCCCCTGTTCTCCTACTTTTAAAAGCTGGGCAAGCGTCGAATTAACGGCTGCAAACAGGCGGATGCTGTACGTGCCAGAAGGGGTGGCGCACGGATTTCAGACGCTTGCGGATGAGACGGAAGTGTTTTACCAGATGTCGCAAGTGTATCATCCGGAATCAGCCCGGGGCGTCCGCTGGAACGACAGCGCTTTTGCCGTGCAGTGGCCGATCGCCTGTCCGATCATGAATCAGCGTGACGCTGCGTATCCGCTATGGAAGGAGTAGACAGCCAATGCTGCATATATCGGAGCACGCGAAAATATCCAGGTGGGCAGATATTGAAGATTCGCTAAAAGGCTCGACGATTGCGATTGCTGATGGCGTGGTCATCGACTCATTCGTGAAAATCAAACCGGCTGGCGGAACAGGCGATGTCTACATCGGCCGGAACAGCTTTCTCAATTCAGGCGTCGTGATCTACACGGGCAGTGGCGTGCGGATTGGCGAGGATGTCCTGATTGCCGCCAACTGTACATTGGCAGCGGTCAACCACGAGTACCGGTCGCGGGAGATGAAAATTATCGAGCAGCGATTTGCTCCGAGCAAAGGCGGCATCGTCATAGAAGATGACGTCTGGATCGGCGCCAACAGTGTGATTCTGGACGGGGCGATATTGCGCAAGGGTTGTGTCGTCGGCGCCCATTCACTCGTTTCCGGTGAGCTGGAAGCGTACTCGATCAATGTCGGCATCCCGGCGAAAAAAGTAGGGTATCGGCGATGATAACGACCGTGATCGGAGCCAGAGGATTCGTCGGATCGCATCTCGTCGGGCGATTGCAGCAGTTGGGCATCGAGACGTTCGCACCGGAGCGGGGGGATCCGGCCCTCTTTACCGCCAATCTGGGGCATGTGATTTACTGCGCGGGCATTACGGCTGATTTCCGCAACAGACCGTACGAGGCCGTCGAAGCTCACGTAACCCTTGCCGCCGAGCTGCTGCGCCGGGCAGATTTCGCGTCGTTTCTGTACCTTTCCTCTACGCGGGTGTACTTCGGGTGTACAGACGGCCGCGAGACCGCCGATTTGCTGGTGAATTCACAGCGGTCCGACGATTTGTTCAATTTGTCCAAATTACTCGGCGAATCGCTCTGTCTCGCAGCGAATCGTCCCAACGTTCGCATCGCCCGGCTGTCCAATGTGTGCGGCAATGATTTTGCCTCCAACAACTTTTTGTACGCGATCATCAAAGATGCGGTGGGCAAACAGGAGATCAGCCTGCAGACATCGCTCGACTCCGAAAAAGATTACATCAGCATCAACGATGTCGTCACGGTGCTGCTCAAGATTGCTTTCTCAGGCAAAGCTGGGCTTTACAATGTAGCCAGTGGAATCAATCTGTCGAATCAAGACGTGGCCGAGCTGATTCAATCCGAGACGGGCTGCGGCATCACTGTCGCCGACAGCCCCAAGACGATCAGGTTCCCCCCGATCGACATCAACAGGATTCAGGCGGAGTTCGCTTATGTGCCGTCAGACCCGCGCGATGCGATCAGACAAATCATTCGCGATTACCAAAACCAATTCAAAGCGAAGTGATGCAGGATGAAACTCTCCCTGGACTATCCTGACTTTAAGGCGTATGTCAGCCGGCAGCTCGACCATTTTTTTCCTGATTCCCAATCATTCCCGGAGAAGGACTACGCTAATGTATTCGATCTGGCCGTGGACCGGACGGCGTACTGCTTTCAGCATGTGACCCTGGCTGCGTACCACCGCAATGGCGAGACGCATTTGAATCATTTGCACTCGGATCAATATGCCGTGTTTTTATGGTTTCTGGCCAATACGGTGTGGCGGGAGACGCAGAATGCCGCTGTGGCCAACAAGCTGTTTTGCCTGAACAAGGCACTGCACGGCGTGAGCTGCATGTACGACACGAATTTGCCCGACATTTTCCTGCTGCTACATGCTGTCGGGACGGTTCTCGGCAAAGCCGAATACGGCGACTTCTTCGTCGCTGCGCACGGTTGTACGGTCGGGGCGCATCACGGAAAATACCCGCGCATCGGCAAGGGAGTAGCGATGCTCACAGGGTCGTCGATCATCGGCGACTGCACGGTCGGCAGCCGCGTCTCGCTGGGCATCAATGCTGTCGTCTACCGGAAAGACATAGCGGACGACACCGTCGTTTACCTGGGCAGCGATGGGCAGCATGGGTACAAGAAGACTGCGAAGTGCTGGGCCCAGCAGTTGTTTAACGTCGTTTTGTAAGTGGGCAGGGGCAACAAGTTCAGAGCGGGCCGGCAGCTTCCGACGCGTGCAAGGCTCGCTTTTTTGTATACATCGATCTGCTTCCCAGGTCATTTACAGTTGCCGGCGTGGTGTGCGGGAGAGGATAATGGATTCTATGAAAGGGTTTTTCAGGGAATACTAGAGCGTAGAATCATGAACGGGGGTACGGCCCAATGCATGTCAACGTCCATCAATTGATCGAGCATTATGGCTATGCAGGTGTAAGCATCGTCTTATTGCTGGAAATGATCGGGATACCGTTTCCGGGCGAGACCATCCTGATTCTCTGCGGCATCGGCTGGATGAAAGGGGAGCTGTCGCTTGTGCCTCTGCTCCTGTTTGCGGCGCTCGGCAATATACTCGGCTGCACGGCCGCTTACTTTCTCGGGCAATACTTCGGGCGTGCGCTGCTGCTTCGCTTTGGCAGAGTGTTTGGCATCACAAATAAAAAGCTGGACAAGGCTGAGCAGCATTTTCACAAATACCAGATCGCGCTCATTCTGTTCGCCAAATTCATCGCCGGAATTCGCGTGCTCGCTTCCTACCTGGCAGGCATCAACCGGATGCCGTTTGCGCTGTTTTCGCTCTACAACGCGATTGGTTCCCTCATCTGGGTGACGGTTTTCATCGTCTTCGGAAGGTACCTGTCATTCGCCTGGGAGCGCTACCATCAAGTGCTGCACCAGTTTATGCTGCCGCTCATCCTGCTCGTCCTGTTGGCCGTTGGCTTATATCTGGGCCGTCGCTACATTCTGCGCAGGTGGGACTGATGGCGGGAATCCGGCTTTGCAGTTGAACTCTGCGGACGGAATCAGTATTATTTAGTAAAGATGAATCGAACGGGGCATGGCCAATCGCTGGCACCCAAGTTTTGACGTGAAAGGTTGATTCGAGTGGAAAACAAGTCAGCTTCATCCAACTTTTTGAGAGCCATTATTGCTGAAGATATAAAAGCCGGGCGAGCCGATCAGATCGTGACCCGCTTTCCGCCAGAGCCGAACGGCTATCTGCATATTGGACATGCCAAAGCAATCTGTCTGAACTTTGAGCTGGCCGACGAATTCAAAGGCCGGACGAACCTGCGCTTCGACGATACGAATCCGTTGAAAGAAGATGTGGAATACGTCGAATCGATCAAAGAAGACGTGAAATGGCTCGGGTTTGACTGGGACGGGCTGTATTTTGCCTCCGACTATTTCGAAGAGATGTACCACCGTGCCGTGCTGCTGATCAAAAAAGGACTGGCGTACGTCTGTGATTTGACGGCCGAAGAGATTCGCGAAAGCCGCGGAACGTTGACAGAGCCCGGCAAAGACAGTCCGTACCGGAATCGTTCGGTCGAAGAAAACCTCGACTTGTTTGACCGAATGCGCAAAGGCGAATTTGCTGACGGCTCCAAGGTACTGCGGGCAAAAATTGACATGGCGTCACCCAATATCAACATGCGCGATCCGGTGCTGTACCGCATCTCCCATGCGACACACCACAATACGGGCGACAAGTGGTGCATCTACCCGATGTACGACTTCGCCCATCCGCTGGAGGATGCGATCGAAGGCGTGACCCACTCGTTCTGCTCGCTGGAATTCGAGGACCATCGTCCGCTGTACGATTGGGTCATTCGTGAGTGCGAGATGGCGAATGTGCCGAGACAGTATGAATTTGCCCGGCTCAACCTGACCTACACGGTGATGAGCAAGCGCAAGCTGAAGCTTTTGGTCGATGAAAAAGTCGTCGACGGCTGGGATGATCCGCGGATGCCGACGATTTCCGGGCTGCGCAGAAAAGGCTATACGCCAGAGGCAATCCGTACCTTCGCCAAAGAAATCGGCGTGGCCAAAAGCAACAGCATCGTCGATGTGAAGCTGCTGGAGCATTTTATCCGTGAAGATTTGAAGCTGAAGGCTCCGCGGACAATGGCCGTGCTTCGTCCATTGAAGGTGGTCATCACCAACTATCCGGAAAATCAGGTCGAAATGCTGGAAGCCGAAATCAACCCGGAAAATCCGGAAATGGGTACGCGCTCGATTCCGTTTTCCCGGGAAATTTATATTGAGCAAGACGATTTTATGGAAAATCCGCCAAGCAAGTACTTCCGTCTCTTCCCGGGAAATGAAGTGCGGCTGAAAAACGCGTACTTCATCAAGTGCAACGATGTGACCAAAGACGCCGATGGCAATGTTGTCGAGCTGCATTGCACGTACGACCCGGAAACGAAGAGCGGATCAGGCTTTACAGGCAGAAAAGTCAAGGGGACGATCCACTGGGTAGAGGCTACGCAAGCTGTATCGGCAGAATTCCGCCTGTACGATGCGTTGATTATGGATGGCAAGGAAGAGGAAGGCCAGTCGTTCCTCGACTTTATCAACCCGAATTCGCTGGAGATCGTACACGGCTTTGTCGAGCCGAATATGAAAGAAGCCAAAGGACATGACAAATTCCAGTTCTTCCGCCATGGCTACTTCAATGTCGATCCGAAGCTGACGAATCCAAAGCAACTGGTGTTTAATTTGATCGTGTCGCTGAAGAGTTCGTTTGAGCTGCCGAAGTAATAGGGTTGTGAACATGAAACAAGGAAGGCTCCGCCAGTTTTTTGGCGGAGCCTTCCTTAATTTGATCGTCGGCCATATTTCAGTTCGTTTCTTTAAAGAGGCTTTGTTTGAACTCTTTGAACGGGGTGAGTTTTAATTTTTCCAAAACTTTTCCCTCTGATTGTTTTTTGTCGGAAAACTCCCAAGTGTCTTTTTCCTTGTTGGGATAATACCAGTAAATATGATTTACGCCGCTATCGGATGACTTAAACAAGACAAAGGCTTCGGATCCGTTATGTGACGAAGTTCAAACATTAGATTGGGCAGTTGCCCTGCAACAGCTTGTTGAATTAATCAGTGAGATCGCAACAAAAGCCGGTAAGAAAATCTCAAAAATGATTAGTAGTCAACTACAGCATTGGTTTTCGGGTTTGCCTAGTTATATCAAGGCTTAATTGCCGATTTCATGATGCGAAAGTTGAGTTTTTATCTGTTAAAAATTCGTTCGTTTGAGTGCAAAGGCTTTCGAGTGATTGATTCACTTTTTAAACAATTTAAGCAAGTGTAAGGATTTTTTCAAAAAGCAAAAAAATTTCTAAGAGGTGGTTGTATTTTACTTTGTTTTTTTACCTACAAGGGTGAAGGCGATGAGTTGAGCGCTCAAAATAGTCGCTAATAAAATACAAAGGAGTTTTATTATGCCAAATTTTTCTTTAGGTACAGATGGAGCAAACCTTATCAAAAAATATGAGGGATTTTCCTTGAAATTTTATGGAGATCCTAAAGGGTATCCAACAGTTGGATGGGGACATTTGATTACAGATACTAAAACATATACTAAAAATACAACAGGTAATCCAAATGATTCTCTTCTATCCCAAGCACAAGCTAATGATCTATCAACCTCTTTAAAACTAGATTATACTTCACCAATTTCTCAGTCTAAGGCAGATTCTTTTTTTACTAGTGATACTGCAAAGGCTGTAAAGGCAGTAAATGATTTGAAACTTCCTACAGGTTGTCAATTTACACAATCTCAGTTTGATGCACTTGTTTCGTTAACTTTTAATGCAGGTTCTAAGGTGCTAGAAAGCAGTGATGTAGTAGCTATGCTTGCCAATACGCTTATATTTAGTGGCTCACTTACAACAGCTCAAAGTGATACTTGTTCAAAA
This sequence comes from uncultured Brevibacillus sp., assembly GCA_946402065.1. Classification (GTDB taxonomy): domain Bacteria; phylum Bacillota; class Bacilli; order Brevibacillales; family Brevibacillaceae; genus Brevibacillus_D. Next base: position 333 of record CAMIVR010000163.1, on the reverse strand, counting down.
TTAGTCAGCAAAGCATTTTCATATGATAAAAATTTAAAACCAAGAAGAAATGAAGAAGCAACTTTATTTTGTAAAGACATGAAATATACTCACAAATATCCAGTATATACACTATAGTTTAATCGTTTTACGACATAAACAAGAAAGGTCAGCTTTTAGGCTGACCTTTCTTGTTTAAAAAATTATATTCACAGGCATTTTTAGAATCGCTTATAGGATATCCTCCTGGATATTTTCTATTCTATTAGCACAGAACTTATTACATACCCTTAATTCATTCTGAATTTCGAAAGTACGACTCTCTGAAAACGTGAAAAGGGCTCCAAATCTTTG
>CAMIVR010000162.1 GCA_946402065.1 uncultured Brevibacillus sp. | reverse complement strand
CATTTGCTTGCGTATTCCACCCTGCGAACGTATAGCCTTGCTTCACCAGATTCCCCGTGTTGCCCTGTACGGTGACCGTGTCCCTACGCGCGTATAGGTTACTGTCGAACGGAACCGTCCCTCCGGTTGCACCGTTCCCGTGATAGGTGGCAATCAACTGGATCCCTCGCAAATAAGGATACCCATTATTACGCTCGTGGTGCTCTGAATCAATTCCCCATGTATGGTCAAAGTCCCACGGATAAGTGCTTTTCGTCTGCAACTCTGCTGTTGACTTGCCAATACCACCATAGGAGTTATCAGGTTGCAGCGTTTTATTAAAGTACGAGTAAACTATGGCACCATCAATTCTGTAACCCAAAAGCCCGCCGGCTCCTAGATCTCCTTCTACACTGCCAACGGCATAGGAGTTCTCAATAGAACCAGAATTTAACCCCACCAGACCGCCGGTATAATATGCACCTGATACACTTCCTGTGGCATAGGAGTTTGTAATGTAAACATCATCAATTGGGCTCAAGGGGCCAAGTTGGCCCACGAGACCGCCGACACTATTACCACTTCCGGTTGCATTTCCTGTGGCATAGGAGCTATTGATAGAACCCGATTGCATATAACCTACGAGGCCGCCGACTTTATTTTGTCCCGTTACGGATACAGCGGCATGGGAGTTCACGATACCCCCCGTGGATTGCACATGAACCCCCACGAGACCACCGACGTCATTACCACTTCCGGTTACTTTTCCCGTGGTATAGGAGTTCGTGATGCCACCCCCATTTCTGCCCGCGAGACCACCGACTTGACCTCCGCCTGTTACATCTACAACAGTTAAACCAACGTGCTTAATCTGTGAATTGCTTGCAGTAAATCCAAATAACCCTTGATAATTTTGATCGGGTCTATTGATTTTCAGACCTGTAATCCTATGATCATTTCCATCAAAGGTTCCGATAAATGGTTGAGATTCTGTTCCAATCGGCTCCCAGCCTGCGCCGCCGTTATATCCCCCGCCGCCCACTGCGAGATAGGCCGTTAGGTCAATATCTGCTGTCAGTTTAAAGGAGGCATCCAAATAATTTCTTACATTATTTAGCTGATACGCTTCTGCAATTTGATACGGATCCCCTTCGGAACCAACCCCGCCTGCAAACTCTGCTGGATTCTCCGCATATACGCTTGGAGGGGTACTCATAAGCAGCGCTCCAAGGAATAACACCGCCACCAAAAGAGAGCTTAATCCTTTCTTTGTTCTTTCAAGCATTTCGTTACCTCCCGGATTCCTTGTTGACCGCTTGTTACGCGGACGTAATTCCATTGGGCCTATCTCAACAAAACCACTCGTCAACCGTTTTTCATTTCATACAGGTAAAAAGCTTCGAATTGAACCGGCGGCAAGGAGCCCGGAATACCGTAGCTTCACTCGCCGCTGTGGAACAACTCGAAGTATTCGAAACATGTGCATTATTTTACCGTGACGGTGATCTGTACCGTTTTCCCCTGATACGTCGCCCGAACCATCACCGTTCCTTTGGCTTTACCGCTGATGACGCCATTTTTCACAGTCGCAACCGTCTCGTCTGCACTCGACCAGTTTGCCAATTCTGTTACGTTTTTCTTTGAATTATCCTGATAATAGGCGGTCAGCTCGACGCTTTTCTCTTTCCCGGCAGACAAGGCAATCGTCCGCTTGTTAGCCGATAGTCTCTTGACCTGCACTGGCTCCCCGACCTCGATGGACACCTCGGACTCCTTGCCACCGTATACAGCCGTGATGACTGCCGTACCGGGAGCAATCGCGGTCAGCTCTCCGTTCTCATCCACCTCTGCGATAGTCGGGTCGCTGGATGACCATGTCGCCAGCTTTGTCACATCCTGTTTCTTCTTGTTGGAGAGCGTCGCTGTTAGGTGGAGCGACTCCGCCTGATCAACCTCTACGTGGGTATTTGTCGGCTGCAGCTCCAGCGCTGTCACGCTTACTTTCGAGACGTTTACAGGAAGTTTTACCTTCTTGCCCCGGTAGGTGATGGTGATGGTCGCCTTGCCCTCCGGTTTTCCTGCACGGATGACCCCTGTACCAACATCCGCTATTCGTTTCGCACTGGTACGGTATGTCACATCTTTTTCCTCGGTGATGTCTTCTCTCGAGCCATCGGAATAGAGCGCATACAGCTTAAATGGATACGATTGGTTTGGCTTTATCAACATCGTCTTTTCCGACGGTTTCAGTCCGACCAGCTCGACAACCTTTACCTCGGTTGTTGCTGTCTTCGCCTGGTCTACGGTCGTCACGGTTATCGTTGCAGTACCTGCGGCAATCGGTGTGACGACACCGTTTTCGTCGACTTTCGCCACCTTTGGATTGCTGCTGCTCCAGATAACGGACTTATTCGATGCGTTTTCCGGGTATACTGTCGCCGTCAGTGTGGCAGAGCTGTCTTTTGCCGTCAGTGTCAGTTCACTCTGATCCAAGCTGACTCCCGTCACCGCAACAGATGGATACGGCGGCGGTGTCGGTTTGCTTGCCGTCGTCACCTGCTGCATCGTATAAGCTGATCTGTTGCCGTTTTCGTCTGTGAAGACAATGTTGAAATAATAGGTTGTGTGCGGGGCAAGCCCGGTCACCTTCATCTGCACAGTGCCCGCTCCAAAGGTCCCGATCAGCGTTCCCATTTCCACAATATTGCCCACTGAATCAAGATTGCCACGATTGGACATATACACACGATATTTCACAATAGGAGATTCGCCAAAATCGCCTGTAGCTTTGTTCCAATTCAACGTTACGCCCGTTGCAGTCAAACCGGAGATGCTGATCGTCCCGAACATTTTTCTCCCTGCGAGAAATACCGCAACCGCATCGTTGAGCGCGGATTCCGCAGCGTCTACTTGCGCTTGCGTCGCGGCGGGATTGTTTTTCACCGCAGTGGCTGCATCAATTGCTGCTTGCAAGATGGCTTTGGAGCCTACCGGATACTGGCCCTCATCATCACCTTCGATGGCGAAATTGTATCGCAGATTTGCCAGCTTAATTGCAGCCGTTAATTGAGTCTTATCCCCGAGTGACGGCAGGGTGACCTCTGTCCGGTTGCTTTCCGACTTGTTGGCAAGAGTATCCGTAAGTGTAACGTACACCTTCGTACTGTTGATTCCTCCATCAAGCTGCAGTGTCAAGGATCCTTGCTCGATTCCTTGGCTCTTGGCTTGTATAGAGGTGCCACCGTTTGCCGTATCATAAACCTTTACATTTGCGAAGGCGGGCACATCGGCTATCGTTAGTGTATAGGTCCCGTCTCCCTGGCGGACGATCTGGATTTTGTCCGGTAAGACAGCAGGAGTCTTCGCCTGCCGGACGTCTACCTGCATGTCCACTGTTATCGTATGCTGATGACCGTCGCTTACATCCACATATACGTGTGTACTCCCTACACCTACAGGACTTACGACCAACTGGTTGTCAAGAATGTCGGCGGTAGCGATGTCTGTACGATCCGAGCGGGCGTTGGACAGCACCAGATCATCGTCATCATCATCTGTTGCTAATTGTTGTGTGCTGTACGTAGCGGGGGCATTGCCGAGCTCAAAATCAGCTGATAGATTTGGCAACGATACCGGCGCCTCATTTACACCTTGATTGAGAACCAGGTTATGGAATTGGTATTCATCGATCACGGCAAGTCCATCATCATCGTCTTGAAACGTAGTTAACCAAGCGGAGGCGTTCGTCGTAGCTTGTGATGGAAGCCTGACTTTATTACTCCCTGCCGTGCTTGACATGGCAAGGGTATACGAATTCCCCTCTTCCAAATACGTACCACGAGGAAAGATAAAATCCACCATCGACAAATCGGGATTCAGCCACATAACTTTAGGCGTATAGACAACATTGTTTGTATTATCCACAAGTACATAGTCGTTTTTTGTATGAATCTTATCATCCCTCTCAATAAAAGGGAGGTTATTTGTTTCATTCGGAAATGTAAACTGGATGCGGTTTGTTTTGCCGCTTGTAGGACGGAAAGTCACAATCGGATCGCCGGCTTTCAATTTATAGCCGGCTTTTTCCGGCAGATTGATAACTGGCGGTGTCGCGAAAGCACCACGTGTAATATTCTTGACGTTCACTACCGCTGTGCTAAGCGGGTTTCCACTAATATCCTTGCTCGGATTCCTTTCATTCACATACTGGATGGTAACCGACTGTCCCTTTACCACTGGAGTCGCAAGGAACACAAACATAAATGAGATGAGGTGACTGTCCGGGTCAATCGAAGGAGCCACATTCGTAACATCAACTGTTTCTTCGTCCACCTTCACAACAAAATCTTCCGCTTTTGGTACTAAATCATTGCCCTGACCGGGATCCAAATCGCTGGTAAAAAAAACAGATATAAAGCTGCCATTTACGGATGTTCGAACCATTTCCGTTTGGTCCGCCTCTGCTCTGACCGTGTTCCCAAGCGGCACGCCAAGTGCTGCGACCAACACAAAGGCCAGGCACATTGCTACATATCGTTTCCAGTTAACTCGTTTCATCCTATTCCTCCTACGTCATCACACACGAGATCACCATCAGCGAATCAACATTTCAGATTGAAAACTGCTTATTCCCATGGGCATTTTCCGAGAGTATAGCAGATGGAGGAACTCTCATAGCACTAACTAAAGTTAGGTTTTTTGAAAAAAACGAATCGCTTTTTTTGTTGCCTATTTTGTCGTCAATTAATTGATTCTCTGTAAGTGGACGGTAACCGTAATGTGCGTGATTGCTTTGAAATAGCGTTTCGTCAACATAAAAAGCCCAATCCCTCAAAAGAGATTTTGAGCTTTTTCACGGTTATTTTGTAACCTGCACCGTGATCGCAGTTGTCTTCCCACCGTATGTCGCCTGAATTTTCACCGTTCCTTTCGCTTTTCCACTAATCACGCCGTTCTTCACAGTCGCAATCGTCTCGTCTGCACTCGACCATGTAGCTAATGCGGTTACATTTTTCTTCGCGTTATCCCGATAATAGGCCGTTACCTCGATCTTTTGCTCCTTCCCAGCCGACAATGTAACCGTCCGCTTGCTTGCGGTTAGTCGCTTGACCTGACCTGGCTCGCTTACTTCAATGGACACTTCGGATTTCTTGCCGCCGTAGATCGCAGTGATCACCGCCGTACCGGGAGCAATCGCAGCCAGCTTCCCATTCTCATCCACCTCTGCCACAGCCGGGTCACTGGATGACCATGTCGCCAGTTCCGCCACGTCCTTCGTCGCTTTGTTTGAGAGTTCCGCTGACAGACGAAGCGATTCTGAATGATCCACCTCTGGTCGGGAGGTAGTCGGTTGAAGCTCCAGCTTTGTCACACTTACCTTCGATACGTTCACAGGGAGTTTCACTTTCTTGTTTCGGTAGGTGATGGTGATTGTGGCCTTGCCCTCCGTTTTCCCCGCATGGATGACTCCTGCATCCGCGACTGCCCTGCGTTTCGCACTGGTGCGATACTTCACATCTTTTTCCTCGGTGATGTTTTCTCTCGTCCCATCGGAATAGAGGGCGTACAGCTCAAATGGATACGATTCGTTCGGCTTTACCAAAATGGTTTTTTCCGACGGTTTCAGCCCGATTAGCTCGATTACCTTAACCTCGATCGTTGCCATCCGCGCCTGGTCTACAGTCGTGACGGTGATCGTGGCCGTACCGGCAGCAATGGGCGTGACCACGCCGTTTTCGTCGACTTTCACTACTTTCGGATCGCTGCTGCTCCAGACCAGCGATTTGTTCGTCGCATTGTCCGGATATACCGTAGCCGACAGCTTCGTCGTGCCTGTACCCTTCGTCAGCTTCAGACTGCTCTGTTCCAGGCTCACCCCGGTCACCGGGACTGTCGGATACGTCGGTGGTTGTGGTGCGACAGTCGTCGTCACCTGTTTCATCGCATAGGCAGATCTGTTGCCGACCTTGTCCTTGAACACCACGTTAAAGTAATACGTTGTTTTCGGCACAAGCCCGGTCACCTTCATCGTCGTCGTACCCGCCGGCAAGCGGCCGATCTCTGTACCATTTTCCTCGGCATTGGCCGGCGTATCGATATTGTTCCGGCTGGAACGATAGACGACATACTCCCCGTTGGCGAGTGTGCTCACATCATCCGTTGCTTTCTGCCAACCGAGCGTCACGCCAGTTGAGCTCAAACCGGAGATGCTGATCGTCCCAAGCATGTTCCTGCTCGTTTTAAAATCCTGCATGGCCTGATTCAACGCTTCGATCGCTCGATTTACTTCCGTTTGGGTTGCTTCGGGATTGCCCTTCACCGCTGTCGCTGCGTCGATTGCAGCTTGCAAGCCGTCTTTGGCGCCTTGCGGATACTGACCGTCTGCATTGCCCTCAACGGCGTCTCCGTATCGGAGCTGCGCCTCATGGATTACGTCCGCCAGCCGGGTCTTGTCCACAGCTTCCGGTTCGTCCGGGGCGAAAGTCAAATTATCGAATGTGTAAGTATCAGTCATTCCATCCCACTCTGGTGAACCCTCATACAGTGTCAGCATGGCTCTGTAAGTCGAAGCAGAATTTTTCGGAAGTTCAATTTCATTTCCGCTTGCTGTGTCAGACATGGCAAGCGTATATGACACCCCTTCCTCGAGGTTTTGTCCTTGTGGCATCGTAAGCACAATTGATGGGAACTCAGGATCGATGTTCAGTTCGCTGGGGGTGTAGGAAATGTGGTCTGAATTGTTGATAATCACATAGTCGGTTGCATCATGGTCCGCCCCTCTCGCGATCGAGCTTGCGTCAGCCTCGGGACCAACCGGCAATTCAAACTCAATAAAATCCGCTCGGCTTGTCGGTATGAATGTCACAAGCTTGTCGCCGGACTTCGGCTTGTATCCGGCCTTGCGGGGCAGTTCAAATTTAGGCTGTTGCTTAAACCCTCCTACTGTCTCGTTGTAAGCCTCAACTTCTTCCCCGCTAAGCAGGTTTTCGCTCGCAATGTCAATGTCATAAAAATATTGAATGGTCACTGTCTGTTTTCTCTTGACTGGTTGTGCGAGGGTAAGCATAACTCTCGGAATGTGATCACTCCCATAGATCCCTCCTGTAATCTCTGTTACCTCTACGCTCTCACCATCCACACTAACGATAAAACGATTCAGCTGATTTAATAAAAGCGAAAGGTCTGCCTCACTAAATCGCCCCCTAATATCAAAACGCAGTTCATCTCCGTCTACCCATGCCTGATCAATACTTGGCAGGTCAGGCTCCTCCGCCCTGGCGCTATTTCCAAACGGCAGTCCAAGCGAGGCGACAAGCGCAATCGTCATGAACAGCACCAGGCACGTTCTCCAGTTACATTGTTTCATCATGCTCCTCCTTCATTAGGTCATACATGTTGAAAGCCGAAACAATCTGTTCATGAGTGCCCACTCCCCATCAACAGACATAACGTAATTCGCCCTATCTTGCCGAATAATAACACCCTGCGCTCTCAAAATTCTCCCAAACCATTGAAAAAGGGAAATCCATTCTTCGGAATCGATGCGCGACCTGCATAAGCTGCGCCACGGCGTCAATTATTACACCTGGCTTCAGCAGTTCGCGAGCCGGCTGCGGAACGTGAAACGAAAAGAGGGTGGCCCGTTCGTAGTCTTATCTACTTACGGACCACCCTCTTTTGCCAGTAAAGCAACGAAAATAACATGGAAAGGATTCTACACCCATTTTTATCCACTATTCACGATAAACAACAGCTTGTTGATTTCCAGCAATCGTTTCAAAATTTGACACGATTTAGCCGTCATTCCGTAACAAAGTGGACAGTGACTGCAAACTTTCGGTGTTATCATGAATGTAACATCGTATTAAAAATTTTCACCCATATTTCATTATGTTTGCACCTAACTCAAGCAGTATCAATTGTGAAATATTTCACTTTCCGAGAGGCGCAGAAAGGGGAAGCTGTATGAAAAGGAAATGGGCTTTAGCTGGCATTGTTCTGGCGATCATGACATTGCTGAGCGGTTGTGAACCACTGTTGGTACTCAACCCTAAAGGACCTCAAGCGCAAAGGCAGGCCGACGACATTATGCTGTCGATTGGGATCATGTCGTTTATCGTCATTGCCGTTTTCGCTTTATTAGCCTATATGCTAATCAAATACCGGGCGTCGAAACAGCCTGCCGATTATGAACCACCGCACATTGAAGGAAGCAAGGTTGTTGAAGCCATCTGTATAGGGATTCCTGTAATCATCGTCGCCTTCCTGTCAGTCGTTTCTGTTCAAAGCAACAACAAAGTCGAAGCCATGCCAAAAGGCTACGAGGATACGAAGCCATTGGTGATCTACGCGTCCTCTTCCGACTGGAAATGGCATTTCAGTTATCCGGAGGAAAATATCGAGACCGTTAACTACCTGTACATCCCAACAAATCGGGCGCTGGAATTCAAGCTTTATTCATACGGTCCCATCACCAGCTTCTGGATTCCGCAGCTTGGCGGACAAAAGTACGCGATGAGCGACATGGTGAACACACTGCACCTGGCGGCAGACGTTCCCGGAGAATACATGGGCCGAAATGCGAACTTCAGCGGAAAAGGGTTCGCCGAAAATACATTCAACGTCAAAGCGGTGTCACAAGATGAATTCGATAAATGGGTAAAAGACGTGAAAGCGACTGCCAAACCGCTCACGGAAGAAACATTCAAAGCGCTGTTGGCACCGGGCCACGTAGGACAATCCACGTATACAGGGACGCACCTGCCGTTCATGCCTGCGCCAGAAGGCGAACATGCTGGACATCATCATGGTTCAAGCGATGCCGGTGAACATTCAGGGCATGGCGAAACAAGCAACAGCCATCAATAACCGTAATTCTGCTATTCGTTTACTTGACTTTCAATCTACTTTCTGAAAGGAGACGCAAAAAGATGGGTTTTTTTGAGCGGTTTGCCATACCTCACCCAAGTCCTGCCATTTACGCATCGATGGTTGCCATCGGTTTAACGGTTGTCGCAATCATCGCAGGCTTAACTTATTTTAAAAAATGGGGCTATCTGTGGCGCGAATGGTTGACAACAGTTGACCATAAACGCATCGGGATCATGTACTTGATATCCGCTTTGCTGATGCTGTTCCGCGGTGGCGCAGATGCCCTTATGATGCGCGCCCAGCTTGCTGTGCCCGACAACACGCTATTCGATGCCCAACACTATAATGAAATTTTCACAACACACGGGGTCGTGATGATCATCTTTATGGCCATGCCATTCATCATGGCCCTAATGAACTTCGTTGTTCCCCTGCAGATCGGAGCGCGTGACGTAGCGTTTCCGCGTTTGAATGCGTTAAGCTTCTGGCTGTTCTTCATGGGTGCGATGCTGTTCAACATCTCTTTCGTCATTGGCGGTTCGCCCGATGCCGGCTGGACGTCTTATTTCCCGCTTGCCGGCAATGATTTCAGTCACTCTGTCGGAACGAATTACTACATGATTGCGATCCAGATCGCCGGTATCGGTACAATGATGACCGGGATCAACTTCATGACTACGATTCTAAAAATGCGCGCACCGGGCATGACATTGATGAAAATGCCGATGTTTACATGGTCTTCGCTCATTACCAACGTCATCATTGTGTTCGCTTTCCCTGTGCTGACAGTGGCGCTTGCCATGGGAACAATGGACCGGCTGTTTGGTACGCAGTTCTTCACAACAGCTAACGGCGGCATGGACATGCTTTGGGCCAACCTGTTCTGGGTATGGGGCCATCCGGAAGTGTATATCCTGATTTTGCCGGCGTTTGGTATTTACAGCGAAGTCATCTCTACCTTTGCCCGGCGCAACCTATATGGCTACAAATCGATGGTTGCCTCCATGGTGGTCATCTCTCTGTTTTCCTTCCTGGTGTGGGCCCACCACTTCTTTACCATGGGTCAGGGAGCAGTAGCGAACAGCATCTTCTCGATCACCACGATGGCGATAGCTGTTCCTACAGGAATAAAGATCTTCAACTGGTTGTTCACGCTGTGGAAAGGAAAAATTGAGATTACCACTCCCATGCTGTATGCCATGCTGTTCATTCCGCTCTTCACCATCGGCGGGGTGACCGGGGTGATGCTCGGGATGTCAGCTGCCGACTACCAGTACCATAACACGATGTTCCTGGTGGCTCACTTCCACATGGTGATTATTCCCGGTGTTGTCTTTGCGATGCTGGCCGGTCTCACCTACTACTGGCCCAAAATGTTCGGCTTCATGCTGAATGAAAAAATCGGGAAAATTACGGCATGGACGGTTGGAATCGGCACTTTCCTGGCTTTCATGCCGATGTTTTTCTCCGGTTTGGATGGGCAAGCACGGCGTATGTACACCTACTCCGCTTCAACCGGATTCGGAATGTGGAATATGATTTCCTTTATCGGTGCGTTCATACTCGCCGTAGGATTTGTTTTAATCGTGTACAACATCTACCACAGCATTCGTTATGCTTCCAGGGATATCGGCTCGGACCCATGGGATGCACGTACGCTGGAGTGGGCTACGCACAGTCCGGTGCCAGCCTATAACTTTGCCGTTGTGCCGCAGGTGAATTCCATTGAAGCATTCTGGGATGCGAAGAAAAAGGGGTATGTCTTATTCAAAGGTTACTTTGAGAAAATTCATATGCCAAATAACAGCGGCGTCCCGTTTGTCATGAGCTGCATCTTCTTTGCCTGGGGCTTTTCGTTTGTGTTCGGCATGTGGATTCCGCTCATCCTTACAACGATCGGCATCTTTATTTGCATGGCTCTCCGGTCATTCGAGAAGGATCACGGCCACTACATTTCCGTTGAAAAAATCGAAGAAACCGAAACAAAATTGCGAGGTGTTAGTTAATGAAAATCGATCACTCGCTGCCGCTTGAATACAGTACGGAAGAAAACCGCTTAAAAGTATTGGGTTTCTGGATTTTCCTGGGTGCCGAGATTATGCTGTTTGCCACGCTTTTCGCATCCTATTTCACACTGGTTAATCGCACCGGCCACGGTCCTGCCGGAGCCGATATTTTCGAAATCAATCCGGTGCTGATCGAGACACTCGTGCTTTTGACAAGCAGCTTTACCATCGGCCTTGCAGTCCATGCCATGCGCCTTGGCAACAAAAAAGCGATGCTTACATTCTTTGCTGTCACTCTTTTGCTTGGCGCTGGATTTTTGACAGTGGAAATTTTCGAGTTCGTTCACTATGTACACATCGGAGCAGGCATTCAGACCAGTGCGTTCACCTCGATTCTGTTGACAACGCTAGGCACGCATGGCGCACACGTTACAGTAGGGTTATTCTGGGGCTTGTTCATCATGCTGCAGGTGAAACAACGCGGCTTGAACCCTGAAACAGCCAATAAATCATTCATCTTCTCGCTTTATTGGCACTTCCTCGACGTCGTTTGGATCTTTATCTTCAGCTTCATCTACCTGAAAGGAATGATGTAGAGATGAGTGAATTGTTCCCGCGCAAGCAGGTCATGGGCTTTCTGTTTTCGCTGCTCCTTACCGCCGTGGCGCTTGCTGTTTACTTCTTCCACATGTCATTCGCGGTGGGCATGACGATTCTCCTCGTCACTGCATTCGTACAGGCAGGGCTTCAGCTGGTAGTATTTATGCACGCCGGCGAAACGAAGGATAAAGGAGCCATCTACACGAACGTCTACTACGGATTATTCATCGCGTTGGTCACGATTTTCGGAACCCTGCTCTGCATGGTCTGGGGCTACCTGTAATCCAAAGAAAAAAGGAGCGTCTATTACAATGGCGCTCCTTTTTTTGTCTTTTCCAGCATCTCTTCTGTCGCTACAAAAAACATCCCGATGAGAAAGATAAAAACAGCGCCAATTACCGTACCGATACCAATCGAAGTCAACGCAGCGTAACCGTTTTCAAAAAATCCGAGTAAGAAAAGCATGATACCTATCGTCAGAACCGTGATACCTACGACGTTCACGGAGTTGATCATTTTCCGTTTCGCTTCCATGTTTGTTCATCTCCTTTTCACATATTATCGATGTTGTTCACAAAAATGTCAATTATAAAAAGGGGAACGAACAATTCACACCCTTGGGCAATGGAATGAAAAGAAACAATTTTGCTTTTTAGGGAAATCCAGGTTATTGACGGAACATTGTACGTAAAATAACATAATAAAGACGATACGGCCTTGTTTGATTGGGTTTCCATAGAAATGTAGAACAAATCGGTTTGGTTGAATGGCATTGGCTATGAAGTAAAAATAACTTGATTGATACTTTTCACAAGCCCCAGCATGACTCTATGCCATAGACATGAGCGAATGCAGATAAGGAGAATGAATATGATCTGTACCACAATCGGTTTCTCCAAAAAGTCACTGCGTACCTTCGCCTCCTCCCTTCAACAGCACAACGTTACCCGCGTAATAGATATACGTCTGCAAAACACATCCCAACTGGCCGGCTTCGCCAAAAAGGATGATCTGGAGTTTATTTTAGAACTGCTGAACATCGACTATCTCCACGAACTTTCTTTGGCTCCGACGGAAAGCCTGATGAAGGCAATCAAGCAAAAAGAGATTTCCTGGGGAGAGTTTGAGACTGCTTTCCTCGGGCTATTAGAACAACGGAAAATCGAAACAAGAATGGATGAATGGCTGGGTGACGGCGTTCCCTGTTTCTTGTGCAGCGAAGATAAACCCCATCATTGCCATCGTAAGTTGGTTGTTGGATATTTAAGGGAGTTTGATCATCGGATAGAGATTGTTCATTTGTAGGGGGGATTGAGAGCGGCTGCGCATTTTGTGTGCCGGGACTGCCCCTTAAGCCTAGTCTGATTGATTTTCTTGCTTCGTCCCCTGGTGGAGGTCTCCGACTTAAAACCAAGTTTACGATCATCTTTACTCTGCTTGTGTTTGCTCTAATTTTTCAGATGATAACAAACTTTGTGTGAGAAATAGTGACTCATATATTCGGCTAATAGCTTTCTTCCGTCCTTTGATATCTGATTATCATCCAGAAAACATGTAAACGTTGCATAGTCTTTCATTTCGATTCTTTGTAAATTATGACCTGTTTGCAATCTGTATAGTTTTTGAATCTTAGACCATAGTTTTCCTGCCGCCTCTTTTTTGATGTTACGTTCTTCTTGTTTTATCTTCATTGACTTCAATTCCTGATTTTTTTGTTTAATCGCTTCATTTTTACCACGCAATATCATTAACGTAAAATTCATCGTCTTAATCCGTTCTAAAATGTCAAGATGATACCAAAATGGTTCGTCAAATAACTCGAATATTGTAATCGTATCGATGATGTGGCATTTGTCGTTTTCCGTTACTTCTATTCCACTTTTTAAAAGGAGCTCAGCTAATATCTGAACGTCAATCTCCGAAAGAGCCTCGTAATAACAGTCAATAACAGGACTTACCCAGTTGAAGTAAGTTTTTGGTTTTTACATGTTTGTCAAAAAAAC
>CAMIVR010000161.1 GCA_946402065.1 uncultured Brevibacillus sp. | reverse complement strand
TTCAATCACGTTCGTCGCGCGCAGGATACCGAAGGAACCCCCGACGACAAAAATGTAAAAGATAATTTCGGCTGACTGCGTCATACCTGTGTAGATCGATTGGAAAATATCCATAAACCCTGCAGGCGACGACTCAACCGCATGGTATGTACCATCGACGGCGATCATTCGGCCATTCGGGTCTTCCATCCGGTCGTACTCACCCGCCGAAACCAACCAGGTAGCGATAGCCGCTACAATGATGACAGAAAATAAAATGACAAAAACGTGTGGAACTCGTGATTTCGATTCCGGTGCGGCACTGCCAGACGTAGGCTCAACTACTTTACTCATGCTGTCTGCCCTCCTTACGACTCATATACCGACATTTGTCGTTAAAGAGTCGTTAATTTTGATTGATTAAAAATATACGAAAAATTCATCGTTTCGTCAATATTATTTCCTATGGAAAATTCATCCTGTAGACAGCTCGCGGTCGGCCTTGCTGATACGGCTGTTCCTCGCCAATGATTTCCACAAATTTTTGCTCGACAAATTTTTTCAGCATCCGTTCGGCACTGCGTCTGCTGACCTGCAGATACTCGGCCAAATCGTTTGCCGTAAACCGATTTTCGCGGCGCAGCTTCATCAGCTGGCTCAGCTTGTTCACCGTCACGACACTCACGCCGGTTTTTTCCGCGACCTGCAAAATATCCTGGTTTTCGCTTTTCAACTGATACGCGCGCATTCCCGTATCCAGCGGACCGACGACGACTTTTTCATCGGTCACCAAATAAGCGGAGCTCGCCTCTGCATGCTTCTTCGCATGAAACAGGGCGACCCGGGCATTGCCCTCCGCCTCCTTCGCGGTCAGACCAAATCCGAAGCCCATGCTGACTCTCACGCGAAGCAGTTGATCGATTCGCTTGAGAAAAGGCACGGAGCGAAAATGACCAGTCATCTGTTCGATGCTGCCCCTCGTTCCGTAGATGATGAACTGATCGATACCCAGCCGCTGAACAGACGCATCCGTCTCCTGGCCCAGCTCCAGCAGCATCTGCTGAAGCACAACGGCAGCATCTGTATACGAGCTGCCCGCCTGGTCATCCGACTCATCGCGCGGGTTGACGACGGCCAGTCCGATGGCGATTTGCGCGTTTTGGCTGATGACAAGCTGCCCGTGCGCAGCCGCTTTGCTGATCGCTTCCTGAATATTCTTTTCCGGAACGATCATGGATATACATGGAATTTCTAACGATTGCAACCGTTTATACACGTAGTCAACACTGGTAAAAGCACGTGTTATCCGCTTTTCAATCCAGAGCTTGTGATGAAACGCAATGATCTCCTCCAAATCAAACACGGTTCCCTGGTCCTCAATAATCTGGCTGTAGTCCAATAAATGCCACTCAGCGGCTGTCAATTCCAAATCTGCTTTGACTCGCTGTGCCAGTGTGATTTTTGGAGTATCGATTGAAATTCGTTGCAAATCATCGCCACACTGGAGCATCGTATGGAACAAGGTTTGCGTGATCGTAAATTCGTCGGATGCGATGTATACGGACGGCCATCTTTTTTCCTGCACTTTTTCCCGCGCAAAAAAATACGGCAAGGGACCGGCAAACAGCACGACGTCACAGTCCTCAATCCGCTCGACAACCTCTCCTGCTTCGGTCGGCTGTTCATAGATATAGGGAATGAATTTGATATTTTCTATATCGTTTTCATTCGCAAGTATCCGTGGCATAAACTCCTCGGATGCTACTGCTGCGATTCTAATCAGCATGCTGTTCCTCCACCTGGGTCATCTCGTTTCAGAACAATATAGCATACCGATCAAGGATAAGGAAACGGGGCCTTGTCCAGGGCTGTCGTGGTGGGGAGAGAGAAAAGAGGATGGGCTACGTTCGTTGCGGCTTCTGCAAGGAAGCAAAACTGTCCGGCTCCGCTCCAAAAACGGCACGCCGCCCAAAATTCCGAAGAAGCTGATTCAAAGGAATCAGAATCCGTTCAAGACAGGATGTACGAGTAGAGAAAAAACCAAAAATCGTCGGAATGGTGACCGCATGTTCGAAAACATCAGTGGCTAAATTCCACCGATTTTTGGGGCGCGGTTCCGTTTTTTGGCGGAGTCGGCCTTGATTACTTCCTTGGGCGCTGTCACTTGCGGAGCGTTCTCTTCTTGGCGATCCCCCTCGCCTCCACTACTCCCACGGTTGCACGCTGACTATAGTCCAATCCGTACAGATTCACCGCCTTTTCAGGAGCGGCAAGTATCAAGGCCATCCTTGGCGGGATGGCCTTCTCTTGGCAGAACATTTCTCAACCGTTATCCACTCGGTTGATAGACAATCCATGCTGCACTATTCATGAAAATCGAGTCCCGATCTTACTTCTTTCACATACCCGGCCCGAATGACGAAATCCCCGAAATGTTCGCCTTCCTCACGTTCCTTCGCATACCGATTCAAGATCGGCCGCAGTTCCTCCAGGATTTCTGCCTCTCCGATGTTTTCCCGGTACAGCTTATTCAAGCGATTTCCGGAGAAACCGCCGCCCAAATACATGTTGTACTTGCCGACAGCCTTCCCGATAAAGGCGATTTCCGCCAGTGCAGGTCGTGCGCACCCATTTGGGCATCCTGTCATGCGAATGACGATCTCCTCATCGCGCAAGCCCGCTTCATCCAGGATCAGCTCGATCTTATCCAGCAGCGTCGGCAAATAGCGCTCTGATTCAGCCATCGCCAATCCGCAAGTCGGCAGCGCAACACAGGCCATGGAGTTTCTCCGCAATGCGGAATAAGCAGTTCCATCGGTGAGTCCGTAATCATGAATGATCTGTTCGATTTCCTGCTTTTTTTCACGGGGTACATTCCCAATGATGAGATTCTGGTTCGGCGTTAGGCGGAAATCCCCTGCATGCACCTTGGCAATTTCCCGCAGGCCGGACATCAGCAGGTAGCTGTCCTCGTCCTTCACTCGGCCATTCTGAATGAACAGGGTAAAATGCCAGTTATCGTCGCTTCCTTTCACCCAGCCGTAGCGGTCGCCATTATGCTCGAACTGATAGGGGCGTGCCTTCTCCAGCTTCCAGCCCAGCCGCTGCTCCAGCTCATTGACGAACCATTCGATGCCGCGGTCGTCGATCGTATATTTGAACCGGGCATGCTTTCGCACCGAGCGATCTCCGTAGTCTCGCTGGATCGTGACTGTTTTCTCGGCGACATCCAACAGTTGTTCCGGTGTGATGAACCCGATTACCCGCGCCACCTGCGGATATGTCTTCGGATCGCCGTGGCTCATTCCCATTCCGCCGCCGACCGCAACGTTGAAGCCCAGCAGCCGCCCTTCCTCATGAATGGCGATAAAGCCCAAATCCTGGGAGAAGACGTCTACATCGTTGGCAGGCGGAACCGCGATGCCGATCTTGAACTTGCGCGGCAAATAGACGGGGCCGTAGATCGGCTCTTGCTCTTCCCCATCCCGACTGTCTATCACCTTCTCTTCGTCAAGCCAGATTTCATGGTAGGCGCGGGTCCGGGGATCGAGATGATTGCTTACTTTTTTGGCCCATTCGTAAACCTGGTGATGGACTTCCGACTGGTACGGATTCGGGTTGCACATGACGTTGCGGTTCACGTCCCCGCAGGCAGCCAGTGTGCTTAACAAAGCCTCGTTTACTTCTGTAATCACATTCTTCATATTCCACTTGATCACGCCGTGCAATTGGAAAGACTGACGGGTCGTCAAGCGAATCGTCCCATTGGCAAATTGCCGGGCGATACGGTCCATCATGAGCCATTGCTCCGACGTGACAACGCCACCTGCCGCCCGCACGCGCACCATGAATTGATAGGCCGGCTCCAGCTTCTGCTTATTCCGTTCGTTGCGAAGATCCCGGTCATCCTGCATGTAGCTTCCATGAAATTTCATCAAGCGGTTATCGTCCTCAGGGATGGACCCCGTAATTCTGTCTTCCAGCGTTTCCGCCAGGCTTCCCCGGAGGTAATTGCTTCGGCGTTTAATCTCCTCTACATCGCTGTGAGGAGCACTGTTTTGCGAAAGCAAATGATTTTCTGACATGCTTCATATCCCCTCTCGCTATTTTTTATCGTAACTTTAGTAGACATCTCGCTGATAACGCTTTTCCTGCTGCATCTGCTTCAAATACAGGGCAGCTTCCTCAGAACCGAGTCCGCCCTCCTGCTGGAGTACGGTGACCAGGGCGGCGTGAACGTCGTGCGCCATCTTCTTCTCGTCTCCGCATACGTATACGTGTGCTCCATCCTGCAGCCATCGGTAGAGCTCCTTGCTCTTTTCAAGCATCCGGTGCTGAACGTACACTTTTTGGCTCGTATCGCGCGAGAACGCGACATCCATACGCGTCAGTACGCCCTCCTTGAGCCAACGCTGCCAGTCGAGCTGATAGAGGAAGTCTGTGGAGAAATGCTGATCGCCGTAGAAAAGCCACGTCTTGCCTTTCGCCCCGAGCTCCTCCCGTTCCCCCAGGAACGCGCGGAATGGAGCGGCACCTGTGCCAGGCCCAATCATGATCAGCGGTATGTCCGGGTCAGCCGGAAGCTTGAAGTTGGGGTTACTCTGCACAAATACCGGCAACGTATCCCCCGCTTCCAGACGATCCGCGATATAGCTCGAACAGACGCCGTACCGCTCTCGCCCATGAACCTGATAGTGAACCTTGCGAATCGTCAGATGCACCTCGTCCGGGCAGGACTTCAAACTGCTGGCGATCGAATAGAGACGAGGCGGCAGCTTTCTGAGCATGGTGACGAATTCTTTGGCTGACACACCATTCAAGCGATAGTCCCGGACCAGATCCAGCAAATCCCGATTTCGCACATAATCTCGCAGCGCTTGCTCCCGCCCTTCGGCAAGCAGCTCCTGCAGCCCGTTTCCGGAAAAAAGCTGTGCCGCTTGTTCCAGGAGGGGCTTGGTGAGAACGGTGATTTCATAATGGCTGGTAAGCGCCTCTTCCAATGGTCGCTCTTCCCCGCTCTTCTGAATCGGAACAAGCTCTTCCGGCTTCCAGCCCATCGCGTCAATCAGGTCACGGACAAGGCATGGATGATTCTTGGGATAGATCCCCAAACTGTCGCCCGGTTCATAGTGGAGATTGGACCCCTCAAGGGAGATTTCCAGGTGGCGGGTTTCCTTATCCGATCCGCGTCCGTTCAGATTCAGGTTCTCCAGCACCACAGCCCGGAACGGATTCGACCGAGAATATTCGCTTTCTGTCTCTGTCCCGATCGCTGCACCGCCGACGCTTGCAGCGACCTGGGGTGCCGGAGCTTCACTGAGAGAAGCCAGGACACGATTCATCCACTCGGAGGCTCGCTCGTCGTAATCCACATCGCAATCGACCCGGGGAGTGAGGCGCTTGCCGCCGAGTTCTTCAAGCCGCTTGTCGAAGTCTTTGCCGGTTTGGCAAAAAAATTCATAAGAGGTGTCTCCCAATGCCAGCACGGAAAACCGCAGTCCCGCCAATTGCGGCGCTCTCTTGCTGTGCAGGAATTCATGGAAGGAGATGGCGTTGTCCGGGGGTTCCCCTTCCCCGTGAGTGCTTACTACAATGAACAGGTTTTGAACCTTTT
This sequence comes from uncultured Brevibacillus sp., assembly GCA_946402065.1. Lineage (GTDB taxonomy): Bacteria > Bacillota > Bacilli > Brevibacillales > Brevibacillaceae > Brevibacillus_D. The sequence goes on along the minus strand of CAMIVR010000161.1, from coordinate 7,918 downwards.
TCAACGCATTCGTCTTGAAGTCGCTCATGGACGAGAGCGTTACCTGGAAGCCCTGCTCTTGGAGCCTGCCGGAAAGCTTCTTGGCCAACTTTTGGCTGTTGCCGGTTTGGGATCCGAAAAGCACGGTCGCCTCTTTGGAAATGACCGGCCCATTTGCTGCTGAAGCTGCTTGAACCCCAGCGGCCATCGGTGTTTCTGCTTTGGAAAGAGCCGCAAGATATCCGCTCAGCCAAACCTTTTGCAGCTCCGAAAGCGTGGGCAGCAACCGATTCAGAAGCTCCACTTGTTCCTGACTGAAAGGACTGTCTGTCACCTTAACAACCAACGATATGCACCTCGCACAGGGTAAAATTAATCCGAGTAATCTTATATACTTAGTTACTATTCATTTTAAGCTACCACAGTCAGGAATCTCGAGCAATCAGAATTACTTATGCTAATCATAAGTTTTGCTTATCATTGAACAGCAGCAAAAAGAAGCCCGGTTCTACGACAAAGAAACGGGCTTGAATATATGACAGAGCGATGACGTACCTGTTAAAACCAAAAACAAGGAGCCGAAAAAGGGGAACCCTCCCCTCCGGTTCCCCAAAACGCATCAACTTTCAAAGAAGAGCCTCCGCTAATGCTGGACTCTTGCCTGATTTGCCAGCTTATCAGGCACGTTCCCGGACAAGCCGCTATTTCCTCGCCGGAGATGACCTCAGCTCCGTCACGATTTCCCGCTTGTACTCGGTGAACTGCTGGGTAAGCTGTACGTCCCATTCACGCGGGCGCTCAAGGGCGATGTCCAGCTCCTTGGCTATGCTGCCCGGGCGAGCCGACATGACGTAGACGCGGTCGGACAAGTAGACGGCCTCATCGACATCGTGCGTGACGAACAGCACACTGCACTTCTCTTCCTCCCAGACCTGCAGCAGCAGATCCTGCATTTCCCGCCGCGTCTGTGCATCCAACGCGCCGAACGGCTCGTCCATCAATAGCAGACTCGGCTTGTAGACGAGTGCCCGGGCGATGGCGACACGCTGCTGCATGCCCCCCGACATCTGTGCCGGATAGTGGTTCTCGAAGCCGCTCAAGCCGACGAGTTTGAGAAAATGGTGGGCCAGCTCCTTCTTTTCGGACTTGCCCAGCGACGTATCCTTTTTCAAGGCAAACGCGACGTTTTCCCAGGCGTGCAGCCAGGGCAGCAGGCTGTACTGCTGGAACACGACGCCGCGGTCGCGCCCGGCCCCTGTAATCGGTTTGCCATCGAGCACGAGCTGTCCCTCATTAAATTGATCCAGACCGGCGACCAGCCGCAAAAACGTCGACTTGCCGCAGCCGGACGGGCCTAATAGCGAGACGAATTCCATCTTGTGAATGGTCAGACTCACATCCTTCAAGGCCACGATTTCCTGTTTATTGCTAACGAACCGTTTGTTCACGTTTTCCGCAAATAATCGAACGTCTTTCACGAAGCTCCTCCTCCACGCTGTCTCTATCAGGCGTCATCCTTTTGCCCGCTCTGATTCTTTCCAGGGAAACAGTCGGATGTACAGATACTTAAACAACAGATCAGTCAACAGACCGAGAATCCCGATGACGAGAATCCCGGCGATGATCCGCTCTGTCGCCAGGTAGCGCTGCGCCTGCATGATGCGGAAGCCAAGCCCTTCTGACGCGGCGACCAGCTCTGCCACCACGAGGTAGGTCCACGCCCAGCCCCAGGTCGTGCGAAACGTATCGATAATCCCCGGCAGCGCGGCTCTGATGATGATGTCACGGACGATTTCGTAGCGCTTCAGCCCCAATGTCAGGCCGACTTCCACCAGCGAACGGTTCACTGTCTTGCAATTGTCCGCAATCATGATGACTTCCTGAAAGAATACGCCAATAAACAGAATGAAAAACTTCTGCAGGTCCGTCGTTCCGAACCAGAGAATCGACAGCGGAATAAACGCGACCGCCGGCATATAGCGGACCAGGCCGACGAGCGGCTCCCAAAACGCCTGCCAGGCCCGTGACGTCCCCATCATGACGCCGATCGGCACGGCGAACACGGTCGAGATGACGAAGCCCATCAGAATCCGGTAAAAGCTGACGCCGATATCTTTGAAGAAGACGCCCTCTTTGATTTCATCGACAGCCGCCCCGACGACAGCCCCGGGCGACGGCAAAAACAGCTTATCGACCAGGTGTCCGTAGGTTAACAGGATCCAGATGAACAATACGAGAAAAACACCCAAAAACGAGTAGGTTGTATAGCGAGTCATGGCACACTCCTGTTGATTACTTCATGTCGAACAAAGCTTCCAGGTTCACGTCTTGCTTCAGCGTTCCGCCGTCTTTGAGCAGCTGGTGGATATTGCTCGCCGTTTTCATCATTTCGCCCGAGTTGACCAATTCTGCTTGCTCCGTCGTATTGAAAAATTTCAAACCTTCGAGGATTGGCGGCATTTCATCTGCCTGGCTGCCGCTGCCTGCAGCGACGATCTGGTTGCCCTCTTCAGGATTTTCCCGCCAGAAAGCCAACGCTTCATCCCAGGCCTTGCGCAGTTTTTCCTTGGCGTCAGGGTGCTCGGTCAAAAACGCCGCCTTGGTCACAACCATATCACTGATCAGCCCGGGCGAATTTTTCGCCGAATACAGCACGTGAATGCCGCGATCCTTGCCTTTGTCCAGCACTTCCGAAATGTACGGCGCGTACGTTACCGCCGCATCGACATTGCCCGGAATCAGGGAAAGTCCGGCGTTGGCGGCCGGCATGAACACCGGTGTCACGTCTTTAACCGTTTTGCCCTGCTCTTTTAGCGCAGATTGCAGGAGCAGGTCTGAGGTGGTGCCTTCCTCGTAGGCGATTTTCTTTCCGACGAGCTGGTCGACACTGGTGATGTCTTTGGTCGCGAGAATCGCGTCGGCATCGAGCGACTCATCCATAAAGATGATGCCTTTCGCATCCATGCTTTCATTGCCGACGACGCGGATCGCCGTTTGCGTCGCAAGGTTGGCCACCTGGATTTTGTCAGCGGCAAAGGCAGCGTTCATATCGGAGTCTTGCTCAAACGAGACGAGCTCGACCTTCAACCCGTTTTTCTCGAAAAAGCCTTTCTTTTCCGCAATCCACATCGGGCCGTTGCCCACCCACGGCTGCAGGCCCATTTTCAGGGTGATCGGCGCGGCTTCCGTCTGGCCGGGCGCCGCAGCTTCACCGTCTTTCTGACCCGCTGGCGCGGCGTTGTTCGCTCCACAGCCCGCCAGCAGCATAAACGGCAGGACGATGCCTGCCACCCATTTGATTGATTTCTTGTTCACGATTGGTTCCCCTCTCTACTGTCTCTTTTCTGGTTGTTCATGAGATCTGCAGATTTATATCAAACAGACCGTTTTTCCCGTTAATTGATTACCTCTCTAATTCTCTACCACTCTACTAAATTGAAGGAAAATACAAAAAAAGTAGTAGAGCCTCTACGAAAGGGCTCTACGTTCTCTCTTTTTATTTTATTGGAAGGCTTTCATCGTGTCAAACAAATTCCTTACTTGTTCACGACCGCTCCGGTGAGAGCGTCAATGCCGGAATAGCTGCCTTTGGAGCCTATGGTCGAGTAGACCAGGCGCAGTTCCTCCGTCTGTTTCCCCTGCATTTTCCACCCCGTATACTCCAACTCGAATGGAAACTGCTGCACGTACTCCGCTTGCGCCTGCTCAAGCGGAATTGCTTTGCTGCTATCCGGCAGTGCCACGGGTTGTTGCAGGAAGTCGCCGGACATTCCGGTTACTTTGGCGAAAACAGGGTCGACCGTTACCGTATACGTGTGATCGAGCACGGGAATTCCTTGATAGACTCTGGCAAACGTAAAGCGGATGCCTGTCGACGATTCCTCGGCGCTATTCAGCTGCAGCTCGCCAATCGCGGGATTGAGGTATTTCTGCAAAAAGCGAACGCCAGTCTTCAGCGCCTCTTCGCGGGTGAGCCGGCTTGTCGCTGCCGTGTTTTGCCCGCGCTTGGGCTTCCATTCAAAGCCGGTCACCTGGCCGGATTCCAGGGCAGTGACAAGCATCGCCTCTCCGTCTGGCAACGACCATTTATATTCTTTTTCGCTGTTGGCCACACTGACGATTTTGCTTGCGTCTACCGATTGACTCGGCAGGGAAATGCCAAACGCCTCTTCCAGCAGACTGCCTGCTTCCTCCGCCGTCCGGGCATACAGCTTCTCCCCTTTCGACGCAACCGATACGATCCGCGGTTTTTCTTGTGCAAGCGAACGCTCGTCGGCAAGCACCTGGCCGCTTTTGGCGTCCACGTAGCCCGAGAAGTCCGGGCGATACAAAAGCGCTGGCTCACCCTTTCCCCCTGACCGCTCCACATAGACGAGCTGAAGTGTCTGCGCTGCTGCCTGTTTGGCTGCATCCGTTGAAACGATTCCCCGCGGATCGGGAAACGCCTGCCCGTTGCCGACAGCTCCCTGATGGTACACATTGACGTTACGCGGTTCGCCCGCCTCGTCAAAGGCGACAAAGATCAGCTTGTTGACGTAGGGAATTCCGTTGATGGTCGGATAGAAGACGAATTGCCCCGCGTCCTCTGCCGTCATCGAGCGGTTGAGTTTGTATCCGCTGTACTCATCGCCCAGCTTCGCCTGCAAATAGTTTCTCGCCTTCTGTTCCTTCGCGGAAATGCTTGTCTCCACAGTCGATGGGCCGGCCGGATTCTTTGCGACGCCCGGTGAATGTGCCGGCTGTGCGGCTATTGACGGGGCGACGGTGACTGTCTTGCCGGGCTTGCTCGTCCGCTCCGCCGTGTTCGCTGACGGGATCGGCTGCTGGACGATTCCCGTCTCCGGCTTGCCCGGCAGATCCTGCACGACTTTTGACGGCTGCTGCACAGCTGTTGATGCGGTTGGCTGCTCGCGTGCCGGCCGCTCCTGCAATGACACTACCCACAGCGCCAGGGCAATGCTGCACGCCACTCCCAGCACAGGCGTCATCCGGCGCAGCAGCCGATGTCTGCGCTTCATCCGGCCGGCTTCGCGGACGAGATGCTGTTCCACATAGGCGACGTGTTCACTTCGCGGTGCCGGCACATCCCCGTGCGCATGCTTCAGCCGCTTACTCATCGCTGACTCCCACTCCATCTGATCAGACCCACTCATTTTGCCATCCCCCTTCTACAGGCTTGTCGAGATACGTATGCAGCATTTTCAGCGCGCGGTGGAAATCCACCTTTACCTTGCTTTCCGAGATGCCGAGTATTTCCGCCGTTTCTTTCACACTGTACTCCTTCAAAGCGCGCAAAATCACGACCATCCGGTATTGAGGCTTGAGCTTTTGCAGCGCTTCTTTCAATTCCTGCCCCTCTTCCTTGGCCGTCAGCGATTCTTCCGGCCTGCCTTCACTGGACACGAGCCTGGCGAGGAAATTTTCCGAAAACATCGCCTGAAACCGCTTCTTCCTGTAGCTGTCGATTGCCAGGTACTTGGCGATGGAAAAAATCCATGTCTTCAGTTCCGCACGACCGTCGTACTTGGGCAATGCGCGCAGCAGCTTCATAAAGACATCCTGGGTCAAATCCTCGGCATCCGTCTGGTTCCCGGTAAAATAGAGCAAGAAATAGTAGACGTCATGGTAGTGATTTTGGTAGATTATCCGGATCCGTTGGTCAAGATCATCATACACACGCTTCCCTCCCCCCTGATTTTGCACTGATTATTCGTTTGTGCGCGAAAAAGGTTACAAAAACCTTTACGGAGCCAAAACATTTATTTTCATGACCGAAAGTTGTAACGTTTTTTCCTGCCAGTCGTATAATGTGCGGCTTTTCACTATGATACATGCACTGGAGGTCATCAATGCAAATAAACAAAACGAAACGATTATACCTCTCTCTTACTCAACCTACCAGCCGTTACACCTGGCCGAACGAACGATCAGGGGCAGCACCAGCTCAACGCCAGTTTTCATTTAAAGCAACCGTACCTCATAATGACTCCCGCGTCGAGAATGAAATGGACAGGCTTCACGTAAATCAGTTCGACGGAATCATCCAAGAGTATGCACCCGAAGAGTAGAAATTTTTTGTAACGGATTTTTCTCCCAACCGTATAATCAGCAGTTTTCCCATCACATCCATCAAAAAGGAGGCCCTTCGATGAAATACATAAACAAATCAATCATGGTTCTCATGGCTGCCAGTCTGCTCTCTGCCTCACCAGCATGGGCGAATGAATCGGCTGATTCTCCTAAACCGTTCATTCGAGACGATTCGGCCAATTTCCCGAAAGCATACAATCAGACATTGAAAAACCTGGCTGAAATCGTTCCTGAGCTAAAGACGATACCGCTGCTGCAAAAAATGTATTACCCGCTAGACTTCACCAGTCAGCCGATCGTCCCTTATGCCCGCTGGAGCATCGTCTATAGCGAGCTGCCCAAGCCCGAGCAAATCAAAGATGAAGTGCGTGTCAAACTCCACGCGAATACCGGAGAAGTCGTCGGCCTTGCACGCGACATTCTCTCCTGGCAGTCGCTCGAATTTCCCAGCGACGAATTGGCAAAGGAAACAGCAGTTGCCTTTCTAAAAAAAATCCAGGGCGAAAAAGCCGACCAGTACCGGATGCGGGAGACGGTGACACGGGATGCGGAAGTGACCACAAACGCAGCGGGAAATGACCGCATCTGGTCAGTCAAACGCGTTCGTTTTCAGCAGTTGGTGAACGGCCTTCCCGTAATCGGCCAAGGCGAGATCATCATCTCCGTCACCGCCGGAGGGCACGTGAAGGACTATTCCGTCAATTACGCTGAACAGCCCATGAAAGCAGCACTGCCCAAGCCTGCCAACCAGCTTTCAAGTGAAGCGGCCAAACAGGCATTTGCCGACAACGTCCACCTGTCACTTGTCTACAACAGTGGGCAACCGGGCTCGCCAGCGAACACAGAGACGAACGCCGTGCTGAAATACACACCAAACGCACTTGCCATCGATGCCGCTACGGGGAAACCGATTGAAGCGGTCAAACCAGCCGAACCGCAGCAAGGTACTGTCTTTCATGTGAACGGGAAAGGCGTTGCGCTTGCAGCCAAAACTGACGATGACGCAGCCAAGCTGCTGAAGACTTTCTTTGCCATCGATACCGGCAAGATGAGTTATTCCTTTTATCGGCAATACGACCCGCGCACCAATCGCTTTGAAAAGAAACTGATGTATATGTGGCTTAGGCCTAACACCAATGAAGCGGATGGCGCGGAGCTGACTGTAGATGATGAAACCGGTGCATTAAAGACATTCAAATCGTATATGAGCGGAGATACTGGTGAGAAGGTATCGGAAGCCGCAGCCAGAGAAAAAGCTGTTCGCTTTGTCGAAGAGCAGCTCAACGCCGGGGTGAGCGATCTTGCTGTGACACGGTTGGCGAATCCGCAAGCGATCGACCAGTACCCGAACTGGTTGGATGCTAAGAAGCTCGCCGATAGCTTCTTCTATCAGAAGCCGCCGACATTTGCCTATCAGTTCACCGTCTTGCACGACGAACTGCCTGTTGAAAATGAAACCTATACCGTCGGCATTGATGAGTTCGGCAGGATGACTTCATTCACGCGCGGGCGGGCCGGTCACGGCAGCTTGGTCCCGGATAAACAAGGCATTCTCTCACCGGAAGCGGCGAAGAAGGCATATCTGGACAAGCTCGCTGTCGAGCTGGCCTATGTCTGGCCGAACTACCGTGGACAGTATGCGCCAGAGCCGATTTTGGCCTACGTGCCAAAGGAACAGTCGGAAAATGTGTACATTGATGCTTTTAATGGAAAAACAGAACAAGATTTATGGAGCTACGAGTAGACCAAAATCACCCACTGGAGGTACCCGAAGAAACATCCGCACAACACTTGCGTCTGGCCGGAATTCATGGGACAGCGCGCACCCGCTCCGACCCTTGCCTATGTA
>CAMIVR010000160.1 GCA_946402065.1 uncultured Brevibacillus sp. | reverse complement strand
AATTCCTTGCTTCTCCATTTTGCTCAGCTCGCTCGCGAAGGTTTTCGCCGTATCGGCCGAGAATTGCAAAATGGCCAGCTTGCCAATCTTGTCATTGCCCTTCTGAATCACTTCACTGTGAATCGTTTCGATCGGGATGTCGTCGCGGATGCAGGTAATCGTCATCGGCTGCGCCACTCCGGGGCGAGCTACCTTCAGTACCGCTTTTGTTCCCTTCGGCCCGCGAATTTTGGCAACCGCCTCTTGCAAGTTGAGTCCGTCCAGAGATTCGCCGTTAACGCTCAGCAGCTGGTCGTTTGGACGCAATCCGGCCTTATCTGCAGGCGAATTCTTAATCGGCGACACTACTGTGACCTTCCCGTTTTGCATGCTGACTTCCGCACCGATTCCCTGGAAGGAAGACTGCAATTGCGAGTTGAACTGCTCGGCCGTTGACGGGTCCATATAATCCGTGTACGGGTCGTCAAGCGAGCCGATCATTCCTTTGATCGCGCCCTCCAGCAATTTGTCGTCGGAGACTTCCTGAACGTAATCTTTCTTGATAATTTGATAGATATCGCTTAGTTTGTTGAACTCTTTCGGGATATCCTTGCTGCCTATCGCGAAGGCACTTGTCGATGCCGTCAATGCCGCCGAGCCCGAGCCGACTGCACCGCTTTTGATCAGCGCCATCGTCAAAAGGCTGCTCGTCATCATGGAGACAATAATCAATACGAATACGGAACGGCCATTCCATTTCATCGTTAACACCATCCTTTGCGTTCCAGGCAGAACCGTATGGAGCTAGTGTATGCAATCCCGGAGCACAATATTTGTAAACCAAGCTTATTTGATATACGGCGTCGGGTCAACAGCAGTTCCGTTTTTATACACTGTAAAATGCAGGTGATTTCCTGTCGAACGGCCAGTACTTCCCACTTCGGCGACCTTTTGCCCTTTCTTTACAGCTTGTCCCACACTGACCTTGATTCCGCCTTCGCGGATGTGGCCGTAGAGCGTGGTAATTTGTTCATTGTGCTTGATCATTACCGTATTGCCAAAGCCTTGACTGTATGAAGCAAAGACGACGATTCCGTCTTCCGCAGCATAAATGTCGGTGCCTTTTGGCGCTGCCATATCTAAACCATTATGCCCAGCCGATTTGCCTGTAAACGGGTCGGTACGCATGCCAAATCCCGAGCTGATGCGAAAACTGCCTTGCGGAAGCGGAACACCCAGGCGTCCGCCTTTATAGCTGCTGACGCTTGCCAAGCGAGAGGCCTCTGCTACTTTGGAAGACTCCAGATTCGCCAATTCCAGCAGCCGCTGCTCTTCTTCCGCCTCGATTTCGTGCAACTGCGATTCTTGCTCCAGCAGTGCCGCTTTCACGACTGTGCTTTGCTTGAACTGCTGGTCCAGTTCTGCCTTCAGACTTTCCGCTTCGGCAAACTGTTTCTCATACGTAGCCAAGTGCTGCTCGACTTCTTTTTTCTTTTCCTCCACCAGCTGCTTGTCCTTCACGTTGTCTTCCAAAATGCGCATATCCTGTTCCAAAATCAACTGAATGCTGTCCAGGCGGGTAAGAAAGTCACCAAAGCTGGCAGAGCCGAGCAATACTTCCAAATAGGAGACATTCCCGCGCTCGTACATCGATTTCAGACGTGTCTTCAGCATCGCTTCGCGCTTTGCGACACGCTCTTGCGCTTCGTCCAGCTGTTCCTGCGCTTCGACTGCTTTTTTGGTCGTATCCGCGATGGCTACCTCCAGCTTGTCGATCTTCGTCTGGGTTTCGTTGCGGCGCAGGTCAATCGCCATCAGCTCATTTTCCAATTCGGCACGTTTTTTCTTGACAGTGCCGATCTGGTTGTTAATTTCCTTGATCTGCTGCTTCTGGGCTTCCTTTTTTTTGCGAATTTCGCTGATTTCCTTGTTTATTTTGTCGAGTGCAGAATTGGCCATGCCGACTGTAGCAGGAAAGCTGCCCCAGACGAGCAGGCTGGACAAAGCCATTAACAGGAGTGTTTTCTTCTTCATACTTCTCCTCCCCTACGGAAGCGAGCTTCTCGCTCCCAATCTCTTTGACACGATTCTCCTAAACGCGCAAGAAGCGGCGAACAGACACCAGACTTCCCCAGATTCCGATAAACGCCCCGATCGCAAGCAGAATGACTGCCACTTGATAGGCCAGCGGAAACAGCGGCAGCAATGGAAAGAGCGGGATCACGTAATTGGCATTGACCACATCGAGCAGATAGGCGTAGCCAAACCCGAGCAATGCGATTGGAATCAACGCTCCGACAATTCCCATCAGCAAGCCTTCGACAAAAAACGGCCAGCGGATAAACCAGTTCGTAGCGCCGACCAGCTTCATGATCTCAATTTCCCGCCTGCGGGCGACGATGGTCAGCTTGATGGTGTTCGCGATCAAAAACATCGCGGTAAACGAGAGGCCGACGATGAAGATGATCCCTACGTTGCGCACCGTACTCGTCGCGACGAACAGCTTTTCGACTGTTCCTTCCCCGTAGTCGACGCTGCTGACAGACGGCATCTCCTTGATTTGCAGGGCAACCTCCGATGTTTCCTGGGGAAGCTTCGTCTTGACGACAAACGAATCAGGCAACGGGTTCTCCTTTTCCAGCCCTTCAAACAGATAAGCCTTTTCGCCCATGCCTTCTTTCAGGTTCTTTAACCCTTCCTCTTTTGAAACAAAGACGACGCTTTGCACTTTCGGCAAACTTTTTATTTTTTGTTCCAGCTGTCCAATCGTCGGTTTATCAGCCAGCGAATCTATGAATACGCGAACCTCTACCTGTTTTTCTATCGATTGTGCAATGAAATTGACGTTGAGGGCGAGGAGCAAAAAGACGCCCAGGATCAGCAGGGTAATGGCCACGGCACTTACGGAGGCAAATGTCATCCAGCCGTTGCGAACGAGGTTTTTTACCCCTTCCCGGAGGTGGCGGGCCAGTGTCCTAATCTTCATAGCCGTATTCACCTCGCTGCTCGTCACGGGCAATTTCTCCCGCTTCAATGGCAATGACGCGTTTGCGCATCGTGTTGACGATTTCCCTGTTGTGGGTTGCCATGACGATCGTCGTCCCGCGCTGGTTGATCTCTTCAAACAGGTTCATGATGTCCCACGACGTCTCCGGATCGAGGTTTCCCGTCGGTTCGTCAGCAATCATAATGCCCGGATTGTTCACCAGCGCCCTGGCCAGAGCTACCCGCTGCTGCTCGCCGCCAGACAATTCACTCGGCAGCATTTTGGCCTTGTGCTTCAATTTGACCAGTCCCAGCACGTCGAGTACGCGCGGTTTGATCAGCTTTGGGGGGGCTTCGATTACTTCCATGGCAAATGCGACGTTTTCAAATACACTCAAGGTTGGCAATAGTTTAAAGTCTTGAAATACGACGCCAATGCTGCGGCGGACGAGCGGAATTTGCCGCTCCTTGATACGGCTGACGTTAAATCCTCCGAGAAAAATCTGCCCTTTGGTTGGTTTCTCTTCCCGGTACATCAGTTTGATAAACGTCGATTTTCCTGCACCGCTTGGCCCGACCACATAGACGAATTCACCTTTCTCGATGCGGATGTTTATCCCTTTTAGGGCATTGGTCCCATTGGGATAAGTTTTCCAGACATCAAACATCTCTATCAAAAAAATCACATCCTAGCCTCGCAGTTATTGTTACGCTATATGTACTTGTTGTCATTCGACAAGGATTCACGAAGTCGGTTAAAAACAGACAGTTTCCGAATGGAAACGACTGATACCCACCATTATACCATCTCAAAAACGTCAATGTTATCCCCTAATTCTCTCATTTCTTGTCGAAACAAGACAATCTTCGCGAAATGACAAACGCTCCTCTTCGCATATTGTACGAACAGGAGCGTTATTTCATATCATTTCATAATTTATAGGCATAACGAAAAGCTTGCGTGGATGGCAGTGAGGCCGTTGCTTTTTATACGGGTGATCCTACATCGACGAGCGATTCGATCATGACTTTTTGGCTGTTTGCCTCCACCCATGCGAGTGTTGCCGCCAGTTTTTCCTGATACACAGCGATCTGTTTCTCCACCTGGTTGCGAGCTGTTCCGCCCAGAACGTTGCGGGCATTGACAACCGTATCGACATCCAGTGCCTGATAGACGCCTTCATCAATTAATGGTGAGAATTGGCGGAATTCATCCAGTGACAGGTCAAGCAAGTATTTCTTCTGCTCAATGCAGTACAGTACTGCTTTCCCTACGACCTCGTGCGCTTGCCGGAACGGAAGGTCTTTCGTCACGAGGTAGTCTGCCAGGTCTGTCGCATTGGAGAAGTCCTGCGTTACTGCCTGGCGCATCCGCGCTGCTCTGACTTGCATGCTCTCGATCATCGGCGTCAACAGTGCAAGTGCCCCGTGCAGAGTCGCGACGGTATCAAACATGCCCTCTTTGTCCTCCTGCAGGTCTTTGTTGTAGGCGAGCGGCAGGCCTTTGAGAACGGTCAGGAGGCCTACGAGGTTGCCGTAGACGCGCCCTGTCTTGCCGCGTACCAGCTCTGCAACGTCGGGATTTTTCTTCTGCGGCATAATGCTTGATCCGGTACAGAACGCATCGTCCAGCTCGATAAAGGCGAATTCCTGGCTGCTCCAGATGACCAGCTCTTCGCACAGACGGGAGAGATGGGTCATGAGCAATGAAGAGTCCGCAAGAAACTCGACGATGAAGTCGCGGTCGCTCACGGCATCCATGCTGTTGACGTATATGCCATCGAATTGCAGCATGTCGGCGACAAACTCGCGGTCGATCGGGAACGTCGTACCAGCCAGCGCCCCTGCGCCGAGCGGCATGACGTTCACGCGCTTCCAGCTTTCCTGCATCCGTTCAATATCGCGTTGCAGCATGGAAACATACGCCATCAAATGATAGCCGAACAGCACGGGCTGCGCGCGCTGCAGATGCGTATAGCCGGGCATGATCGTATCCAGATGCTTGGCCGCTTGCGCAAGCATCGCCTTTTGCAGATACATCGCCAGTTGGATGATCTCCATCATCTTTTCGCGTAGATAGAGATGCATATCCAAAGCCACCTGATCATTGCGGCTCCGGCCGGTGTGCAGCTTGCCGCCCACCGGACCGATTTCTTCAATCAGGAACCGCTCAATATTCATGTGCACGTCTTCGTTCTCGACGGAGAATGCAACTTGATTGCGCTCGATTTTCTCTTTTACTTTTTTCAGACCGCTGATGATTTGCTTGACTTCTTCCATCGGAAGGATGCCGCATTTCCCCAGCATCGCGACATGCGCCAGGCTGCCGACAATGTCTTGCTTCCACATCTGTTGGTCGAAGGAGATTGAGGCTGTATATTCATCTACGAGTTGATTCGTCGGCTTGGTGAAGCGCCCTCCCCAGAGTTTCATTGGGTAATCGCATCCTTTTCTTTAACGATGGAGATTTCCGTTTTAAATGTTTTTTGCAGGGAGCCTTCATTTACCTGGGCATGCACTTTCGTTGGCAAGCCCCACAGCTTGATGAAGCCAAGCGCTGCTTTGTGATCGAATGTATCGCCTGCTGCATACGTAGCCAGCTCATGGCTGTAGAGCGTCGACTCGGATTTGCGTCCGACGACGATGGCATGGCCCTTGTGCAGTTTCACGCGGACAACGCCTGTTACGTGCTGTTGCGTTTCTTCGATGAACGCTTCAATCGCGTTGCGGATTGGCGAATACCACAGACCTTCGTAGATGACTTGAGACAGCTTTTGCTCGATGATCGGCTTGAATTGTGCGACTTCACGCGGTTGTGTCAAGAATTCCAGCTCGCGGTGAGCGAGAATCAGCGTCGTCGCTGCAGGTGTTTCGTACACTTCACGCGATTTGATTCCGACCAGACGGTTTTCTACGTGGTCAATCCGGCCTACGCCGTGGTTGCCGGCGATTTTGTTCAGCTTCAGGATCAGCTCGGACAGCAGCATTTCTTCGCCGTTCAATGCAGTTGGCACGCCTTTGACAAACGTGATTTCGATTTCTTCCGCTTCAGCGGGAGCGTCGTCAATCGACTTGGTCAGATCGTATGCGCCTTCTGGCGGTGCAGCCCACGGGTCTTCGAGAATACCGCATTCGCAGCTTCTGCCCCAGAGGTTTTGGTCGATGCTGTATGGATTGTCGAGGTTGATCGGAATTGGTATGTTGTTGTCTTTGGCATATTGGATTTCTTCGTCACGCGTCCAGCCCCACTCGCGAACAGGCGCGACGATTTTGATGTTCGGGTTGAGCGCTGTAAAGGATACGTCGAAACGGACCTGGTCGTTTCCTTTGCCTGTGCAGCCGTGAGCTACTGCGACGGCGCCTTCTTTTTCCGCGATTTCGATCAGGACGCGGGAGATCAGGTAACGCGACAGTGCGGAAACAAGCGGATATTTGCCTTCGTACATCGCGTTTGCTTTCAGTGCAGGCAGTACGAACTCTTGGGCAAATGTCTCTTTGGCATCGACGACGATTGATTTGATCGCGCCTACCTGCAGTGCTTTTTGCTGGACAAAGTCCAGGTCTTTGCCTTCACCCACATCGAGCGCTACGGCAATGACGTCGTAGTTGTATGTGTCTTGCAGCCATTTGATCGCTACAGATGTATCTAAGCCACCGGAATAAGCCAAAACGATTTTTTCTCTGCTCATGTATATTCCCTCGCTTCGTTCGTTTGTATATGCGTAATTATACATAGCAATTAATAAAAATACAACAACTTTCTTCAATAAATTAATGAAACTTATAAAATGCGCACTATACCTGCTTTTTTGGATAAAAATGGAGATTATATGGTAGTTTTATGCAACAAAACCGGTTATTCATGCATATTCCTGCAGAAAAACCGGATAGACCTAACCAGCCCATCCGGTTTTTCCTGCTTTATGGTTTATTCACGCTTTATTTCGTATCGTAGCAGACGGCGGGTACGTGCTCCGCTCCCTTGGCCCGTTCAATCCATTCCAGCTCGGCCCGCGCCAGCCGCTCGAAGTTTTCCGCTACGTGCATATCGCCTTCTCCCCTGATTCCCGCGATGATCGGGTACAGCCTGTCGAAATAGCCGTTGATATACCACATGTCAAACAGCAGATCAGGGTGGACCAACCCGTTCTTATGCAACACGCCAACCATTTCAAAAAATCCGTACAGCGCCGTAAAATGGGCAAACCCTTCACTCCCGCGCGGAAACCTTTCGATAAATGCTTCGTATGTACCTGTATCCAGTTCGCGCAAAAACCACCTCTTCGACTCCCGCAAGCGTTCAGACTCAAACTGCTCATACAATCGCAAAATAATTTCGGCATCTTGATAAGTAGGAACCATCGGACTCACCTCTTTATGAATTTGGGACTTTTTGTCAGTATGACATCACGCTTGTCGGGAATCAAGATGTTCGTTCAGTGTGGAATGCTGAAACAGGAAATGCACCTTTCCGGGAGAAATATATGATACTCATCCTATTTTCAGAAGCGGGGGGTGGCCGCAATACATGAGATACTGCATGACGATGCGGCGACTACCGTCGTGGTCACCCATGGCGGGCTTCTTTCGCTCATTTTAAAGCACTTTGATGAGCGCATCGGCTTTGCAGAGTGGCAAAAGCTGAGCAATCCGGATGTGTATCTGCTCACACAGGAACAGGACTGCTGCCGCTTTACCCGTGTGTGGCAAGAATAGGTAGACACGCAAAAACTGGCTTTCCGGACAACCATACTTGTCGGAAAGCCAGTCTTTATGCCTTAATCTGCGGTCGGACGGCTAGCATTTTTCAGTTTCGCTATAGGTAATGTACAGCTCTACATTCTTCGCCTTGAGGTATTCCAAAAACTTGCCGGGGTCCACACACTGCTCCGGCGGTTTCACGCCTGCATCGCTGATCTCGCCCTTTAACAGCATCTGCGCGACGATCGATGCCGGTACAGCCGTCGCGTACGATGTCGCACTTATTTGCCACTCATCCTGCCAGGTGGAGAGCAGCTCCAATTTGACCGATGCTTTCTTGCCATTTTTCACGCCCTTCACTTCGACCATCAGTTCATCGACGCCCCAGGTCGGCTCCTCGCGCAGTGTTTTCTGCAGCAGAGCGACAAGCTGACGCCGCGGGACGATAGCATTCTCTGTCGTCCCGAGCGGATCGGTGTTGAGCAGTCCAAGGCTGTCCAGTACGTTAATCTTCTCGATCGTCTTCGGATCCCAACTGTCTTTATAGGTAATGTGCTTGACTTCCGGAAAACTGAGGGGCAGCGTAGCGAGCTCTGAATGAATGATTGAATACGTCGTCTGGACGCCGATCTGTTCGTGGAATTGGGTCAACTCCTCATCACCCAGCGGCGGGATTTCCGTACATACCCCGTCTTTGATGGCAAACGCATTTTTCGTCGCCTCGTCAATAATCGTATCGATCGCAAAGGGGAAGGTCACGCCTGATGAAGTGGAGCCAAAACGAATGTGAATTTCCTCCGTGACATCCAGTACATCGTATCCATAGCGGCTAAACACATTCGACACGCCTGGGTCAGAGCCCATGCCTACAATCGATAATACATTGGCCGCTTTCATTCGCTCGTCATATTTTAACTGCTCTTTGGTCAATGTAAACAAGCCGCCCAAATCGAGAACGTGTACGCCTGCAGCGGCGGCGGCCTCCATCACGTCAAGGTTAAACATATAATTGGTCGCATTGACACAGACTTTCGCCTGTTTTAACAGCTCTATGGTTTGTTCCCGATCTTTAATATTTACCGTAGCCGTGGCTATCGTTTTGCCCACCCAATCTTTCAGTTCATCCAGCTTGGCTGCATCCAGGTCTGCCGCAATGACGGCGACACCGCTCTCGACCAAGTCTCTGACAATGGCTCTCCCAATGGTACCAACCGCACCTAATACAACAACATCTCCCACTCTGAATCCTCCTTCTCTAGCTCGTAATGAAACGCTGGTACACGCAACGGATGCCAGCCGTTAATGTTTGCTCATGCCTGTTCCTCCTCCTGTCAGTCTCATCTTTCTTCATTGCACAAAGGATGCCAGCCTGCATGCGCTGCAATCACCCGTTTTGCCCCGCTCAAATCCCTTCTGATGGCATCTCGCATCAAACATCGATGCTAAATGTCATCTATGTACAGAATGGCTGATCCGCGAAGGGCCATCCTGGAAAGAGCCGATGTAAAAAAATCAGCAGGGGCTCCGCCGATGACGGAATCCTGCTGATCTCAGTCTGCCGCTACTTCTCAAACACAATTTTCCCATCCATAACGGTTAAAGCAACCGTTGTCTCCGGCAACTCGTCAAAGGAAGCTGCAAACGGATTGCGGTCGAGCACGATCACATCGGCGAGCTTGCCCGGCTGCAAGGTTCCCAGTTCATGTTCGCGAAAAGCACCGTAGGCAGGCGCCAGCGTGTAATCTCGCAATGCCTGATCAAGCGGAATCGCTTCCTGCTCATTCCACAGATTGCCGTCCGTGCTCTTTCGGCTGACCGCTCTGAAAATCTCCAGCATCGGGTTAAACGACACAATCGGGAAATCCGTGCCTAAAGCGATCGTCGCCCCTGCTTCCTTCAGCATCCGATTGACAAATGTGTACTTTTCCCGCTCCTCGCCGATCTTGGCAAGGTAATGCTTGCGGTTAGCCAGGCCGAAATGCTCCGGCTGGAGCGAGGCGATGACGCCGAGTTCATTGAAGCGGCTGAGATCATCCGGGTGAACGAGCTCGATGTGTTCGATGGTATGCCGCGAATCTCGTCTGCCGTTCTCCTGTTGGGCCGCTTCATACGCATCCAGCGCCAGTCGCACGGCCCCGTCTCCTACCGCGTGGAAGCGCAGGCGGAAGCCTTCCCGATCTGCAGCCTTGACCCATTGGGTGACCAATTCAGGCGCAAGCGTCGATTCGCCGCACGTCTCCGGTTTGTCGGCATATGGCTCGACGAGCAGCGCAGTATGTGCCGTAACGATGCCGTCGAGGAATTGCTTCAGGCCGGAAAATTGCAGCCTGGCCGAGCGGTATTTCTCCCGCAAAGCTTTGGCGCGTTCCAGGTCTCCGTTCAACGTCGTCAGAAAGTGGATGCGGACAGTGAGCTCGTCATTGTTGTCAAATGCTTCGTACAGCTCTACATCACCGAGCTCAATCGCCGGAAGCGGCAGCATATCGTGGACCGACGTAACCCCCAGGCTGGCCGCCTTGTCCAGAAACATCCGGAAGATTCGCTTCGCATCCTTGTCCGGTAGTCGAAACGCTTCCTTGGCCAGTGCAATCGCGTTTTCGATGAGGATTCCCGTCGGCTCGCCGTTCTCGTCGCGAACGATCTCCCCCGCCGCCGGGTCAGGGGTATCGCGGTGAATCTGCAGCAGCTCCAACGCTTTGCTGTTCAACCAGGCGATGTGTGCGGCGGCGTGCAGCAGGAACACCGGCCGATCCGGAATGAGCGCATCCAGGGAAGCGCGGTGAGGAAGCTGCTTCTCGTCCCAATACGGGTGATACCAGCAGAATCCCAGTACCCAGGGAACGTCCGGCCGGGTCCGGGCAAAGTCTGCAACCATCTGTGCCGCCTCCTGTTCGGAACGGGCCTGGATCAGGTTGACATTATCCTCCTGCAGCGAGCCGAGCAACACATGGACGTGAAAGTCGTGAAAGCCCGGCATGATCAGCTGGTCGCCGTACTCCTTGACTCTCGTATGTTCATCGAGGTACGCAGCCATCTGCTCCCGCTCGTCAACGGCAATAATCGCATTGCCTTTTATCGCGACAAAGCCGGGCTTTGGTTCATTGTCCAATCCGGTGAAGACTGCATTGCTTGCTAAAATCAAATCCGCTTTCATTGCCACAAATGTTCTCCCCTTCGTATCTGGTTATCTCAAGGTTCGTTTTCCCCTCAGCTATCGTGTTTCAGCCTGGCGCTTTTGCTCCGCGATGACGCCCAGGCCTGGACGAGAAACAGCGTAACCGTCCCGACGATCAGCACGGTCGAAACCGCAGCCATCGTCGGATCAATCTGTGTGGTCATGTTTTCCCACATGACGATGGGCAATGTCTTCGTCCGCGCCCCCGTCACAAAAATCGTCACGACGACTTCATCAAGCGACGTGATAAACGCGAACAGAAACCCGGAAAGCAGCGCAGGCCGAATCAACGGCAACGTGATTTTGAAAAACACGCCAATCGGCGAAGAGCCCAGTCCCATCGCAGCCAACTCGAGATTGCGGTCGATTCCCTTCATGCTGGCCATGACCGTAATAAACACGATCGGGATCGCCAGCACCGTATGGGCAAGGACTAATCCCAGCATGCTGTCGGTTAGCTTCATCATGGAAAAAGAGTAGTACATCGCGATGCCCACGATGATGACGGGGATGATCATTGGGGCCACCATCAGCGCCATAAACAGCTTTTTCCCCCAAAACCGGACCCGCAGCACGGCCGTTGCTGCCATCGTTCCCAGGGCGGTAGCGATAATCGCGGTGAGAAAGGCTGCATTCAGGCTTCTGATCAACCCTGTCACCCACTCTTCATTCCCCATAAAATTGCTGTACCACTTCGTCGAATAGCTCGGCGGCGGGAATTCAAAATAACTGATGGAAGTAAACGACAGCGGGATTACGACCAGAATCGGGGCAAACAGCGCAGCAAGAATCAGGATGACAACGACTTTCAGCCACACCTTAGGCCACCTCCTTCAAGACGGGATTGTGGCGGGTAAGCAAATAGGAAATTCCCAGCAACACCATGGTGATGGCAAACAAGACAACGGAGAGCGCAGCGGCGAGATTCCAGTTGAGCGTCGTATTGATATTGTTCTGAATCATCATGGAGATCATCATGTCGCTTGTGCCGCCCAAAAGCGCAGGCGTAATAAAATAACCGAGCCCTAAAATGAAGACGAGCAGCGAGCCGGAGAGAACGCCGGGTACGGACAGCGGGAAAAACACTTGCAAAAAGGCTTTCCAGGGGCGGGCACCCATCCCCTCCGCCGCTTGCAACAAGCGTTGGTCAATGCCTTCCATGACGGCGTACAGGCTAAGCACCATGTAAGGCAGCAGTACATGCGTCATCCCGATGACGACACCGGTCGTGTTGTATAAAAGGTGAATCGGTTCTTTGATGAGACCGATTGCCATCAACAGCTTGTTAATCACACCCTGATCCTGCAGCAGAACCGTCCAGGCAAACGTCCGCACCAACAGACTGATCCAAAACGGAATCAGGACGGCGCCGATAATCATTTTTTTCCAGAAGCTCGAATTGATTCTGACCAGCAAGTAGGCGACCGGATACGCCAGCAAAACCGACACCACCGTCACAATGAAGGCGACCTTGAACGTGAGCCAGAGGACCTGCAAATACACTTTTTCGCGAAACACCTGGCTGATGTGGTCCAGGGTAAATCCGCTTTTATCAAAAATGCTGAGCTTGAACAGACTGATGGTCGGGACAATCATCAAAACAAGGATATAAGCGAGCGGTATGATAAACAGCACCCATTGCAGCCACGTCATATGTGAGAGCTTATAGGAAAAGGGTACCCGGTAGTTGGGTACCTTTCTTTCCTTGCTTGTGTCGGTCATTGATGTTCCCCCTTATTTCGTCAAGAGCCATTGCTCGAAGCGCTCGTTCACCTTGTCGAAGTTGTCCACCCACCATGCCGAATTGAGCATGATTTGCTGGTCGACTTTGTCAGAACCGAGGCGTTTTTTCACGTCATCTGACAAGAGTTCGATCGCTTTTTCGTTTGTCGGACCATAATCGATCAGCGACGAGAAGGCAGCCTGCGGCTCAGGCGAGGAGACGAAATCGATGAACTTCATCGCTAAATCCTTGTGCGGAGCTCCTTTGGGAATCACCCAGAACCCGGAATCCTTGATCCCTTGGTTGTATTCCACATCTTCCGGCGCCCCTTCCGTCTTGGCGCTGGAAATTCGCCCATTGTACGAGCTGGCCATCGTCACCTCCCCGTTGGCGAGCAATTGTGCCGGTTGGGCAAATACCGTCCACCAGACCTTTACGTCTTTTTTGATTTTATCCAGGCTGGCAAAGGCGCGATCGACATCCAGCGGATACAGCTCTTCCGGCTTTACGCCGTCTGCGAGCAAGGCCGCTTCCAGTGTTCCCATCGGCGATTTTTGCAGAGCGCGCGGCCCCGGGAATTTTTTCGTATCCCAGAAATCGGCCCAGTTTTTCGGTGTATTGTCGCCTGAAAAGGACTTCGTGTTGTAGCCGATGACGAGCGAGTAGTCGAATGCCCCGACGCCATAGTCGTGCAGGTATTCTTTGAAAATTCCCTCTTTGTGAATCACGTTGAAGTCGAGCTTTTCAAAGTAGCCTTCTTTTGCCCCGCGCACGAGGAAATCGCTGTATACGTCAACGACGTCGATGGTTACATTGCCTGTCTCTACCATCGCTTTGACTTTGCCGTAATCAGCGGGCGTGACGGTCATTACTTTTACGCCGTATTTTTTCTCGAACGGGTCATAGTACGCTTTTTTCCGCGCTTCCGTCGTCGCACCGCCGAAATCCATGACGACGAGTTCTTTGCTCTCGACTGCCGGTGCTTGCTCGTTATTTCCA
>CAMIVR010000159.1 GCA_946402065.1 uncultured Brevibacillus sp. | reverse complement strand
TTTGAATCATCTTCTTCGGAATTTTGGGCGGCGTGCCGTTTTTGGAGCGGAGCCGGACAGTGGCTGCTCCTGTGCAGAAGCCGCAACGAACGGAGCCCATCCTCTTTTCTCTCTCCCCACCACGACTGCACGGGACAAGGTCTTTTCCTTCCGGATCGACCAACAGAACTTATTTTCCACTTTTCCAAATCCTGTCATGCCCTTATAATGAGATATGCACTGCCTGACTGAGTGTAGAGAGGAAAAAGACTATTACGTTTTGGAAAGGATGCAGAATGTTGCGGATAAAAGGCTTGGCCAGTTCATTGCTATTCGTCTTGATGTCAGTTATGTTTGTCTTCACCGGGTACGCTGCTCCAGGTGATGGCGTCTATTCAGTGGACAAAGAGTTTCTCTCGTATTTGAAACAAGGAAAGATCAAAGGTCTCCCCGTCTATTTGGGTATGACCAGAAGCGATGTGATCAAACAGTGGGGAGAGCCGACGGAATATGCCAAGCGTTATGGCAACGCCAATTATAATGGCTGCTCACGATGCAAGCTGGACGAAATCCAACTGCATTTCCATTCATCTGGCTCGCTGCAATCGATTCTCTTGCGGATGCCTAAAATATCGAGTCAACAGCTCATCGCATTGCTCGGAAAGCCCGATGCCATTGACGGAAACGGCGACAGTCGCAGCATTACGACGTACATATATGAAGCGGGAGCCTATCGTGCCGAATTTTTCGGCGGCGGAAACGATGTTGAAACAGTCACGGTAAGCTACTCAAAGCAAGCGCTGAACAGCAAGTATCCGGTGAAAATGTTTATCAACGCGGAGCAAGTCCTGTTTGCCGATGCCCCGCCGATTCTTCGGAACAACAGACTGTACATTGCCGTTCCGGAGTTTATCCATGAATACGGCGGAGAGGTTTCCTGGAGTGAGGATTTCAACAGCGCAGACATCCTCCTTGCCGTGCCAGGCAATCCTGCGGGAAAAAACGCAGAGTTCTCCGTCGGTCGGAAAAGTGTGAAGATTGGCGAGCAACAGGTCGCAATCACATTGGCGCCGCTCATCGTCCAGGATCGGCTGTATGTGCCGTTCGCCGACTTTGCCAAGATATTTGAAATGAAATATCGCTGGGACCCGAAGCAAAAAGCGGTGTTGATTACAAAGTGATGAGGTAACCGATGGGCTGCGTTTTTGTCTATCGCGTGACAAGTGAAGAATGAACGAGTGTATTCACTGGCGTTTTGTTGTACGATAGAGGGAGCAACAAGTAAGTCAGCCCGTCAAGGCTTGTGTGATGCCAACACGCTTGCTAAAACATATACCCGCGAAGTTTTTAACCAACGTCTACAACGTCAGGGAAGCATGGAAGGAGTGCTGCAGATGGATACAACTGTTCAACAACCAACGTCTCCACTTTCCTTGAAGGAATGGGCCGTCGCTGTAAAGGCGCTTGGCGAGGGGAAGCAAATCATCACCGTTCGCAAGGGCGGCCTGTACGAAGAAACACGCGAATTCAAGCTCGAGCACGACACCTTTTACCTTTATCCAACCTATGAACACCAAAATGCGGAGATGGTAAAGCCGGCATTTCATCCGCTGCTGCAAGCTACGCTGGAAGGCTGGAGCCTGGAAAAACCGACCGTAGAAATCGAATACTTTGCAGAGATTACCGACGATCTGGAAGTTTTGGACGAGGCGAAGATCCGCGCGCTTGCTCCTTACCATATTTGGACAGACAATTTTGCGGATGTTCGCCTGCACTGGAAAAAGCAAAAGCCGCTGCACATTCTCTTTGCTCGCGTCTATCGTCTCGCAAAGCCGTTTGCGCTTGCGATTGCCGAGGAGTACAAAGGCTGCAAATCGTGGCACAATCTGCTGCAGGAAGTACCGCAGGACGGATACGCCCCTGTGTTGGGCGAAGCGGAGTACAATCAAAAGCGAGCGGAGATCATGCGAGTGTTACAGGAGTAATTCGCAGCAGACGACAAAGGCGCCGGCAACGATGCAAAGGCGCCTTTCCCTATGCCCCCGCTGGCCAATCGTACGTTGCCAGCCGGGGATAAAAAATGGGAAAATTTGAACATTGATGGAAGCGGGAAATTATTTTTAAAAGCGTCGACAACTGTGGTACGATGGGAAGGAATTTGCGAAAGGAGGGCAGTTGGCGAGGGGAATTCATGCACAAGAATGCACTTTCGGGAATACATAGTAAACATATATATTTAAAAATTACAGATATAGTTTATACCTTGCTTTATAATTATTCTTATTATAAAATGGTAATTGAGAATGAACTGAGAATCGCCCTGCTGTCGATATGCTGGAAGCAACAGAAGGAGCGCATACCTACTACATCATTATTCATATAATGGAGGGAATTTGGCATGACTGCTGTACCACACCTGCAAATAAGCAATCTTCACGCAAGAATTGAAGATAAAGAGATTTTAAAAGGCCTATCACTCGAGATCAAGGGTGGAGAAGTTCACGCGATCATGGGACCGAACGGAACGGGGAAATCGACCTTGGCATCGACATTGATGGGACATCCTAAATACGAAGTGACAGACGGATCGGTAAGCCTGAACGGTGAAGACGTACTGGAAATGGCTGTCGATGAACGCGCTCGCGCCGGTCTGTTCCTGGCCATGCAATATCCTTCCGAGATCAGCGGGGTGACCAACTCCGACTTTTTGCGTTCAGCGATCAACGCCCGCCGCGGCGAAGGCAATGAAATTTCTTTGATGAAATTTATCCGTGAAATGGACAAAAAAATGGGCACATTGGAAATGGATGAGTCATTCTCCCATCGCTACCTGAACGAAGGGTTCTCCGGCGGTGAGAAAAAGCGCAACGAAATCCTGCAAATGATGATGCTCGAGCCAAGCATTTGCATCCTTGACGAGATCGATTCCGGTCTGGACATCGACGCCCTCAAGGTTGTTGCCAAAGGCGTAAATGACATGCGTGCGGCTGACCGCGGATTTTTGATCATCACCCACTACCAGCGCCTGTTGAATTACGTTACACCTGACTTCGTCCACGTCATGATGCAAGGCCGCATTGTGAAATCCGGCGGTCCGGAATTGGCAGAGCGCCTGGAAGCAGAAGGCTATGACTGGATTAAAGAAGAGCTCGGTATCGTAGACGAAACCGTCAACTCAAACTCGTAGGCGAAGGGGGTTACAAACGATGAGTGTGGAACTGCAACTTCGCTTCGACCGTGAAGCTATCAAAGCCTATTCGCAAGCAAACAACGAACCCGAGTGGTTCTTAAATAGACGCTTGACCGCATTTGACGCATACGCCTCTCTCGAATTGCCCGTCCTGGAAAAGACGAAAATCACGCAATGGAATTTTGATCAGTTCACACCGTTTTTGACAGCGGCCAAAGCAGCTTCTTTCGAGGGGCTGGACGCAGTCGTCACGGAACAAATCGACGTTGCTGCGATCAAAAACCTCCTGGTGCAAAAAAACGCATCCAGCGTATTTGCCGCCACGACCAAGGAGCTGACTGAGCAAGGCGTGATTTTTACCGATCTGGCGACAGCACTGGCCAACCATGGCGACTTGCTGCAAAAGTACTTCATGCAAGCGATCAAATCCGATGAGCACAAGCTGACTGCGCTGCATACTGCTGTCGTCAACGGCGGAGTGTTCCTCTACGTACCGAAAAACACGGAAGTATCCGTGCCTGTACAGGCCGTCTTCCAGGTCTCAGGCGATGGCGCGCTGCTCTGCCCGCACGTCGTGATCGTAGCGGAAGCAAACAGCAAGGTCCATTACGTCGACACATTTGTCTCCTCCAGCGGTGAGTCGATGGTTTCCAACAGCATCGTCGAAGTATACGTCGGTGCGGGTGCCTCCGTACAGGTAGCATCTGTGCGCAGCCTGCATGCAGGCGTGCACGACTACGCGTTCCGCCGCGCTATTGTGGATCGCGACGGCAAGATGGAGTGGATCCTGGGAGAAATGAATGACGGCAACGCGGTTGCCAACAACACCACGATTCTCCAAGGCACCGCATCGGTTGCCGATACGAAAACGGTGTCGATCGGCATGGGCACTCAACGCCAAAACATCACCTCGCAAGTGCAGCACATCGGTACCCATTCCGAGTCTGACATGGTGAGCAAGGCGGTTATGACGGATGAAGCCACCACGATCCTTAACGGGATCACGAAAATTGAAAAAGGGGCGGAAAAAGCAAACGGCGTACAAGCTGAGAACATTTTGATGCTCAGCGGAAAAGCGCGCGGCGATGCCAATCCTATCCTCTTGATTGACGAAGACGACGTAAAAGCTGGCCATGCCGCATCTGTCGGACGGGTAAGCGAAGAGAGCATTTACTATTTGATGTCGCGCGGGATTACGCGCAGGGAAGCGGAACGCTTAATCACACTTGGATTCCTCGATGCTGTCGTCTCACAAATTCCAGTTGAAGAAGTGAAAAACCGACTTCGCCAGGCGCTGGAAAGGAAGTTAGGCTAATGAACGCCAAGGAAATTCGCCAGTATTTTCCCATCCTGAATCAGCAGATCAACGACCATCCGCTGGTTTATTTGGATAGCGGAGCGTCATCGCAAAAGCCCATACAAGTCATTGAGGCTTTGGATAAATACTACAAGTATGACAACGCCAACGTTCATCGCGGCGTGCATACGCTTGGCAACCGGGCGACCGACGAGTTCGAAGGCGCCCGCGAAAAGGTTCGAGCGTTTATCAATGCCAGGGAAGCGGCGGAGATCATCTTTACGCGCGGCACCACAACAGCGCTCAATATCGTCGCGAGTGGCTATGCCCGGACGTATTTGCAACCAGGTGACGAGATTTTGACGACGGTCGTCGAGCATCACAGCAATTTCATCCCCTGGCAGCAGGCGGCCAAAGCGACCGGAGCGACCTTCAGCTTCATTCCTTTGGCTGAGGACGGTACGGTGACGGTCGAAGCGGTGAAGCAGGCGATCAGCGACAAGACGAAAATCGTCGCGATCCACTACATCTCCAACGTCTTGGGCGACACGGCCCCAATCAAGGAAATCGCGCAAATTGCCCATCAGCATGGCGCGATTGTCGTCGTCGACGGAGCACAGAGCACACCGCACAAAAAAGTCGACATGCAGGATCTGGATTGTGATTTCTATGCGTTTTCCGCGCATAAAATGTGCGGTCCGACCGGTATCGGCGTGCTGTACGGCAAGCGCGAGCTGCTGGAAAAAACCGAGCCGTTCGAGTTTGGCGGAGAGATGATCGACTTCGTTGAACTGTATGACTCGACCTGGAAAGAACTGCCGTGGAAGTTCGAAGGCGGTACGCCGATTATCGCCGGTGCCGTCGGTTTGGGTGCAGCGATTGATTTCCTGCAGGAGATCGGCCTGGACGAAATCGAGCAGCATGAGAAAAAGCTGGTTCAATACGCATTGGAGCAAATGGAGCAAATCGAAGGTGTCGCAATCTACGGTCCGAAGCAAAATCGCAGCAGTCTCATTACTTTCAACGTAACCGATGTTCATCCACACGATCTGGCTACTGTCCTGGACAGCTATGGCATAGCTGTCCGCGCAGGTCATCACTGCGCCCAGCCGTTGATGCGCTGGCTGAAAGTGACGGCATCTGCGCGGGCAAGCTTTTATTTATACAATACGGAAGAAGATGTGGACGCGTTGGTTTCAGGGTTGAAAAAGGCGAAGGAGTACTTTAACAATGTCTTCTCTTGATGATCTGTATCGCCGTGTCATTATGGATCACTACCAAAAGCCGCGCAACCGTGGACAACTGGATGAGTCGGAAGGCCTGACCGTCCAGTTGAACAACCCGACATGCGGCGACAGCATCGCGCTTTCGCTGAAAGTGGAGCATGGCAGGGTCGTCGACGCCAAGTTTACCGGCGAGGGCTGCTCGATCAGCATGTCGTCCGCTTCGATGATGACAGAAGCGGTCAAAGGGAAAACCGAGGAGGAAGCGCTGCAGCTGGCGCATATCTTCTCTGACTTGATGCAAGGCAAGGAGATTGACGAATCCGTCGATCTGGGGGATATCGAAGCGCTGCAAGGCGTGGCCAAGTTTCCCGCGCGGATCAAGTGCGCCACGCTGGCCTGGAAAGCGCTCGAGCAAGGTATAAATCAGATTCGGCACTAATATAACCATTTTGAAAAGGAGTGATTTGCATGGCTAAGCAAGCTCCCGAAATACAGGATTACCAATACGGGTTTCACGATAAAGACGTTTCTGTTTTCCGCACGAAGAAAGGCCTGACGCGCGAGATCGTCGAAGAGATTTCCCGCATCAAGGACGAACCGCAGTGGATGCTCGACTTCCGCTTGAAAGCACTCGATATTTTCTTCAAGCTGCCGATGCCGACATGGGGCGGCAAGCTCGATGACCTCAATTTTGACGACATCACCTATTACGTCAAGCCGTCAGAAAAACAAGGCCGCAGCTGGGATGAGGTGCCTGAGGAAATCAAGGCGACCTTTGACAAGCTGGGGATTCCGGAAGCAGAACAAAAATTCCTCGCCGGTGTTTCTGCCCAGTACGAATCGGAAGTCGTCTACCACAACATGCAGGAAGACCTGGAAAAGCTGGGCGTGCTGTTTACGGACATGGATTCTGCCGTCAAGCTGTATCCGGAAATCGTCAAGGAGTATTTCGCGACGGTTATTCCGCCTGCAGACAACAAGTTTGCCGCGCTGAACTCAGCGGTATGGTCTGGCGGCTCGTTCATCTACGTGCCAAAAGGCGTAAAAGTGGAAACTCCACTGCAAGCGTATTTCCGCATCAACTCGGAGAACATGGGTCAGTTCGAGCGCACCCTGATCATTGCCGATGAAGACAGCTTCGTGCATTACGTCGAAGGCTGTACAGCACCGATTTACAGCACAGACTCGCTGCACTCCGCAGTCGTCGAGATCATCGTCAAGGATCGCGCCCGCTGCCGCTATACAACGATCCAGAACTGGTCGAACAACGTCTACAACCTCGTCACCAAACGGGCTGTGGCATACGCTGACGCCAACATGGAATGGATCGACGGCAACATCGGCTCCAAGCTGACGATGAAATACCCGGCTGTCATCATGAAAGGGCCGCGCGCCAAAGGAACAGTTCTGTCCATTGCCGTAGCAGGTAAAGGACAGCACCAGGATGCCGGCGCGAAAATGATCCACATGGCTCCGGATTGCACGTCGACGATTATTTCCAAGTCGATCTCGCGCGATGGCGGCAAAGTTACGTATCGCGGGCTGGCGCAATTCGGCCGCAAGTCGGAAGGCTCCAAGTCCAACATCAAGTGCGATACGCTGATTCTCGATAAACTGTCTACGTCTGATACGATTCCGTACAACGAGATTCTCAACGACAACATCACGCTGGAGCACGAAGCGACCGTATCGAAAGTGTCGGAGGATCAGTTGTTCTATCTGATGAGCCGCGGTCTGACGGAAGCGGAAGCGACCGAAATGATCGTCATGGGCTTTATCGAGCCGTTCACGAAAGAACTGCCGATGGAGTACGCGGTCGAGATGAATCGCCTGATCAAGTTCGAGATGGTAGGGTCTATCGGTTAACCTTGATTTATTCTTTTTGGTAACATGTAGATACGTGTCTGCAGTGACTTTCACGCTTGCGTGCCCAAGTCGCTCAGACACGTATTTTATATTTGTACCTGGATGGATGGCGTGAGTATGCCTGGGGGCGCTCTACATGGCCAGTGCTAATTCTGGCGTACAAGCAGCCATTCATTATGCTGCCAATGCGCTGCGCGACGCGGCAGGGAGGACATCGAAGACATGACGAAGCCCTCCAGAAACGACCTGAAGGGCTATAGTAAGCGATTTTTCTCTCATTCTTGCAAAGTGAATTACTACTTCAAGGAATTGTCTTCTTGATGGATTACCGCTGGAATGGATGATAGGCATCTACCGCATGATTCCTTTTGATTACGGGCCTCAATTGATTACATATGCTGGTTAATCAACGGGCCTGATATGCAACACTACTTTTCTTGGTACCTTCCGGATCGGCAGTGGGATCACGTCCGGGTTCATCTGGCCCCTCAATTTCTCCTCCGATGGAACCATCATCATCAAAGCATTTTCTTGTGCATTATCATTGATGTAATTTTCATCCCCTGGTTCCTGGACGAATTCACCAGTCTCTTCATCAAATACAATTGTACGTTCAATGGAAAGCTCTTCATATCCATCGGGATCTGTGGGTTGATCCGGCTGAATTAAATTGTCTTCAGTAGGAGCTGCATCATCATCAGTACCATCACTTTCGGCTGTGTATTCAGTGGATTGTAAAGCTTCGATTCCGTCTAAATTTGTGGATTCATTTTCTGCAAAAGATATTGGGGCGTGTACAGATAGTAACAACAACAATGCAAGGATGAGATAACGTAACCTTCTGAACATTTTTTACCCCCCTTTTATGTGGCAATTTGTATAATAGCACAAATATTTCCATGAAAGTACTATTTTCGTGAAAATATGTACTGAAATTTATCCAGGTCCCATTTTTGTACAAAAGATTATAAATCGAAACGAAAAACCAAAAAGGGAAAACCGCTCCATATCAGGATTTTTGACATGGAGCGAAACGATTTGAAAGCCGTCATTAATCAAGTTCGAGATGGTAGGGTCTATCGGTTAACTCTTAATTTATCAATGGTTTCATGGCGTGACATTCGTCTTTCGAGCTGTTTGTAACGTAAAAAATACGTGTCCGCAGTGGCTTTCACAGTCACTCGACACGTATTTTTTTCGTTACATGTTTCCGTTAAACCAAAAAGGCACCAAAACGCAGTTCAAATGATGTGAAGCTGTTTGGCTAACTGAAGAATTTCCTTGGAATTGTGCTTCTTCAGACGCAGCCATTCCAAATAAGGGAATTTGCCTTTCAGCACGGAGGAGACCTTGCATAATTCGTTATTGATCGTGTATTCGCTATAATACAGCATGTCGGCAATTTCTTTGCGGCTGTAACCGGCATCTTGCAGCTTGAGAATCTGGATCTGCTTCGGGGTGATTTTTTTCTTCAGTTCCAACGCTTGCTGGCTGCTGAGACGGTTCAAAACCTTGCGCGCGGAGGAGTGATGGATGCCGGTGAGGCCGAGATGGGCGGAACGGATCGCTTCAGGGATATCGTCAAGGAACTGCTTTGTAATGTAATTTACAGCTCCTCCGAAACTGAGCGTATCGGCCACAACTTCTTCTTCCTCCATTGAGGAGAGAACGATCACTTTGACGGAAGGATGATTGCCGCGGAGCTCGAGGGCGATGTTCAGCCCTTCCATTTGCCTGTCGGACAAATTCAAATCAAGCAGCAGCACATCAAAGGCAACGATCTCCATCGCAGCCAGCAGCGTTTCCTGATTGACGGCGGTTCCGGCTACCTCCAGGTCTGATTCTCGCGCGAGACGGGCGATCAGAAGCCCGGTAAAAACAGGATCGTCCTCGCATATGAATATTCGAACTTTTTGTTCCACGCTTCAGTCCCTCTCTTCTGACGACCAGCATTTTTGTACTATCTTCATCAAGCCATAAACATATTTGATTTGGAAATATGTTGCTTATTAAGGCGTAAAAGACTATTCACCTGAGCGAAACCGTATCTGTAGACCGAATGCTATTTAAAATACGGTTTCGTGCCGGTAATGTGAGCGTAAACGTCGTCCCTTTGTTCTTGATGCTGGCCGCATCGATCGTGCCTCTATGCATCTGCATCACCAAATAGCAATAAGAAAGTCCAAGCCCAAAATGATCGGCATCGGGTTTGGTGGAAAAAAACGGATCGAATATTTTTGACAGATCGGATTTGTCTATGCCTTCCCCATTGTCGGAAATCTCAACCAAGGTACGCCTACGCTTCTCTTCGATGCGGATCTGTATCGTTCCCGGTCTGTCTTTGATAGCTGCAATGGCGTTGCCAAGGATATTGTAGAATACTTCCTGCAAATGAGCCTTATCGCACCGTACATTGATGGCATTTTTCCATTCCTTCACAACAGTGATCGAGCGATTTTCCAACAGGGCACGGTGGGACAGCAGGGCATTCTCGACCAGTTCCGTCAGTTCGCATAGCTCCGGGTTGAGGTGAATATCTCCGATTTGACTCTGTATCCTCTTGACCATTGCCATGATTTGCTCCGCTTCACCAAGGATTACGTCCAGCTCATGAATCGGCTGCAGGGAGTTCTCCTTACTTTTTATCTGCTTGGTAAGATAATAAATATTGGTAATACGGTTTTTAAGTGCGTGGTTGATCAGCAGCGTGCCGGAGGCGATCCCTTTAAACGCCTGATCATACATCTGTTTCGTCAAAACGACTTTGATTCCGAAAATACCGTAGCGAAAGGCAAAAATCAGATACGTCACGATAAATATGGTATCGCCGGCATATGCCGGTACATATTGAAACTGTTCGTATTCCGGGTTGGATATGTTGACAATGACATTGGCAAGCACGGCGAACAGCAAAGCAGGGACAATGACGAACGACGTGAGGAAACGTTCTCTCCGTTTTCTCGGATGTATTTCCTTGACCATGCTATAGATTAACAGGAAAGATGCGGTTGCGGTGTAAATAACAGATAGCATTAACATAATGGCGTCATTGATTGCCAAGTGCCGGAGAGAGGGAAAGACATCAAGGATAACGATCGGGATGGGCAGCAAGCAAGCCAGCGCTATTTTTGATTTTCGATTGGCCAGGCCGGAGTACACAATCGCAAACATAAGTATGCTGTAGAGAGAAAGGTCGTAGAGGAAAAAGAGCCATCCTTCTGCGAGAGTGAGCATCGAGTATAGCTGCGTCCCATATTCCCCCTGTGCTTGAAGATCGGGCAAGACGGAATCTTTGATCACAAAGCCAAGGATACCCAAACACCCCATACATACCGCGCCAACTAACCAACGGATTGATTCCTTTCGTGTAGTATAAAAGAGAAGCATGATTGCCACGAACAGCAGCGCCGCTAACACAACCATGATTGAATATCCCTCCCCTCACTATGTTTTCGTCACTTTCTGTATAGCAAAATATGGTTATTATGTAAAGCAAACTACTTGAATTTTCGAGTAGTTTTATTCGTCAATTTCTCTGATACGATCAATTTTGATCAAAAGAACAGGAGTTGAGAAGATGGTGACAAGATGGGGAAGAGGCCAGAGGATCATTCTGCAGTTCGTTATAGTCGCTTTGCTGATTGCGCTGGCCCCGATGAATGCATTTGCTGCAGGGACGCTGTTTCGGAGCGCGCCCGCTGTGGCGGCCGGAGGGGGGCCGAATGGAGTCGCTACCGGGGACTTCAATGGAGACGGCATCGACGATTTGGCCGTTGCCAATTACAGATCGGGGAGCGTTTCAGTAGAGCTTGGGAACGGAGACGGGACGTTTCAACCGGCGGTAGACTATCCGATTGCAGGTTCAAATCCAACTGCTGTCGCCATAGATGATTTTAACGGAGATGGCGTTGCCGATTTGGCGGTTACCGATGCACTATCGGATAAGGTTATCATTTTGCTGGGAAACGCAAAGAATGGCAAGGGGGACGGGACCTTTCAGACGGGAGCCGGGATTGCGGTGGGGAATAGTCCAGAAGCAATCGTCACAGGCGACTTCAACAAGGACGGAAAGACGGATTTGGCCGTTGCCAACAGTTATTCCAACGATGTTACCATCTTGCTGGGCAACGGGGATGGGACGTTTAATCCACAAGCCAATTATCCTGTCGGAACATATCCGAAGTTCATTGCCGTAAAGGACCTCGACAATGACGGGTTCCCCGATTTAGCGGTGGCAAATTATTATACGGCAAATGTTTCTGTATTGCTTGCAGATAAAAATGCGCCTGGGTCGTTCAAAGCTGCGGTCAACTATTCAGCCCCAGCGGGTTGCCTTTCAGTCGCCCTGGAAGATTTCAACGGAGATACAAAACCGGATTTGGCTATCGTTTCACTTTCGGCCATCTCCATCCTGCCGGGCATTGGCGACGGGACGTTCAATGCGGCCAATAAAATCAACAACTGGACGGAAACCGCTTCTTGGGCAAGCGCGGTTGGGGACTTCAACGGGGATGGAAAACTGGATCTGGCCGTTACCAATTACGATTCGAACAGCGTCTCCGTATTGCTGGGAAAAGGCGACGGAACGCTGCAAACATCAAAGACCGCCAAATATGTGCTCAACTTTCATGCCAATTCGAGCCCGATTTCCCTTGTGAGTGGACACTTCAACGCCGATTCCCATCTGGATTTGGCCGTTGCCGACAGCGGTACGAATGAGGTATCCATCTTGCTCGGGAACGGAGATGGGACATTGCAGGCTCCCGTCAGCTATGGGTTTAATGGGCCAACAGCCGTCGCGGTCGCGGATTTCAATAACGACGGGATACCCGATATGGCAGTGACGAACAGCGGTTCTTACACCGTATCTGTTTTGCCTGGAAATGGTGACGGAACATTCGGGTTGAATGAGCCGGATCTGCAGCTTGGTTCGCTTAATGCTCCGCTTTCGCTCGCCACAGGAGACTTCAATAAGGACGGGAATCCGGATTTGGCCGTCGGTTACGTCAACCCTGCGTCCAAGAAAGGGTTTGTCGATATTTACTACGGCAATGGGGATGGAACCTTCCAGAGCAGTCCCGATTCAATGTTTCTTGGCATTAACGCGTATCCGACCTCGATCGCCGTTGAAGACCTGGATAAGGACGGATACCCTGATTTGGTTATCGCAAACGACGGCTCGGACAAAGTCGTCGTAATCCTTGGAGCAGGTGGGGGAGCCAGCTATCCGGCCGGATCAAACCCGTATTTTGTTGTTGGAGGAGACTTCGATAAAGATGGGCATAATGACTTGGCTATCGCAAACAAGAATTCAAATGATGTAACCGTCATCTTGACAGATGGCCATGGCAATGTCAAATCCTCCTCGAATTACACGGTCGGAACGAGCCCGCAAGCAATCGCCACAGGGGATTTTAATCATGACGGCTACCTCGATTTGGCTGTTGTCAACAACGGTTATGATGATGTCACCATTTTGCTGGGAGATAAACAAAACCCGGGTTCGTTCATCACGGGCGGCACCTATTCAGTCGGACCATCTTCACAATCAATCGCCGTAGGAGATTTCGACGGGGATGGGAACCTGGATGTAGCTGTTGCCAACTATCAGTCCAACGGCTATCACGATCTCTCTGTTTTGCTCGGGAACGGTGATGGAACGTTTCAGCCTGCGGACGACTATGGTACCGGTCTAGTTGGAAATAATACGCAATCCGGTTCGACTGCCATTGTCGCAGGAGATTTCAACAAAAACGGCAAAATAGACTTGGCCGTTGCCACCTTGGTGAATAATCGCGTTGCCATTTTTGAAGCGGCCAACGCCACTCAACCAGCCTCTACCAACGCCGATCTGGCAGGTTTAAGCCTGTCCGCCGGAACCTTGACACCAGGTTTTGACCCCAACACCACGTCATATACGGCGAGTGTAGCGAATAGTGTAAAAAGCATCACGATCACACCAACAGCAGCTGACAGCATGGCGACGATAACGGTTAATGGCCAGTCAGTTACAAGCGGCACAGCCTCTGCAGGAATCAATCTGAATGTCGGCAGCAATCCGATCACGG
>CAMIVR010000158.1 GCA_946402065.1 uncultured Brevibacillus sp. | reverse complement strand
CTTAGTTGCGCTTATGTCGATAAGAATTTTTATAAATTCTTATCGACCAAAAAAAAGAAGCCCGGATCAGGCTTCTTTCGGTGCGACCACAATATAACGATGCGGTTCTTCCCCTTCACTAAACGTAATAACATCCTGTCTTCCCTGCAAAAACGCGTGAATAACTTTACGCTCCGCAGCAGACATCGGTTCCAACCGAACATTGCGCTTTATTTGCAGCGCTTTTTGGGCAATTCGTCCTGCCAGCTGCTCGAGTGTTTCTTTTCTCCGCAGCCGGTAGTTCTCGGCATCCAAAACAATCCGCACGTGCTTGTCGGCATGACGATTGGCCACCACATTTACGAGGTACTGCAGGGAATCCAAGGTTTGTCCCCTGCGTCCGATGATAATGCCAAGATTTTTGCCCTGAATGTCAAACAAGATCCCTTCGTCTGTTTTGCGAGTGTCAATGGACGCATCCACTTGCATTTTTTGCAGGACATCGCCGAGAAAACGACGCCCTTCCTCGATCGGATCGTACTGAAGCTCCACTTCGACACGCGCATCACGCGCCCCGATCAGTCCAAAGAGTCCTTTGCTCGGTTCCTCAAGCACGCGGACGGACACTCGACTCCGGTCTACATTTAGTTCGGTTAAGGCTTTCTGAACAGCAAGATCAATCGTTTTGGCTGTGGCCACCACCTTCTTCACTTGGCGGTTCCCCCCTTAGGACCTAACTGAGGATTTTTATCCCGATACAGGAAGTATGATTGAACAATGGTGAACAGGTTACCGTAAACCCAATACAGCGACAGAGCGGAAGGCAAGGATACCGCGATGACCAGGATCATGATCGGCATCATGACCGTCAACATTTTCATCTGCGCGTTGTTCGCTGTCATCGAGCCCATCATTTTTTGCTGGAAGTACGTCGTAATGGCCGCCAGGATGGGCAGTATGTAGTACGGATCCTTCAAGCCCAGCTCCAGCCATAAAAATGAATGCGTCTTGATTTCCGGAGTGCGGATGATCGCGTGGTAAAACGCAATCAGAATCGGCATTTGCACGAAGAGCGGCAAGCAGCCGGCAAGCGGATTGACGTTGTTCTTTTGAAATAATACCATCGTCTCCTGCTGCGCTTTTTGTGGGTCATTTTTATATTTCTCGCGGATTTTTTGCATTTCAGGCTGAAGCGCCTGCATCATTTTTGAGCTTTTAATCTGCTTGATCATCAACGGCAACGTAATCAGACGAATGATGATCGTCGCCACCAAAATCCCCAGACCGTAGCTGTTCCCCAACACGAGTGCACTTTCCTTGATCAGCCACGAAAGCGGATAAACAAAGAACTTGTCCCAGATACCTGTCGCGTCAGGACCGATTGGCGGAGGGTTTTGGACATTCGTACAGCCCGATAGGACTATCATCAGCAACAGGCCTAACAGGACCATAGTCAACGAGCGTTTATTCACTGGAATGGTCCTCCTTTTTTTGTGAAGATAATGGGACAGGATCGATTCCCCCCGGATGAAACGGATGACATTTTACTATTCTGCGAATTGCCAAAAACCCCCCTCTGTATGCTCCGTGGATCCGAATAGCTTCAATCGCATAATGTGAGCACGTTGGCGCGAATCTGCAAGTAGGAGGTTTCAGCGGCGAAAGAAATCGTTGGTATCCACGAATAATCCAGACCAAAATAGCAGACATCGCTTCAACCTCTTTTTATTTCACTATGTACGTTACTAGGTTTTAACACCTTTGCTCGCTTCAAAGCATGCTGCAAAGAGCTTTTCAGCGATTGCAAGGACATATCCTGTGTACCGGGCCGAGCGATGACGACCAGGTCGATCCCGGCAATAATCGCTTCCTCCAGACTCGAAATTGCTTCACGAATCAACCGTTTCACACGATTTCGAACGACAGCGTTTCCAATCTTTTTGCTTACTGAAATCCCTATTCGAAAAACTGCTTGTCCATCTTGTACCAACGAGTAAACAATAAATTGCTGATTCGCGGCTGACTTACCCCGTTGAAAAACTGCCTGAAACTCTTCGTTTTTTTTCAGCCGATGCGAATGATGCAAGGCGAACAACCCCTAACATCAACATTATAGTGGAAAATACGATTCACATCCACTTAGTATGCCCCTCTTTCGGGCATTTTTTTCAAGATTCAAGGAAATATGTATAGAAAAAGGCCACGTAATTAGTGGCCTAAGCAGAAAGCACCTTTCTACCTTTACGACGACGAGCAGCTAAGACCTTGCGGCCGTTTTTTGTACTCATGCGCTTGCGAAACCCATGATCTTTTTTGCGTTTCCGTGTGTTCGGATTAAAACTAGGCTTCATACCTTTTGCACCTCCGTCCTTAAAAGGCATTCTTTCGTATTGTACGGACCAATGCCCAAAATGTCAAGGGAAATGCTCATTCGCTACAAAAAGACATTTTTTTTGCTTCTGTGGATATTATTTTTATCCACAATTTACTTTTCGACAATCTTCTTAACAGTTTATACACAAAATATAGGGGTGTGAATATCTCTTGACCACAAGTGATTGTGTTTGTGGATAAGTGCCAAAAAACCATTGATAATCCACCTTTTTTTTGATATTATGTTTTTGTTTTGGAACGTTGATAAGTATTCTGAACTAAATATTTTTCCACACCCTGTGGATAACTTTGTGGACAGATTTTCACTTGTGTGTATTCATTTATACACATGCTTGCGGATAACCGTCTACTTTTTTTCTCTCTTCATTTACATACTGGCTGCCATAGCCAGTTTTTTATCCACAAATGCTGTGCGTTATATTTTCTTCTATCATTAGTTTTCGAACCGTGCAAATTTAGAAACAGTGGCTTCGCTCAGCTTTTGACGAGGCCTTAGTTGCGGAAATCAGGAAGTGCAATGTCAGCGATGCTCCAATCCTGCATACATATTGTGCAACCGACCACATTTCAAGAAAGGAGGGGCTTTTGGTGGATGCGACGATCACCGAACTTTGGCGAAAAGTATTAGAAAAGATCGAAAAGTCCTTAAGCAAGCCAAGTTTCGACACTTGGTTAAAGGCCACGAAAGCTACAACGCTCGAGGAAGACGCGTTAATCGTTGTAGCTCCCAACGAATTCGCCCGCGATTGGCTGGAAACACGCTACTCCCCTCTGATTACAGATACACTATATGAGACAACAGGAAACAATATGAAAGTAAAGTTTGTCGTACCACAAACGCCAGACTCAGGAGTGAATGAAGAATTTGCCATTCCTCGCGTCAAAGTTACCGTTCAACCAGCCGCAGCCGATGATCAACCACCCAGTATCTTAAACCCAAAGTACACATTTGATACGTTTGTCATCGGATCGGGAAACCGTTTTGCACACGCAGCCTCGCTGGCAGTTGCCGAAGCGCCGGCCAAAGCGTACAATCCCCTGTTCATTTACGGTGGCGTCGGTTTGGGGAAGACGCACTTAATGCATGCCATCGGCCATTATGTAATTCAGCATAATCCCATGGCCAAGGTCGTTTATCTCTCGTCAGAGAAATTTACGAATGAATTCATCAATTCCATTCGTGACAATAAAGCGGTTGAATTCCGCAACAAATATCGCAGTGTCGACGTTTTGCTCATAGACGACATCCAGTTTTTAGCGGGAAAAGAATCGACGCAAGAAGAATTTTTCCATACATTTAACGCCTTGCATGAGGCCAGCAAGCAAATCATCATTTCATCCGACCGGCCGCCGAAGGAAATCCCGACGCTTGAGGATCGCCTGCGTTCCCGCTTCGAATGGGGCCTGATCACTGATATCCAACCGCCTGATTTAGAGACGCGGATCGCAATTTTGCGGAAAAAGGCTAAGGCGGACAACCTGGATATTCCGAATGAAGTGATGATTTACATCGCCAATCAAATCGACAGCAACATCCGTGAGCTGGAAGGGGCACTCATACGCGTCGTTGCCTATTCTTCCTTAATCAATCGCGATATTGACACCCAATTGGCTGCCGAAGCACTCAAAGACATTATTCCTTCATCCAAACCGCGAGTGATTACGATCATCGATATCCAACGTGCAGTTGGAGAAGCCTTCAGCCTGAAGCTGGAAGATTTCAAAGCAAAAAAACGCACCAAATCCGTTGCGTATCCGCGCCAGATCGCCATGTACCTCTCGCGAGAGCTGACCGATGCCTCTCTGCCCAAAATCGGCGATGAATTCGGCGGGCGGGACCATACAACAGTGATTCACGCCCATGAAAAAATTTCACGCTTTTTGGCGACCGACCCACAACTGCAGACGACGATTCAATCGCTTGTGGAAAGGCTAAAAGCAAGCAACTAGAGGTGTGAATAACAAAAAAGCCTATACACACTTTATCAACATGTGTATAGGCTATCTTTATCGTTGCAATTCCCAATTATCCACAAATCCACAGCGCCTAGTACTACTTCTGTATTCTTTAATCTAAACTATTAAGATATTCATGAATCGACAAAATAGCACAATCCTTTGC
Organism: uncultured Brevibacillus sp.; assembly: GCA_946402065.1. Lineage (GTDB taxonomy): Bacteria > Bacillota > Bacilli > Brevibacillales > Brevibacillaceae > Brevibacillus_D. The sequence goes on along the minus strand of CAMIVR010000158.1, from coordinate 9,239 downwards.
AAAAAAACTGTCTGTTTGAAAAATGGAGGTATACCTGATGCAAGTAAGTGTTAAGCGAGACAAATTATTGACGGCTGTCTCTCATGTCACGAAAGCAGTTTCGGCACGAACAACCATTCCGATTCTGACTGGTATCAAGCTGAAAGCCGGACAAGAAGGACTCACACTAACAGCAAGTGATTCCGATGTTTCGATTGAAGTATTGATACCGACAGAAGAAGCTGGCGAATGGGGTGTCACTGTTTTTCAACCGGGAAGCATTGTGTTAACTGCACGGATTTTTAGCGAGATTGTGCGAAAGTTGTCAGGAGAAGAAATTCAAATATCTGTAGACGAACGTTTGGCTACCCTGATTCGTTCCGGACAGGCCGAGTTTACGATTAACGGGATGAATGCAGGCGATTTTCCACAGCTCCCGCACTTGGAAGAGGATAAAATCTTCTCGATCCAAAGCGATCTGTTGAAGACGATGCTGCGTCAAACCGTTTTTGCCGTATCTACTTCCGAAATGCGTCCGATTTTGACAGGTATTATGTGGTCGCTTGATCAAGGACAGTTAAAATTTGTCTCGACAGACAGTCATCGACTCGCCGGTCGCACAGCTATGGTAGAATGTATAGAGGAGCTCCAGTTCAACAACGTCGTCGTCCCTGGAAAAAGCTGTAACGAGCTGATCAAAATTCTCGATGACGACCAAACCTCGGTCGACATCGTCGTTTCGGAAAACCAGATCCTGGTGAAATCGAAGCAAATCTTGTTCTATTCCCGTCTATTGGAAGGAACGTATCCGGATACCGCCCGGATTATCCCGCAAGGCAGCAAAACGGAAGTCGTGGTAAGCACGAAAGACTTTTTGCAATCCATTGAACGCGCCTCGCTGCTCAGCAGAGAAGGAAAATCAAACGTCGTGCGCCTGCTGACGATGGCGGACGGCAATGTGGAAATCTCCTCCAACGCCCCGGAAATCGGGAAAGTAATGGAGATTGTCCGCCCGCTCTCGCTGGATGGAGAAGAATTAAAAATATCGTTTAATGCCAAATATATGATTGAGGCGCTGCGGTCGCTGGACAGCGGGGAAATTCGCGTCAGCTTTACCGGTGCCATGAGTCCGTTTGTGATTCGCCCGACTGAACACGACTGGATCCTGCACCTCATCCTGCCTGTACGCACGTATTAATTTTTGTTGCTGAAGAACGGAATGCGATCGTTTTTCCGTTGACGGAAAGGGGCTTTGCCATGCACGAATCAGTGGAAATCAAGACAGACTACATTGCCCTCGGCCAATTTTTAAAGCTGGCTGGTTTAATCGATACAGGGGGAATGGCCAAGGCCTTTCTTGCGGAAGCGACAATCAAAGTGAACGGTGAGTTGGAAAACCGGCGAGGCCGCAAGCTCTATCCCGAAGATGAAGTGGACATCAGCGGCTACGGCGTGTTTAAAGTGATCCGGAGCTGAAAGGAGATCACATTCCTTGTACTTGCGGAACCTAGCGCTTTCACACTATCGGAATTACGATGAGCTGTCATTGACCTTTGACGGGCAAATTCAGCTCTTTATTGGCAACAATGCCCAGGGGAAGACGAATGTACTCGAGTCCATTTATCTACTTTCGCTGGCTAAATCGCATCGTACGTCGCGCGATAAAGAATTAATAGCATGGAATGCCGATTATGCAACAGTCCGTAGCGAAGTGGAACGACGCTACGGTTCTGTTCGTTTAGAGATACAATTGACCGCAAAGGGAAAAAGGGCGAAAATAAACGGATTGGAGCAGCAAAAGCTGAGCGAGTACATCGGCGCGCTGAACGCCGTGATGTTTGCCCCTGAGGACTTGGCCATCGTAAAGGGAGCCCCGGCGCAACGCCGCCGCTTTATTGACATGGAGATCGGCCAGGTTTCCCGGCCGTATCTGCATAATTTGAGCCAGTACAACAAGGTTTTGGCCCAGCGAAACCAGTTGTTGAAGGATATTATGGCCAGAAAAACCCATTCCGTAGAGATGATTTCAATTTGGAATACCCAACTTGCCGAATTAGCGGTAAAATTGTTACGTAAGCGTTTTGAGTATATTCGCAAACTGGAGACGTGGGCGATGAACATTCACGCCGGGATAACAGATGGAAAAGAGGTGCTTTCGCTGCATTACGAAAACACCACACCGGTTGTACCCGAGATGGATGCGAATCAGGCTGTGGAATCTTTGCTGGACGCTTTTGAAAAAAGTTTTGAAAAAGAGAAGCTGCGCGGCAGTACATTGATCGGTCCGCACCGCGACGACTTTTCCTTGCAAATTAACGGCATAGATGTACAAACGTACGGTTCCCAGGGGCAGCAGCGAACGTCTGCTCTGTCGCTGAAGCTGGCGGAGATTGAATTGATCAAGGAGGAAGTCGGGGAATACCCGGTCCTGCTGCTCGACGATGTCCTGTCTGAGCTTGACGAGCATCGACAGACACTGTTGCTTGAAACCATACAGAATAAAGTTCAGACGTTTGTAAGTTCTACTGGTGTGGAAGGCTTAAAACATCAGGTAATTCGGCAAGCGGCGCGTCACTATGTGCGAGAAGGGAAAATTTCCTCGGAAGGTTAAGGTGTTGAGGCATGTTTATTCACATTGGTGGAGATACTGTTGTGAGCACAAAAGAAGTTATTTCCATTCTCGATCATCAGGCTGTGAACACTTCGAAAATAACAAAAAAGTTCATTGATCAGGCGCGAAAAAGCAACCGTCTGATCGATGAGCATGTGGAAGAGACCAAATCGTATGTCGTCACCAAAGACGCGATTTACTGTTCACCAATTTCCTCGCTTACTTTGAAGCGGCGTGCTCATTTTGTGAACAGCTTGGATCAATTCCCTTCTGTACAAACTGAAATCGAGGAGTTGACAGAGTAGTGGAACAACTTAATGCAAAAGAAAATAGCTATGATGCTAGTCAGATACAGGTTTTAGAAGGATTGGAAGCCGTTCGCAAACGCCCGGGGATGTACATCGGTTCAACAAGTGGCCGTGGGCTGCATCACCTTGTCTGGGAAATCGTTGACAACGCCATTGACGAAGCGTTGGCCGGGTATTGCGACGACATTCATGTATATATAAATCCGGATAACTCCATAACGGTGACGGATAACGGACGGGGTATTCCCACCGGGATCCATGAGAAAACGGGAAAATCGACAGTCGAGACCGTCCTTACTGTCTTGCATGCCGGCGGTAAATTCGGCGGCGGCGGGTATAAGGTTTCCGGTGGTTTGCACGGGGTTGGCAGCTCCGTCGTGAACGCACTGTCCGAATGGATGGAGGTCGAAGTCAAGCAGAACGGCAGCATCTACCGGATGAAGTTCCATGTCGGCGTTCCGGATGCGGATTTGGCCATCGTCGGACAGACGGAGGAGACCGGTACGAAGGTTTCCTTTAAGCCTGACCCGGAAATTTTTACCGAAACGACAGTATTTGAATACGAGATTTTGCAAAAACGGATTCGCGAGCTCGCTTTTCTGAACAAGGGCTTGCGGATTACCTTGCATGACTTGCGTCCGGATCAGGAAAAAACGGAAGAGTTTTACTACGAAGGCGGGATTATCTCGTTCGTTGAATACCTGAACAAAAATCGCGGCAAGCTGCACGATGAAGTGATTTACTGCGAAGGGGAAAGAGACGGAGTGATCGTCGAGGTAGCGATCCAGTATAACGATAGCTACGTCAGCAATATTTACTCGTTTGCCAACAATATCAATACACATGAAGGCGGTACGCACGAGGCCGGGTTTAAAACCGCGCTAACCCGCGTTATTAACGACTACAGCCGCAAATTTAACTTTCTCAAGGAAAAAGACGCGAATCTCTCCGGGGACGACGTCCGGGAAGGAATTACAGCGATTATTTCCGTGAAAATTCCTGAGCCTCAGTTTGAAGGCCAAACAAAAACGAAATTGGGCAACTCAGAAGCTCGCAGCATTACCGATTCCATTTTTGGAGAGCGGTTTATCAGCTTTATGGAGGAAAACCCGGCCGTTGCCAAGAAGGTTGTCGAAAAGGCGTTGATGGCGGCACGCGCTCGTGAAGCAGCGCGGAAGGCGCGTGAATTGACGCGGAGAAAAAATGCCCTGGAAGTCAGTGCCTTGCCGGGAAAACTGGCGGACTGTTCGTCCAAGGACGCGTCCGAGAGCGAGCTCTTCATCGTCGAGGGGGACTCCGCGGGCGGTTCGGCGAAAATGGGGCGAGACCGCCACTTCCAGGCGATTTTGCCGCTGCGCGGAAAAATTTTAAACGTGGAAAAGTCTCGTCTCGATAAGATTCTCGCCAATAACGAGATTCGCACCATCATTACGGCACTGGGCACCGGAGTTGGCGAAGAATTTGATCTCGCCCGCGCGCGGTACCACAAGATCGTGATCATGACCGATGCCGACGTCGACGGTTCGCACATCCGAACGCTATTGCTGACGTTCTTCTACCGGTACATGCGGTCCCTGATCGAGAATGGCTACGTCTATATTGCCCAGCCGCCGCTGTACAGTATCAAGCAAGGCAAACAGATCCACTACGCTTACAACGATCAACAGCGGGATAAAATTCTCGAGACACTGAAGCCGACACCAAAGCCAAGTGTTCAGCGCTATAAAGGATTGGGCGAGATGAATGCCGATCAGCTTTGGGAGACGACGATGGATCCGACAGTTCGCACACTGCTTCAGGTCGATCTCGAGGACGCAATGGATGCCGACATGGTGTTTGAAACCTTGATGGGTGAAGAAGTAGAGCCGCGTCGTGAGTTTATTGAAGCCTACTCCAAACATGTACGCGATTTGGATATATAATCCGGCTAAGCGATTTTTCGTCGATTAGAAATATATACACATTGTTGCTCGACAGAAGGGCAACATCGCTTCACCTGAGCTTTTGTGAAGCCGCGTTTTCTAAAAACAGCGATTGAGACTCGATCTTCAAATGTGGTGTATCACGATGCACTTGGTTGATGGTCGAGTCTCTTCTCTATGATAGGTTTGGGTACGTCAAAGCGTTCACGGGCATTTGCCGATTTTGGACGCGGTATCAAAATATGTGGTATAATTGTATATTGCGAAAACCAGTTGGAGGTTTATCCTTTATGGCAGAAGAAACATCTCGGTTTCCCAAAATAAATTTAAGTCAAGAAATGCGTGATTCGTTTATAAGCTACGCGATGAGTGTCATTGTCAGTCGCGCCTTGCCTGACGTCCGTGATGGTTTAAAGCCAGTCCATCGCCGTATTTTGTATGCGATGCACGAGATGGGCTTGACGCCGGACAAAGGTTTTCGAAAATCGGCTAATGTCGTCGGTGAAGTAATGGCCAAGTACCATCCGCATGGGGATGCCGCCATCTATGAAGCGATGGTCAGACTTGCCCAGGACTTCAATACGCGCTATCTCATGGTGGACGGACAAGGGAACTTCGGTTCAGTAGACGGAGACCCGGCTGCCGCCATGCGTTATACGGAAGCGCGCCTGTCCAGGCTAGCCCCCGATTTGCTGCGGGATATCGATAAAGAGACGGTTGATTTCGTCCCCAACTACGATGGCCGGGAAAAGGAGCCAGTCGTACTGCCTTCGCGCTTCCCGAATTTGTTGGTAAACGGTTCGGGCGGGATTGCCGTCGGGATGGCGACGAACATTCCTCCGCATAATCTGGGAGAAGTCATCGACGGCGTCACGGCGATGATCGATCACCCGGAAATTACGACGGGCGAACTGATGAAAATCATTAAAGGTCCGGACTTCCCGACTGCCGGAGAAATTCTCGGCGTCAGCGGGATCCGCAGAGCGTATGAAACGGGCAGAGGCTCGATTATTATGCGCGCGAAGACCTTGATCGAAGAAAATAACGGCAAAGCCCGTATTATTGTAACGGAAATTCCGTACCAGGTGAACAAAGCCCGCCTGGTGGAAAAAATCGCCGAGTTGGTCCGTGAAAAGAAAATCGACGGCATTACCGATCTGCGGGATGAATCAGACCGGACCGGTATGCGGATTGTCATGGAATTAAGACGCGATGTCATCCCCAAGGTCGTCTTGAATAATTTATTCAAGCATACGCAAATGCAGAGCACCTTTGGCGTCAATATGCTTGCCTTGGTTAACGGCAGACCGCGCGTCCTGAATTTGCGCGACATGATTTACTACTATCTCGAGCATCAACGAGAAATTGTCCGTAAGCGGACTGAGTACGATTTAAGACAAGCGGAGGCGCGTGCCCACATCTTGGAGGGCTTACGGATTGCACTTGATCATATCGATGAGATCATCAGCCTCATCCGTGCCTCGCAGACGGGCGAGGAAGCGCGTGAAGGGTTGATGTCTCGCTATGGCTTGAGCCATGACCAAGCCCAGGCGATCCTGGATATGCGCCTGCAGCGTCTCACCGGTTTGGAACGAGAGAAGATCGAAAACGAATACCAGGAGCTGCTGGCAAAAATCGCCGAATACAAGGCTATTCTCGCCGATGAAGGCAGAATCTACGCCATCATCCGGGAAGAGCTGGAAGAAATTCGCACCAAGTTCGCCGACGAGCGCCGGACTGAAATTACGTTTGACGAGGATAGCATTGAAGATGCAGACCTGATTCCGGTGGAGGATGTCGTCATTACTCTGACTCATTCCGGATACATCAAGCGTTTGCCGGTGTCTACGTACCGCAGCCAAAAACGCGGCGGACGGGGCATCCAGGGAATCGGCACGAAGGATGACGATTTTGTCGAGCATCTGCACATTACCAGCTCGCACGACTATATCTTGTTCTTTACCAATAAGGGAAAAGTATACCGTCTCAAGTGTTACGAAATTCCGGACCTCAATCGAACGGCCAAAGGCACCCCGATTATCAATTTGATTCAGATCGAAAAAGGCGAGCGGGTAAATGCCGTCATCCCTGTTCAAGATTTCAGCGAGGATCGGTTCCTGTTTTTCGCGACGAAAAAGGGTGTTATTAAAAAGACCGAGCTCTCTTCCTTCGAAAACATTAGAAAAATTGGCTTGATCGCAATTAACTTGCGGGAGGATGACGAGCTGATCGGCGTTCGGTTAACCGATGGCGAACAGGAAATCATCATGGGCACGAAAAAAGGGATGTCTGTCCGCTACAAGGAAAACGATGTCCGGACGATCGGCCGCAATGCCACAGGGGTAAAAGGGATTACCCTGGATGATGACGATGATGTGATTGATATGGATGTCGTGAAGGAAAATGCCGACGTCCTCATCGTAACGGCAAACGGCTACGGAAAACGCACGCCGATTTCCGAATACCGTTTGCAATCACGCGGAGGAAAAGGAATCAAGACACATAATGTCACTGACCGCAGCGGCAATGTCGTCGGCCTGAAGGTTGTCGAGCCTGACGAAGATCTCATGATTATTACCTCATCAGGAATTATTATTCGCCTGGAGATCAAGGGCATTTCTGTGATGGGTCGTTATACCCAAGGGGTTAAGCTGATCCGGGTGGCAGAAGATGAAGAAGTTGTTTCTGTTGCAAAAGTGGCGATGAGCGATGAAGCAGCCAGCCACCATGAAGACGAAGGCGATTTGCCTGAGCATAATTCGCCCGCAGATGAAGGCGAACAAGAGGAGTAAACCACTGTTTTGCTCGTATCCCTTCTGAGTTGACAGATCCCCTGCCGTTGACTTGGAGGGGATTTTCCTTTCCTGTGGCCGAGCTATTTTCAAATCAGGAAGCGAAAAGGGTTTCGTATTGTCACATATACGGGAAAAGAGTAGTATTAAAATTAATAAATACCTATTTGTGGGAGGGTAAAAATGCCCATCTTTGCTGTTTCAAATATCCCTTATGGAGCAAAATTGGCAGAGGAAGTGCACACTTCCCTTGGTGGGCTGCTGTTTCAAAAGGGAACTCCTCTTTATGAAAGAGAACGGGAAATACTAGAGGCGTTTCTCATCGAAGAAGTAAACCTTGAGGAAGATGCCCTGAAATCGGATAAAAAGGAAGACCGGACTGAAGGTGATCAAAGCAAAGAAGAAAAAAGCTCCGGGAGCGGGGCGGGAGCGAAGCAGGACTTTGAACATAAATACGATAAGGCTGTTTCTTCGCTGAAAAATCATTTGTTGAAAGTTCAAGGGGGGCAAAGTATCCCTGTACTGGAAGTGAGAAGTGCGATTTCACCGATTCTCCAGAAGGTGCAGGAGCAGCCGAATATATTTTTGGCTTTGCGCAATGCCTCGAATGTAGACAGTTATATTTACGACCACTCGGTTGCAGTGGGAATGCTCTCGTTTATGATTGCGAAATGGATGAAGATTCCTGAAAAAGAGTGGATGCAGATTGCCCTTGCCGGGACATTGCTCGATGTCGGAAAGACAAAGATCGATCGCAAAATTTTGTTGAAGCCGGGGAAATTAACGGATGCTGAATTCGAGGAAATGAAGAAGCATACGATTTACGGCTATCAAATCATCAAGAATTCGCCTGGTCTCAATGAAGGAGTCGCGCTGGCTGCTTTACAGCATCATGAACGAGAAGACGGTTCGGGGTATCCGATGGGAGTAACGGGAAATAAGCTTCATCTCTACAGTAAAATTGTAGCAGTGGCTGACGTCTATCATGCGATGTGCTCCGATCGAATTTATAAAAAAGCTGTTTCACCTTACCTTGTTGCCGAACAGCTCATACAGGACAGCTTCGGCAAGCTGGATCCGGCCATTGTGCATACCTTTGTTAACGGGATCACGCAGTTTTCCAATGGGACGGTCGTAGAGTTGAGTGATGGGTCTTTTGCAAAAATTGTTTTTACAGATCGCAACAATCCGACTCGTCCACTTGTTGAAAGAAATGGGAAAATCATTAATTTGGTTGAGGAGAGACATCTCTCCATTGTGAGAGTGATTTGAGCTTTGGTTAGGTTAGGAGGCTAGGGGACAGATTTTATCATGTCCCCGTTCTTGTTCTTTCGGATCGTTTTATTTTGTTGCGGTTTTCGCTATTGGACGGATAATACACCAAGATTTTTTATTTGAAAAAAACGGGATACTTATGGTAAGGTATAAAGGTTGCAATCAACTTGAATAAATTTTTTTGAAAAAAGTATTGACTACACTAAACGCTGTATGCTATATTTTAAAAGTCGCCGCAAGTTAATTAGAAAAACATTGACTAAAGACGGCTGATGAATTAAAATTAAGTTCTTGTTATGTTCTTTGAAAACTGAACAGCGAAGCGTTTTATAGTAATAAATCACTAGCCAAC